>JAJRQT010000106.1 GCA_024280115.1 Bacteroidota bacterium | reverse complement strand
TTCGAAATCCATCAGAAATCAGAAAATTAAGAGTGCAATAAAATATTAAAATAATTATATTGCAAAAACGAGAGATGCGTTTTCTTAGTGACACTAACTATTTATCTCGCCGTCTGATAAGTATAAATGAATATTATCTTGATTTAAACCAGAAAAATTTAGTTGAGAATTTGTCACATCTATTCTCTCAATCTTCGAATTTATAAAAAGAGTGAAACTAGCAAATGAAGGTAAAGACACCCCGTTAATTATTAATGTATCATTTTCTATTGAATAGTCGATATTAACAATTGTAGTATCGCTGAATTACACATATCGAAAATAATTTCTATCTGAATCAGATAATTTCAAAGATTTGAAATCATCTACTCGAACATACTTAAAATCATCGATAAAGATATCTTTCATTTTGGAGGTATCAACCCTCATGCTTCTATGTTCCCCAAAGACTTTGATATCCACAAAAACTGCGATCATTACAATTAGTATTGTTGACAATAAGCCTATTAGTATTTTACTACTTGTTTTCATTGGTTATTTTTTAAAAGGTTAGATATAGGTGTTTTGAGATCAGCATAGCTAATTCCTAAAATATCCATTTGGCGGACGAATTCAGGTAATTCAGTATTATAAAATTCCTGCTTTCTCCATTCTTTAATAATTTTGCCAGCATCCTTTGCCACAAAATATCCAATACCTCGTTGGTTGGATATTATATTTTTTGACTGAAGCTCTGCGTAACTTCGCACGATTGTGTTGGGATTTACACCCATTTCTACAGCCAATTCTCTCACAGAGGGAATTTTTTCATCTATAGCAATCGCTCCAGTTAGAATTCTTTCCGATAGATTATCAGCTATTTGAAGTGCGATGCCTTTGCTATTTTTAAATTCCATACTACGCCTCCTTCTCTTTTATTTTAAAATAGCCAATAGCCAATATGACAATGTTCACAAGGATTACCGCCCATATTCCTGCCACCTTCCCATCCTCTGGCCCATACATAAATAATATCCTGTTATTGACAAGCGTATATTCTCGTATTTGAAGTCCTATATACAGTAACACCCATTCCAACATAGGTACCTACAAGCAAAGCAACAATGAGTATTGTTTTGAGCAGGGGCACCTTTTGAAAATATGTTGCTCCTGTAAATGGCAGTGTTAACATTAGCAACGCCAGGCCGCCTATCAATGTCAATTCGCGGGCACTCCATCTGGTTCCTATCAGATCTCCATAAGCAAACTTATAATTCCGATATTCTGGAATGTAATAGTGAAATATTCCTGTAACGAGATTGGTTAATACCCAATACAGAATAGGGAAGAAGATCAGAAAAACAATTATTCGATTGATAAATTCGAACAAATATTTTTCACTTGAAGAGGCAGGTGTCATTAAATAATCCATGCTTTTTTCTTTTGATCTGAATGCAGAAAATGCTTGTCCACACCAAATGAGACACCCTCCAAAAAAAGCAAAAAGAAAAACCGAACCATGATAATCATTTCGGAACATGCTATCTATATTTCTTAAGTTCGCAAGATGCATAAATGTGTGAAAGCCTGTAATGGTTACCACCGTAGCTCCAAAAATGATCAAGGTCTGTTTAAGGTAAAGATTTATATACTGCTTGTATAGCAATAACATCCTGTGTGCACTTATGTGATTACTAGTATTCATGGTCTGTAAGAATTATTTTGCCCGAATTGATTGCATTGAAAAGGAGTTCTATGTCAATATCTGACGAATGTCCATTGATTTGCCAGGAAATAGATTTTATCCCATCCGGGATAGGTTCTGAATAGATTGCTGATGCTTCATCTACGGTTCTTCCGGAACGAAAAACCAATTTTTCTGAAATGGTCGTTGTGTTTTCATGAAAAACAACTTTACCGTCTTTAAGGACAACTATATTATCGATCAGATTTTCAACATCTTTTACCTGGTGTGTAGAGATGATCATCAATTGGTTGTCATCAATAGACCCGGCAACTATCTTCCTGAACAAAGCTTTCGATGGAATGTCCAGACCGTTGGTTGGTTCATCCAACAGCAATAACGAACAATTGGTAGCCAGGGCAAATGTGACTATGAACTTCTTCTTTTGTCCATGAGAAAGCTTATTGATTTTTGAGTTGCTATTTAGATTAAAGTCCTCCAGAATCGTTTGGAATTTTTCAGCGCTGAATTTTGGATAAAATCCTTTGTGTGCTTTTACATAATTTGAAATCTTAACTGGGGGGAGAAAATACTCTTCCGGTAGAAAATAAATTTCATTTAGCGATTTTACTTTTCTGTCAAAAGGCTTGAAATCATTGACTTCAATTGTCCCGCCCGAATGGGTTAATAGCCCGGATAGTAATTTTAGGAGTGTAGTTTTTCCAGCCCCATTTATTCCCAGGAGTCCGGTGACACTCCCGGTATGTAGCTTAAGAGACAGCTTACGATAAAGCTCCGGCTGCCTCGGATAGGCGAAACTCAATTCATTGATGTTGATCATATTGTTACTGTTCTACTGTATTAATGTAATAGTACAGTGTAAATGTGAATTGAATTTTTATCAATGTCAAGATATTTTGAAATTATTTTAACTGGTGATGCGGATATTGGCCTTTATAGAAATAAAATAGAGATGTAAAACTCAGTTTATAATAGTTCCAGGGACTTGTTGATGACAGCATGGATAGAGGTTGAAGGCGATTTTTATTTCGACCTATCGGAATTTTTAAATACAATGAAAAAATAGTGATCATGAAACTATTTGAACAATGTATCCGTTTATATCAATATGATATTAAAATAATATCATATTAAATCTATAATCATGAAAAAAGAAATAATAATAAAACCTACAAACGGATATCCGTTTTTATTGATCGAATTGATCATAGTTGGAGCTGGATTATTTGGACTTATTGCCTTGAAAAATCCATGGGCATTGATCCTTTTATTCATCTTTCTGTTGCTTCTGAAAGGATTTTACATCGTATTTCCAAACCATTCAAAAGCCATGATACTATTTGGGGCGTATAAAGGAACGGTAAAGGATAATGGGTTCTTTTGGATCAATCCGTTTTATGGATATAAATCCATTTCATTAAGAGCCAGGAACTTTGACAGTGAAAGGGTGAAAGTGAATGATAAGGTTGGGAATCCTATTTTAATCAGTGTAATCCTGGTCTGGAAAGTTCAGGAAACATATCGGGCTGCCTTTGAAGTAGATGACTATGCACAGTTTGTGAAAGTGCAAACCGATGCTGCTGTTAGGAAAATGTCCGTATCTTATCCTTATGATAATTTTGATGACAAACAAGTTGAAGTGACTTTGCGTTCGGGGCTACATGAAGTAAATGAGGCATTGGAAAAAGAGCTAGAGGAGCGCCTGAATATTGCGGGAATCCACGTGATGGAAGCGCGGATTGGCTATCTTGCCTATGCTCCTGAAATTGCGCAGGCCATGCTTAGAAAGCAGCAGGCGACTGCAATTGTTGCTGCAAGATTCAAAATTGTAGAGGGCGCGGTTGGTATGGTAGAAAGTGCGCTTGAGAAACTTTCGGAAAAAGGCATCATAGATATGGATGAAGAAAAGAAAGCCACGATGGTCAGCAACCTGATGGTGGTACTTTGCGGTGACAGGGATGCGCAACCCGTAATCAATACAGGAACACTTCATCAATAAAATCATGGAAGAATATAAATTATTTAATCAGAAAGCATTTGAGTCAACTGCCAAATTTGAGAAAAGGCTCAACGAAATTTGTCAAAGGGGATGGAAGGCGATTTCCATTGCTGCTGGTAAAGGAGGTAATACAATTCTTCTTCAGAAAATTGATAAATACGATAATTATTAAACATGGCAAAAAAGAAGCCTTTTGTGTTGAGGATGGATCCGGAGGTGTTGAAAGCAATTGAAAAATGGGCAGCCGACGAATTTAGAAGTTCAAATGGGCAAATAGAATGGATTATTCATGATGCTTTACGAAAATCAGGTAGGCTTCCTAAAAACAAAATTTAACAATTTGTAAACAATTTTTCAGGATAATTGTAATCTAATGGAGGGAATTCCCTCCATTTTAATTATTGGCGTTCCACCTATTTCTCAAAATTGGAGACTCAAACTTTAGTACTAAATAGTGAAAAAGATATAGAAGGCTTGAGGCAGTCTGGCCATATTGTTGCCAAAATACTTTGGGAAATGGTCAGCCAGCTTAAACCCGGAGTTTCTTCCCAAAAATTGGATGAAATTGCCGGAAAATATATAAAACTCCTCAATGCCCAATCTGCTCCAAAAATGGAAGGATTCCCGGGTAATACCTGCATCAGCGTAAATGAAATCATAGCCCATGGAGTACCCAACAAAAGAATTCTCCGATGTGGGGACAGGGTAAATATCGATGTATCCATAAAATATAGAGGTTATTTTGGAGATGTGGCGTTTACCGTAATTTTAGGGAATAGTGCTCATGAAACAAACAAATTGTTGGAATGCGCAAAACGGGCGACAATGAAAGCCATCCGCCTTTCTGTTGCAGGGACAAAGGTTAATGAAATATCCAGGGCCATAGAAAAGGAAGCTCGTGATAATGATTTTACAATTATAAAAAATCTTTGTAGTCATGGTATAGGAAAAAGATTGCATGCCTATCCCACTAACATCATCAATTATTACGATCCTGAAGAAACCCTGATATTGCAGGAAGGTATGGTGATCGCATGGGAGCCGTATATTTCAAATGGGGCAATACGGGCGATAGAGGAAGATTATGAATGGAACCTTACGACTCACAACCAAAGTGACGTAGCCCAATTTGAACATACCGTATTGGTGACAAAGGATAAACCTGAAATCCTCACGATTCTTGATTGAAGAATTCTTAGTTGAGTCGACTCAATTCAATGAAAACCCATAAATCCAGAAAAAGCTCACAGACCAATAAAACTGATTTGTGAAGATCTGCCTACGGGACTAGGCAGGAGCAAACCAATGTGAACTGGCATTGAACCTTTACTAATTAACATGTCCAATGCGCACAAGCGAGAATTGGATGAGGCCTTCATTTGTTGTTCAAGTTAGACTAGTGGAAAGGCATTTAAATAAAAGCATATTATTGTGGCTGTTACGCCATATTGCATTGAACCAAAAAAATAATTGACCTGGATTAAACCATTTTAATTTAAGTGCATCCAATGTCTGTAATAAAAAAGGAAACACATTTTAAAACAAAAGTATTATGAGACGATCCCTTAAATTTTTATCAGCATTTATTGCGGTATTATTTTTTACTGTGGCGTGCCAGGAAGAAACTGAAAATCCAAATCAACTTGCGGAAGTGGATGTACAGGCAGCACAAAATGAAGCCACTGTAGAATCGGTATTTGAAGACATAGATGACATTGGATTCGAAAGCTTGCTTTACGCTGAATCTGGAGGAAGAACTGAAGCAATTGATGATAGTCCGATTTTTTGCGCAGTTAGGACTCACGACAAGGAGAACAAAACAATCGTGATTGACTATGGAGATGGATGTATAGGAAAACATGGTCGGGAAAGAAGTGGGAAAATAATAATTAGCTATACTGACAGACGTTTTGTTCCTGGTGCAGTACATACAATTACCTTTAATAATTTCTACATCGACGGTAAAAAAATAGAAGGAACACGAACGAGAACCAATATTTCGGAAAGTGACAACGATTATTTAAGATTTAGAATTACGCTTGAAAATGGCAAAGTATCCTGGGAAGATGGCACATATGCCACAAGAGAAGCCACCTGGGAAACAACAAGAATTCGAACTCCAAATCCAATAAATGATGAGCGAATCAGAACAGGAAGCGCAAGTGGAGTAAACAGAGATGGAATTGGTTACACGGTTAATATCACAAAAGCTATTGTCTGGAAAAGAGGCTGTTTACCGCAAGTCAGGGTAATGATTCCTGTGGAAGGCACAAAAGTAAAAGAATTTGAAGATGGAAGAATCATCTCGATAGATTATGGGGATGGCACCTGTGATAACCTTATGACAGTAACTAGAGATGGGGAATCGCAAACGGTTGAGTTAAGAGGATTGAGAAGAGACGGGTAGTATGCTTTCAATAGCAAAAAAGGCCGGCTTCGGATGGAGTTGGCTTTTTTTTATCCCCATTTGTAGTTGATCACCTTTCGGACTTTCAACCCTTTGTGGGGATTTGATCCAGGACTCAGGGCTCGATGCTCATCGTCCAGTGCTTTTACCTTGAATCCTTTCAGGACTTTTACAAATTATATCATTAGACCAAATACCCCAAGATAAGATTTAATCATGTTTAGTTACTTATTATTTATTTCATTACCCATTTAAAATTATAATTTCTATATTTGCAATCCATTTTGCGAAAGCTATAAAATATCATACTCATGAGTGATCAGTTGATAAAAGAATTTGAACAGGAATATAAGGAAAAGAAGGCTTCATACCCGGATTTTAGGTCCGGAGATACAATAGTTGTGGCAGTTAAAATAAAGGAAGGAAACAAAGAAAGAATTCAGAATTTTCAGGGAACTGTTATCCAGAGAAGGAATGAAGGCTCCAATGGAGAAACCTTTACTGTAAGAAAAATTTCTAATGGTGTTGGACTTGAGAGAATCTTTCCCATCGCCTCGCCAAACATTGACAGTATTAAGATAATAAGAGCAGGTAAAGTCAGAAGAGCAAGATTATTCTACCTTAAAGGTCGTAAGGGTAAATCTGCAAGGATTAAAGAAAAAATGTCGAGGTAGATTCTGTAAAAAAATATACTGGAGCCAACCCCGATGGGTTGGCTTTTTTTATTTATTGCCAATTATTTGTAGGAAAATCCACTCAATGAATAACATACAATTTTTTAAATACCAGGGAACTGGCAACGATTTTGTGATGATTGATGATCGATCTGAAAGTTTTGATCTCAACAATCACCTGTTGATTGCACATCTCTGCAGTCGAAAATTTAGTATAGGTGCCGATGGCCTGATCCTGATCAGGAATCATGAAGAAGCTGATTTTGAAATGATCTACTACAATGCAGATGGACAATTAACAAGTTTGTGTGGAAATGGCAGCCGATGTGTGGTACAGTTTGCTCGCCAACTCGGTATGATTGCAAATCAATGTAATTTCATGACAGTAGAAGGTATTTTGAACGCAAAGATATCCGATGGGCTGGTCTATCTAAACATGCCCGATGTTAAGGATATCGAAATTCATCAGAATCACTATTTTCTCAATACCGGATCTCCTCATCATATTTGCTTTGTAGATGACATAGATAATCATGATGTTTTCAATCATGGTAAAAAGATAAGAAATGGAGCTCCATATTTTAAAGAAGGATCAAACGTCAATTTTGTAAAATCTATAGCGGCAGACCAGATATTCGTAAGGACTTACGAGAGAGGAGTGGAAGATGAAACACTCTCATGCGGAACAGGTGTAACTGCGGCAGCGCTTGTGCAGGGATTAAATGGAGCGAAATCACCGGTAAAGGTTAAAACATTGGGAGGGGATCTTCAAATTAGTTTTGAAAAAGATAACAATGGGTTGTTTAAAAACATTCAACTGATTGGCCCTGCTGAACTGGTTTTCAGCGGTACTATTTCAATTTAGATAATAACTAAGAAGCGATTTCCATTATGCCCCTGTACTTGTAAACTTTTAGATCGAAAAAATTTGATAGAAAATACTTCAACCTATCTCCGGCAAGATGCGCCACATGACCATAATTATGGAATACCGAAATATCCAGGACTGCTTTTATAAAAAATTTATTAGCACAAAAAGCCCGGACGTTCTGTTTGAAATAGTCACTCCACTCTCTTTTATATTTATCAAAATGCGAAGAACCATCAAATAAAAACTCTAGTTGAACTTCTCCGTTTCTAAACCGGTAAATTGAGGCAATATCATGGTAAAATTCATCGAAGGCCTCCATGGGCACTTTTTTTTCCTTTTGAATTTCAAGTATTATATCATCAATAAGTCCTAATGGATTGTAGTGTAGGAAATAGTAATTTTTTACATAATCCACCAGTTCCAGGAGAAGTGCATCCTTCTGAGAAGCCTGGACTTCCATTAACATGTGATTTTTATCAGAAGGGAATAATCTTCTAAACATCTATTTCTCAATGGTTTCGCAAATCTACAATTTTTTAAATGTAAAATACTTAAGTAAAGCAGATTACTGTAAATATTTTTAGATCAGTGATTTCAGATTATTAAGTTTTTCGTCAAGAGCCGCAATTTTCTTTTCAGTATCCTCTTTTTTCTTCTTTTCAAGTCTCACAACGTTTTCTGGGGCATTGTTTACAAACCTTTCGTTGCTTAATTTTTTCATTACTGATTTCAGGAATCCCTTGAGATAATTGCTTTCCTCCGTAATAATTTCTATTTCTTTTTCATGATCAATTTCCTGGTTCAATGGTAAAAACCATTCATCAGAACCAATATGGAAGCTTACTGCATTTTCAACCTTTTCAGTAATAAGATCAAAATCAGATATATTGGCCAGCTTCCAAATCATCTTCGTAGCCGGATAGTATTCTTCTACATTATCAAGTTTCGCATACAAGTGAAATTTCTCCTTTGGACTTATTCCTTTTTGTTGACGAATATTCCGCACGTTTGTAACAACCTCAAACGCTTTTTCCGCCTTTCCGATTATTATATCATTTACTTTCCTACTCTTTGGATATTCAGCAATCATGATACAATCACCCTCTTTTCTTTCCTTGAGTTGATGATATACTTCTTCTGAAATGAAAGGCATAAACGGGTGCACAATTTTCATCAGTGATTCAAAGATTTCAATAGTTTTTTGATAAGTCTTTGCATCAATTGGTTGCTCGAAATCCGGTTTTACAAGTTCGAGGTACCAACTGCAGAAATCACTCCAGATCAACTTATAAATAGTCATTAGAGCATCAGAGATCCTATATTTTGAAAAATGATCCTCCAACTCGATAATCGCCTGATTAATTCTGGCTTCTATCCACTCAATGGCGACTTCATCACTTCCGATTTCAGGGGCAACATTTTCAGCTACTTTCCAACCCTTTATCAATCTAAGGGCATTCCAGATCTTATTAGCAAAATTTCTACCCTGCTCACAAAGTTTTATATCAAAAAGTAAATCATTTCCAGCCGGCGAAGAAAAAAGCATTCCTGTTCTTACACCATCAGCTCCGTATTTCTTTATCAATTCCAGGGGGTCAGGAGAATTTCCGAGAGATTTAGACATCTTTCTGCGCAGATCATCGCGAACAATTCCTGTTAGATATACATCTTTAAAAGGCAAATCATCACGATATTCATATCCTGCAATGATCATTCTTGCTACCCAGAAGAATAGAATTTCCGGAGCGGTAACCAGTACATTGGTTGGGTAGTAATAATTGATGTCTTCGTTATCTGGAAAGCGAATTCCATCAAAAACAGAAATTGGCCATAGCCATGAAGAACACCATGTATCCAGTACATCTTCATCCTGTTTTAAATCACCAATTTTCAAATTAGCATCGCCTGTTTTTTCTTTTGCGAGCTTTAAGGCTTTTTCAGCAGATTCTGCAACTACGAAATCATTGCTATTTGGGAGATAGTATGCTGGGATTCTGTGTCCCCACCAAAGCTGCCTGGAAATGCACCAATCCTTTACGTTTTCCATCCAGTGGCGGTAGGTATTCTTAAATTTCGCCGGAACCAGTTGTATATCGTCATTCATAACATTTTCAAAAGCGGGTTTCGAAAGTTCTTTCATTTCTAAAAACCACTGCATTGAAAGTTTTGGCTCAATTACCGCATTTGTTCTTTCAGAATAACCAACCTTATTGACATAGCTTTCTATTTTATTAAGAGCTCCTTCTTCTTCTAATTGTTTTGCAGCTAATTTTCTGGCTTTAAATCTGTCTTCACCAATAAAAATCTCTCCCCGCTCATTGATGGTGCCGTCATCGTTAAATATATCTATGGATTGTAGATTATGCCTTATCCCAATTTCATAGTCATTAATGTCATGAGCAGGTGTAATTTTCAGGCAACCTGTACCAAATTCCATATCTACATAATCATCAGCTATCATCGGTACTACTCTATTGACGAGCGGAACAATAACCTTTTTACCTTTTAAATGTCTGAATCTTTCATCATGAGGATTTACACAGACTGCGGTATCTCCCAGAATTGTTTCCGGTCTTGTGGTAGCGATGGTAACATGCCCGTCTTCACCTTCAATTTTATAATTAACATAAAAGAGCTTTGATTGCTCCTCACGATATATTACTTCTTCATCAGAAACAGCAGTTTGTGCTTGCGGATCCCAATTCACCATACGCACGCCGCGATAGATCTTTCCCTTGTTATAGAAATCAACAAATACCTTGATCACACTTTCCGATAGATCATCGTCCATAGTAAATTTTGTACGCTTCCAGTCACAGGAGGCGCCTAATTTTTTAAGCTGTTCAAGTATGATTCCTCCATGCTTCTCCTTCCACTCCCAGGCATATTTCAGAAACTCATCCCGGGTAAGGTCGTTTTTATTGATACCCTTTTCCTTGAGCATTCCCACAACTTTTGCCTCGGTTGCAATAGAAGCATGGTCTGTGCCAGGTACCCAACAGGCCTCATATCCTTGCATGCGGGCCCTCCTTATCAATACATCCTGAATGGTATTGTTCAGCATATGCCCCATGTGCAACACACCGGTTACATTGGGCGGGGGAATGACAATGGTATAAGGTTCTTTTTCAGAATTTGGTTTAGAATCAAAATACTTATTTTTCAACCAGGCAGCATACCATTTATCTTCAACTTCACGAGGATTGTATTTTTTCGGTAACTCCATAAAATCACTTTTCATGCTTAAAAACAGACCTGCAAAATTAATTAAAAAATATTTTTATGCAGTTAATTATGTATTTAATTGATAAAAAACAGACCCTGGTTGAAGACATGACTTTGGGCTTAAACCAGAGGGTATAATATGCGTCTATAATTGTGAAAACAAACTAAAAAATATTATGAACTTGAAAAAATGGACTTTACTTGTTGTTATGATCGGAGTATTATTGGCGACAGCTTTTGCAAATGATGGAAATGAAATTATCAAAAAAAGAGCTGATTTCATTAAAGAGCGAAAAGCATATTTCAAAGAGAATATCAAACCCAAAATCGATGCTCAAAGAAATAAATTAGAGACATCAATTTCAGCAGATGATAAAAAAGAAATAGTCAAGCTGAGAGATGAGATTATGAATCAGAGATTGCTTCAAAATGAGTTTATATTTAATGCACGAGCCTCCCGTATCAAAGGCGAAGAGGTAGATGATGATTTAATGACGGAAATTAGCGTTCAACGAATTGTAATTGAAAATCTCTATGATAAAGCCAAGATCATTGCAAATAAATATCGCCCTGAAATAGATGATTTACTTGCCGAACTAAGAGAAGATGGAAAAGAATGGCGAGATCAGATGCGACCAGGACAAGATGAATTCTACGGGAGGCATCAATTTAAAGGAAGGAGAGGAATGGAGCAAAACCTTCCAGGATCAATCGGGTCTTGCTTTGGATCAATGAGTCCTCGATCATTCCGGCATATGGACAAAGGTTCCGGACACGGCTTTTCTGGGGGAGGAAGTAGTTTTGGAATAGCTGCATTCCTGCTTTGGGACGTGAACAAAGGATAATAAAAGGTGTATGTGTGAATAGAAGATGGGCTCTTTACAAGTTGGTAAAGGGCTTTTTCTTTTGCTCGGGATTGGTTTGTATAACCATTTAGTGATCGATTTCTATTTTTCTACTGTGTATTTACAATAGTATCTTTTTTACAGGAGGCCATAATACTACGAACTTCGTTGAGTGTTATAATCTGTACTGTATCAGCGAATTCGGTATAAACATAGGTGGCAATTTCAGCAATATCCAGGTCAGTAAGCTGGATATTTTCAGGCATCTCCTGATTGAACGATATTCCGTTGACGATGATTTCCCCATTTTGCCCGAAACGCATTCCGCAAATAGATTTTTCCCGGTTGGAGATCAGGTATTTCGAATCTTTTAAAGGAGGATAAAGTCTTGCCAATCCGGTCCCGTCAGCCTGGTGGCAATTGGCGCAGTGAAGATTATATAGTCGCTTACCTTCTGCCAGGTATTGCTTTAACCGGATTTTTGTCCGGCGGTCAAGATGATCGTATTTATCTGATTGATGTTTCTGGTCGCACGATAAAACAATTATTATTAAAAGAAAACTTAAAAATCCTCCAAGAATTCTCCTCATTCTACCTCATATTCATCGAGCAACTTAACAATATCTTTCATTAGGATATCAACTTTTTCCGCTTTTGTTCCGTCATAAATTCCACGAATTCTTCGCTCTTTATCTATGAGAAGAAATGCCCCTGAATGCAAATAACCACCAGGTTGGTTCTTATCTTCTCCTGCGGTGACCATATAACTGTTTTGTCCGATATCATAAATTTCATCCTGATCGCCGGTTACAAAATGCCAAACATTGCTACTAACACCCAGCTTTTCAGCAAACTCATGTAAGACCTCCACTGAATCATGCTTAGGGTCAATTGTGTGCGAGAGGATTAATATATCCGGGTTTTCTTTATATTTATCGTAAACCCGGAGCATTTGAGTCTTCATGATTGGGCAAATCGTTGGGCAAGTAGTAAAGAAAAAGTCAGCGATATAAATTTTATCCTTAAATGTGTTCTGAGTCACTACATTCCCATCCTGATCTGTAAAGCTAAAATCCGGGATGGTGTGATATATAGTATCTGCGGTTATCTTCCCATCAAACTTTACATTCACGATCTCACTCCTTCCAAGAATAGGCAATCTTTCGTTTTTGGGATTACAGGAAAATGCTAAAAATCCTACCCAGCAATAGATAAAAAAAATCTTCATAGGGGAATTAAATTATTTTTTTTCAGATTTTTTTATCATCGCTCTGCCGATTACAAACACAAAAATTATTAAAACCCCGATACCTCCGATAATCAGTAAATAGTCCAGTGTATCTTTAAGTACGGCCAGAAATACAATTGATAGTAAAAATACTATCCCACCTTGATTCAGAGTTTTTAATTGGTTGACGGATCTCGTGTATCTGTCTTTATGGAGATTTTTATTGGCGAAATGAATGATATGATGGTAAACCAAGAGGGCCACTATAAATCCCATTTTTACCCAAAACCATATACTTGAGAAATAAGGAGACATAATTCCAAGGCCAAAAAATATGCTCAGAATTGCCGCCGGCCATCCAACGGTTAGCCATAATTTTTTAGACATGGATTTATACTGATTTATTAAGATGCTTCTATCGGGCTCTGTTTTTGAGTTTGCTATAGTTTGATAAATAAATAGCCGGGGCATATATAGCAATACGCCCATCCAAATAATTACTGAAATAATGTGCAGTGCTTTTAGAATTAGTAGTATCATTCGTGATTAGTTTTATTGATTAACAAACTGAATGCGAATTTAGTTTTTTTAACCTGAAAAAATCAGAAAATAATTAATGATACTTTTATAGGGTTAGAAATTATTGAACTGACCATGAATTCTAAAAGCGTTTCCCGCTAATTAAATTGTGTGCGAGATAATCCTATAAAACTGACCTCCAATACTTAATCTACTAATGGACATTCATGAATCTTCAATTTGATCAATGCCATCTCATGGTTTTTTCTCTGTGTAATAAATAAGCTGTTTTCATCAATCAGCATCCATCTCCTGTCATTTGCCAATCCTTTTTCGTCTGCAAAAGATTTGTTTATGGAGATTCCTGAAATCGATTTGATTAGATAAATAAACTGACCTGGTAAATATGTATATTCCATTGGCTTAGCTCTCCGTTTTTTTACGGATGAAGCTTAATATCTCATTAGTGTTATCTGGATGAAACCATACAAATTCCGGATCCTTTTTAAACCAGGTCAATTGTCTTTTGGCGTATCTTCTGGTGTTTCTTTTGAGCAATCTGATAGTTTCTTTTTTATCATAATCACCGTCAAAGTATCCGAATATTTCCTTATAACCAACAGTTTTTAAGGCGTTTAAGTGTCTATTGTGATAATATTTTCGTGCTTCTTCAAACAATCCCACCCTGATCATTTCATCTACCCGATGATCAATTCTTTCAAACAATTCCTGTCTTTCTCTTTCCAAACCTATTTTAATGACTTGAAAATTTCTTTTGATCTTTTTGTCAGTTCTGAATGAAGAGTACGGCTGTCCGCTACCTCTGCAAACCTCCAAAGCCCGGATGACCCTTTGAGGATTACTTTTATCTACCAAGTTATAATAGTCCGGATCTTTTATTGAGAGTTCTTCCAAAAGCGGTTTCAATCCATGGATTTCAAGTTCTTTGTAGAGCTTTTTTCGAAAGATTAAATCCACATCAGGGATTTCATTCATTCCATCGCAGACTGCCTGAATGTACAAGCCTGATCCGCCGGTCATGATTACTCGATTTGTTTTGTCAAACAGTTTGCAAATAAGATTCAGGGCAGTGAGTTCAAATTTGCCGGCGCTAAAATTCTCTTCAATGGAAATAAAATCAACAAAGTGGTGAGGAACGTTTTTCATTTCATCGTGCGAAGGTTTTGCAGTACCTATCGATAGCTCTTTGAAAAATTGCCTGGAATCTGATGAGACTATTTCACAACCCAACTCAATGGCTAAATCAACGCATGAATTTGTTTTTCCTACAGCAGTTGGACCTGCTATAACGATCAAATATTTTTCTAAACTCAATTTTAATTAATCTTTGACTGAAAAAATTAAAATTAAAATTAAAAAATAATCAACAATGTAAGGTGAATATCGTTCCAAATAGAAAAATACTTATAAAATGTTTAACTTTATGAAGTTATTAACGGAATTAGAGTAGATGCCAAAAGAAAATAGTGATTTATTGATAGATTCTCCAGGGCAGTCGATCCTGAAAGAAACAAAGATTCATGAAAATCAGCAGGAAAGGTGCATTCTTAAAATTGAAAATAACATAATAACAGATGTTCAGGAAACAAAGGCCAATTTGTTTGAATGTGATCTTTCGAAAGTAATTGGAAAATCTGTTGATTTTATTTTGCCCGAATATCAACCTGATGGAAATCTTTCAAAAAAAATATTCCAGTCTATATTGGATAAGCTACAATTAGGCCATCCAATTTTCACCAACTTACAGATAAAAACCACATCTAACCAATTACATTATACTGATGTCAATATTTTCAGTTTCGAGAAAGATAAATGTTATCTCACACTAAGTCCTAAAAAGTTTGAGATCTCGAATTTGAAACAAACAATTACCGGAAAAGAACCGGTTAATATCCAAAACCTTATAGTTGATGGATCCTTGATGTTTAAGTGTTATGATGTTGATGGATCAGTTTACTATTTAAACTCCGCCTATCTTGAATTCACAGCTACTTCATTCAAACAACAGCTCAATAGCGGATGGTCAAAGACCATTCATGTATCAGACCGGGATCGTGTGAAGAAAACTATATTTGAGGCATTAAAAAACCGTGAAAAATATAGTATTCGTTATATGTTGGAAAAAGCTGATAATAGCTACACTACGGTTTATGAATCCGGGATGCCGGTATTTGATAGAAATGGTGAGTTCAACGGAATTGCCTCAGCTATTATTGATATCGTTGATACCGAACCCATCGCTAATTCGCCATTGTTAAAAAATCAGGAGGGGCTCAATGATCTTGCTGATTCAGCCCTTGTATTATTCAAAATGTCGGATAGTAAAAATGAATTTTACTATTTCAGCAACCAGTGGATAAATTTTACGGGGAAAAACCTGAAGGAACAAAGGCAAGGAGGATGGTACAATAATGTCCATGAGGATGATGTGGAGCTTGTAAAATCCTCTATAGAAGCAGCATTTAGTAAACGAAAAAAGTATGGAATTGTTTATAGAATTCATAATAGCCGCAGCCAGATAAGATGGGTTCATGAAGCAGGGATTCCACTTTACGAATTAGAGGGGGAATTTTCTGGCTATATCTCTGCAACAATAGATATTACGGATAAAAAAATTGAAGAGGACGAAAAAAATCTTCAGCAGGCTCTTCAGGAATCAGAAAGAAAATTACATAATTCGTTAGAAAAATCGCATCTCATCGCCTTCTCGCTTGATAATGAAGGAAAGATTACTTTTTGTAATGAGGCACTATGTGAAGTGACAGGGAAATCAAATGATGAGATTCTAGGAGAGTATTTTTTCGAATGTCTATTTCCAAAACACCTCCAGGACGAGGCAAAAAGCTTTCTCCACAACATCATTCACAATACAGGATATGTAAATACTTTTGAAGGCCATATAACACACAGGCTGGGTAAATCCGTCATATTAAAGTTAAGCACAGTAGTCCTTTACAATGCAAAGGGGCAGATTGCCGGCGTCACGCTGGTTGGGGAAAACGTTACCGAGAAAAGGAAGATTGCTGAGGAACTCAAGAAAAGTAGCGAGCAGCTCAAGGAACTGTTCGATAATGCCAATGACCTTATCCAGATATTTGCTTTAGATGGCCGTTTACTTTTCGTTAATAAAATCTGGAAACAAAAACTCGGATATGAAGACCATGAAATTCGAAAACTGAAAATTAAGGATATTGTTCACCCCGATTACCAAAGTAAAACTTCCATAGCACTTGACTTGATCTTAGAAGGGAAAAATGTAGATAAATTTGATACTGTTTTTATTGCTAAAAATGGCAAAAGAATTCATTTGGCGGGAGGTGTTAATTGTTCGTTCAAGGATGGGCAACCTGTTGAATTCAAGGGAATATTTCATGACATCACGGAGCGAATTCGAGCGGAGAAAGCCCAGTCTTTATATTATAAAATAGCAAATATGGCGATTCATAGCTCAAATGTTGAATCGCTTTTTGCCAATATCCATCATGAGCTAAATAACATAATTGAAGCTAAAAACTTTTTTGTAGCACTTGTTGATCATGAGAATAAGCTTCTGAATTTCCCGTATTACATCGATGAAAATAATCCAATTGTAGGAAATAAATTTGAAAGAAAACTCAGCAATGGGATAGCTGAATATGCAATGGGATCTGACAAGCCATTGTTTTTATATGAAAAAGATATCATCAACCTGGATTATCATGGAAAAATTTCAACTAAGGGGAAAATACCAAAGATTTGGCTTGGTGTACCACTTCGGATAGACAACCGGGTTATAGGGATAATCTCACTTCAGGGATATGACCAAAAAGATACATATAATTATAAAGACCTTGAATTGCTTGATTTCATATCAGGTCAAGTGGCCATAGCAATTGAGCGAAAGCAAAAGGAGCACAAAATTTATGAGCAATCAGCCCGTCTTAAAGCGATTTTTGAAAGCAGTAGTCACCTGATCTGGTCGGTGGATAAGAAGTTTGAGTTTACAGCCTTCAATCAAAACTATTTTAAAACGAATAAGGGCTACTATAATCTCGATACTTTAGAGAAAAATACAAGAGGGAGAAAACCGAAAAATCTCACCAATGACGAAAAATTCTGGAAGGAGAAATACCATGAAGTATTTAAAGGTAAGTTCCTGCATTTCGAGACTTCACTAAAAAATAAAAGCAATAGGCAGGAAATCTGGAAAGAAATATTTCTAAATCCGATTTATCAGGAGGATGGAACTATCCAGGAAGTTTCAGGAATTGCACATGATATCACAGAAAAGAAATATTCTGACATGGCGCTCCTGGAAAGTGAAGAAAAATTCAGAAATATATTTGAGTCGATACAGGATATCTATTTCAGATGTGATAAAAAAGGTGCCATTACGATGGTAAGTCCATCAGTAAAAGAGTTGCTTGGTTATGATGCAGATTATGTTCTTGGAAATAATATTTTAAGATTTTACCCACATCTTGATAAAGTAAAAAAATTAGTCAAAACGCTTATCAGAAAGAAAAGCCTTACAAATGTTGAGGCTACTGTAAAAACAAAATCCGGGCAGGATTTTCAACTGTTGTGCAACATACGCTTGCTGTATAATAATAATAAATATGCTTACATAGAAGGAGTTGTTCGCGATATTAATAAACTAAAGGATGCCAACCTCGAACTTCAAAAGGCCAAAGAAGTTGCGGAGAGATCGTTGAAAGTAAAAGAGAATTTTCTGGCAAATATGAGCCACGAAATCAGGACGCCAATGAATGGTGTGATTGGTACCATTGACCTGATGAATAATACAATATTGGATGATGAACAGCATAGGTATGTACAAACTATTAAAAAATCATCAGAAACTCTGCTGAATATATTGAATGATATACTGGATTTATCAAAAATTGAAGCAGGTAAATTCGAATTAAAAAAGAACCCTGTCAAATTAAAGAATACATTGGAGAAACTGTATTCACTGTTTTCTCAACAATCACAGGTAAAAGATATCAATCTTTATTACCATCTCGATAAGAATCTTCCTGAAAAGGTTTTAATAGATGAAACAAGGTTACTTCAGGTACTCTCAAACTTAACATCAAATGCTATAAAATTCACAGATGGGGGAGGTTCTATAAACATAAGTCTAAAAACCATAGTGAAAAATGGAGATAAAACAATTATCAAGGTTGTTGTAAGTGACAGTGGCATAGGAATTTCTCAGGGAAATGTAAAAAAATTATTTAGTAGTTTCAGTCAGATAGAGGATTCTTCAACAAAAACTTTTGGAGGAACAGGTCTTGGTCTTTCCATATCAAAAGAGCTTTGCAAGCTTATGGGTGGTGATATTGGCGTATTTTCAGCTCTTGGGCTGGGGAGTTCATTTTGGTTCACCTTTGAAGCAGAGGAGACAGATGAAGATGTAATTGATGAGGGTGAATTATTGAAAAATGATGTCAGGATCAGTAATTACTTCAATGAAAAAACACCTAAGATATTGTTGGTGGACGATAATATGGTAAACCGGCAGGTAGCTGGGGAAATTCTTAAAAAGTCAGGATGTGAAGTTGATTTAGCAGTAAATGGTCAGGATTCGATCAACCAGGCCAGTAAAAGAGATTACGATGTCATATTAATGGATATCCAGATGCCCGATATGGATGGTGTGACAGCCACAAAAAAAATTAAAGAGCTTGGTATTAAAAACCTTGCCCCTATTGTAGCAATGACCGCCTATTCTATGAAAGAGGATAAGGAACGCTTCATAAAGTCGGGATTAGACGATTATATATCAAAACCTATTAAAGCAAATGAACTATTGAACAAAATCAGGGTATTGTTGAAAATTGAAAAGGGGACAAAAGAAATAGAAATTGTAGAAAATGATCGCAAAGACAATATAATTAATATTGAAATAGTTGAGCAGTTGAAAAAGTATGGTGGGGAGGAGATGGTAATGAGTGTTTTCTCTGATTTTGAAAAAGAAAGTAAGGACCAAATCGAAAGTTGTATTCTTTCTCTTAATGATGGTAACTACGAGAATATTTTAATTAATTTGCATACATTGAAAGGCAACGCCGGAACCTTGGGTATTGATAAAGTTTCACAGCTTACAGTGGAAATTGAAAGTAAATTAAAAGAAGAAAAGAAAACTTATAATGGTCTGGCGGATGAATTGAATGAATTAAAATTGAAATTTGAAGAATTCAAAGATTATTATCCAAATTTTCTAAATAACTAATCATGGGATCTAAAAAAGTACTTATCGCTGAAGATAGTTCTGTAATTCAAAACTTAACAAAAAGGATATTGCAAATGCAGGATTATCAGATCTTTTCTGCCAAAAACGGGAAACAAGTTCTCAAAATGTTAGAGACTGATTCTTTTGACATTATCCTGATGGACATCAATATGCCACAAATGGATGGAATGGAGTGTGCTCAAAATATAAGGGCACTGACCGATGAAAATAAATCACAAATTCCTATAGTAGCAATCACTGGAAATGCAAAAAACTATACTATGGAAGATTTTAATAATGCAGGCATAAATGAGTATTTACAGAAACCACTAAATTTTGACAAACTTGTAGATTTAGTGAAGAATTTGACAAATTAATGCAAATCAAATATTCCCGGCATTTTCTAAACAAATTAGAAGATATTTTCTCAGGATCCGATTATATTTTAAGGTACGAAAAAGGAAATTTCAAATCAGGATATTGTATCATTCGGGATACAAAGGTTGTTGTAGTAAATAAGTTCTATTCTCTTGAAGGAAAAATCAATTGTTTGTTGGAGATATTAAAGTCAATAGAATTCAATACTGAAAAATTGGATCCTAAAAACCTGAAGTTATATACTGATCTCAGAGCAGAAAATTGAGTTTGAAAGCGACATTTTTAGGTACTGGAACCTCTCAGGGAATACCAATTATCGCCTGCGATTGTGAAGTATGCAAATCAAATAATAGTAAAGATAAGAGGTTAAGATCTTCTGTTTTTGTCCAATCCGGGGATTCTAATATAATAATTGATACAGGACCGGATTTTCGATACCAGGTTTTGAGAGCCAATATAAAACGACTTGATGCCATCCTTTTTACTCATCAACATCGCGATCATATTGCCGGATTGGATGATGTGAGAAGTTTCAATTTTAAGCAGAAGAAAGCGATGCCGGTCTATGGAAATAGTTGGGTTATTGAACAATTGAAAAGAGAGTTTCACTATGTTTTTGAAAATAAATACCCTGGTATTCCACAATTGGAAATTGATATAATAGAAAATAAGAAGTTCCATATTGGCCATCTTCCAATTATTCCGGTACAGGTTTTTCATCATAAATTGCCGGTTTTTGGATTCAGGATATTAGATTTCACGTACATCACAGATGCAAATTATATCCCGGAACCTGAGTTAGATAAAATATATGGTTCAAAAGTACTTGTTTTAAATGCACTGCAAAGGGAAAAGCACCTATCACATTTTAATTTAGATGAAGCATTGAAAATGATTGAAATAATAAAACCTGAAAAAGCCTATTTAACTCATATAAGTCATAGTCTGGGTTTGCATGATCAAGTTTCCAAAGAATTGCCATCAAATGTATTTCTTGCCTTTGATGGACTTTCAATAACTTTGCAATGATGCAAAACAATTACTATCTCCTACGTCAACTTAGTAAACAGCTCAAGCAAGAAATAGCAGGATTCAAAATTGCGGAGATATTTAGTCAGGCAAAAAATGAGTTGATCATTTTACTATATAATGAAACAAAAGAAATATCCATAAAAGCCTATCTGGACCCTTCATTTTGCTGTCTTTCTTTCCCGGTTCAATTTCACCGCGCCAAAAGGAACAGTGTTGACTTATTTCGGGGTATCATAGACTTCGAAATAGTTGATGTAATTCAAATAGATAATGACAGAAGTTTCTATTTCCAGCTAAATGATGGATTCAAATTGCTGTTTAAAATGCATGGGAACAGGTCGAATTTGATATTATTCCAGGGACAAAGAGTTTTGGAAATATTCAATAACAAACTAAAACAAGACCAGCATATTGAAATAACAAATTTGTCAAACGACATGAAAACCGATGAAAAATCTTTTCGTGAAAAAAACGGAGACGTTCAAACGCTCATTCCAACTTTCGGAAAATACTTTAATAAGTATTTAGAAATGCACAATTATACATCTATGAGCATAGAGGAAAAATGGGACAGTTTTAATGATCTCCTTCATTATTTAAATGATCCCGGTTTTTTTATTCATGTAGCGTCGAACAAATTACCAGCATTGAATTTATATAGAATAAATGAAGAGGATATAGCATTTAAGAAACCCGTTGAATCGTTAAATGCTTTTTTCAACCAATATATTTCAGCTCATATGCTGGAGAGAGGAAAAAAGGGAATTAGAAATAAAATTAATAATCAAATAAAAAAAAGCGAATCCTATATACAAAAATCATCTTCAAAGTTGAAATCTTTAGGTTCTGCAGCCAATTATAAACATATTGGTGATTTGATCATGGCCAACCTGCATGGTATTGAACCTTATTCCGCAGAGGTCTCTCTGATTGATTTTTATACACAGCAGCCAGTCATGATCCGATTGAAGCCATCGCTGACGCCTCAATTGAATGCTGAAAAATATTATAGAAAAGCCAAGAGGCAAAAAATTGAGATTGATGTTGTAAATAAAAATATAGAAGAAAGAAAGCGTCAAATAGATGAACTAAAAATTCAATTATCAAGTCTCGATCAGGTAACCAAAATAAAAAATCTGAATAAATCGGGGAAGAGAAATTTAGAAAAACCAGAGGCTCCTTATCACTTGGTTGAATATATGGGTTATGAGATACTCATAGGAAAAAATGCCGTAAAAAATGAATTATTAACATTTAATATTGCGAAAAAGGAAGATATATTTCTTCACGCTAAAGATGTGCCTGGCTCTCATGTTATCATAAAAAAAAGATCAAATCAAAATGTTCCAATTACGGTTGTAGAGAAGGCGGCATCATTTGCTGCTTATTATTCCAAGAGCAAATCAGAATCTCTTAGCCGGGTTTTATATACTCCCAAAAAATATGTTCGTAAAGCAAAGGGAATGGCTAAAGGTGTGGTGATTGTGGAACTAGAAAAAGTTATACTCGTTAAGCCAACAAAATTCACAAAATCCTGAATAGATGATTTATTTAAAAAATTAGATTTTCTTTAGATTTAAAACTTCCAACAGGGAATGATTGCAGATACTGAATACCCGGGATAGCAGAAATATTTTCCTTCAATTTCTGATCGGTGAAAGTGTCTTCAAAACCATTGATTATCAGCAAGAAATCAAATCTTTTGAGCTCCGGTAATAAAAAGGCAGGACTTTCTGCAAATTGATCTACTGATTTATTTTTCAGCAACCTGATATTACTATATGCTGTCTCAAAAAAATAATTTGAAATTATCAGGTTTTGGCTATTGAGAAATTCAATCTCGATATCATCATTCTTATCCAGTTGTATATCAAGGATATTATTCAGCGACCAGGCAAGTTTATATTCTTTGAGAGCAGAGATAATTCCCCAAAGCGAAAAATTAAAATCAATTTCAGCATCTAGTTTTCTTTTTTTCATTAAGTCAACATTTATGCAATAAATATAAAATTAAACCCATATTATAACCAATATATTTTAATCACCTTTATGCTCATAGATGAACAGATTACATATCTTAACAGTATAACAATATATCAAAAATAGCCTTTAAAATAGTCTAAACACACAAAAACTTAACTTTATCAAAATAGTTTGACATTCATTTATGAAATGCATTCCTTTGCACTGAGTTTTAACAAAATTTACAGAATAAAATGTCAGAAATTGCACAAAAAGTAAAAGGAATCATTATTGATAAACTCGGAGTAGAAGAGTCAGAAGTTACTCCAGAAGCAAGTTTCACAAATGATTTAGGAGCTGATTCTTTGGATACAGTTGAATTGATTATGGAATTTGAAAAGGAGTTTAATATCTCTATTCCAGACGATCAGGCTGAAAATATTGCTACAGTAGGTCAGGCAATATCATATTTAGAAGAAAACGTAAAAAGCTAAATATCTTTTTTTAACAAAAATTCTTTTATGAATTTAAAAAGAGTAGTAGTTACAGGGTTAGGAGCACTAACACCGATAGGTAATAATGTTAAAGATTACTGGAACGGATTGCTTAACGGTGTTAGTGGTGCAGCCCAGATTTCAAGATTTGATGCCTCAAAGTTTAAAACACAATTTGCATGCGAGGTAAAAAACTTTAACCCTACCGATTTTCTCGACCGAAAAGAAGTCAGAAAACTCGATTTATTTACAATTTTTGCTCTTGTCTCCACCCAGGAAGCCTTTGCCGACTCTAAACTCAATCTCGATAAAATAGATGAAGATAGAGCTGGTGTTATCTGGGGATCGGGGATTGGTGGTATTACATCTTTCCAACAGGAAATAATTGGCTTTTGTCAGGGTGATGGCACTCCAAGGATTAGCCCTTTTTTTATTCCTAAAATGATTGCGGATATAAGTGCCGGATATATTAGTATTAAATACGGTTTTAGAGGTCCGAATTTTGCGACAGTATCTGCATGTGCATCTGCAACAAATGCACTTGTTGAATCATATAATTATATACGTCTTGGCAAAGCCGATGTAATGATTTCAGGAGGGTCTGAAGCTTCTGTAATAGAAGCAGGAATTGGTGGTTTCAATTCCATGAGAGCACTTTCTGAAAGAAATGATTCTCCGGAAACTGCCTCCAGGCCATTTGATAAAGACAGGGATGGTTTCGTGTTGGGAGAAGGGGGCGCTTCATTAATTCTTGAAGAATTGGAGCATGCCCAAAATCGTGGAGCAAATATATACGCTGAATTAGTAGGCGGGGGATTGTCTGCTGATGCATACCACATTACAGCACCTCATCCGGATGGACATGGTGCAACTAAGGTGATGAAAAATGCCCTTGAGGATGCGAATATGCAACCGGAGGAGATCGATTATATAAATGTCCACGGTACATCAACCCCTTTAGGCGACATCAGTGAATCAAAAGCAGTAAAAAATGTTTTTGGTGAACACGCTTACAAGCTAAATATCAGTTCAACAAAATCAATGACTGGTCATTTATTGGGAGCTGCCGGAGCAGTAGAATCTATCGCCTCTATACTTGCTATAAGAGATCAAATTGTACCGCCTACGATCAATCATTTTGCAGATGATGATCAACTAGATAATAAGCTTAATTTTACATTTAATACGGCGCAAAAACGAGAAGTAAATGCTGCACTGAGCAATACTTTTGGATTTGGAGGACATAACTTCTCGGTTATTTTTAAGAAGTTCAATTAAAACTAACGTCCTTTGATAAGGAGGATTCTTAATGCTTTGTTTTTTGGTTCAAAAAACGATAAGAAAATATTTAGATCAGTAAAAAATATTGCTGGAATAAGACCAGGCAATATTGAACTGTATAAGCTGGCTACGCAGCACCGATCTATTGCAAAACAAAATAATATCGGATTCCGTGAATCCAACGAAAGATTGGAATTTCTCGGTGATGCAATACTCGGTTCGGTAGTAGCAGAATACCTCTTTAAAAAATATCCCGCAAAAGACGAAGGTTTTTTAACTGAGATTAGAAGCCGAATCGTCAACCGTGATGCTTTAAATCAAGTCGCAAGGAAAATGGGCATCATTGATATAGTTGAATATACTGATAACAGAAAGAGCAGGCTAGCTTATAAATCGATATACGGCGATACACTTGAAGCGCTCATTGGCGCTATCTATCTCGACAAAGGATACATGGTTACAAAGCGGTTCATCGTTAGGAAATTATTGCGACAGCAGTACGATCTGGAACAGATCATTCAAACGAATCCTAATTTTAAAAGTAAAATAATTGAATGGGCGCATCGCCAAAATAAAGACGTTAAATTCGAAATTACCGAAATTAAAGGGTCTAGCCATAATAGAGAATTTTTAGCCGAACTACAGGTAGAAGGCAAAACTATTGCCCAAGGCAATGGCTTCAGTAAGAAAAAGGCCGAACAAAATGCTGCCCAAAAATCTTGTGAAAAACTTCATATTGAATAGTATATTTGCCCATTCGTTTTAGATTTTAATAAATGGCCAAAATCAAAGTTGCGGGAGCATCGCTAAATCAAATTCCAATTCATTGGAGTAATAATCTCAATAATATTCAAAATGCAATAGAATCTGCCCAATCCCAAGGTGTGAAGATTCTTTGCCTGCCCGAACTTTGCCTTACAGGATATGGGTGCGAGGATCTTTTTCTAAGCGATTGGCTTCCAGAAAAAGCTGTTTCTCAGTTGTCGAAAATTGTACCCTTAACTAGAGACATAGCTGTTACCATAGGATTGCCAATCAGGATTGACCGAAAAACCTACAATTGTGTCGCTGTGCTGAAGGATAGGAAAATATTGGGTATTACAGCAAAACAATTTCTTGCAAATGATGGCGTGCACTATGAACCAAGATGGTTTACTGCCTGGGAAAACGGAAAAATCATCCAATATCCATTGAATAACCAAAAAGTTTCTTTTGGTGACATGATCTATAGTTTGTATGGTGTTCACACCGGATTTGAAATATGTGAAGATGCATGGCGGGTTGAAAGACCAGCATGCAGATTGGTTGAAAAGGATATTCAATTAATATTAAATCCTAGTGCGAGTCACTTTGCCTTTGGAAAATCTGCAACCAGGGAAAATTTGGTGGTAAAAAGCTCTGAAAAATTTCAATGTTATTATTTATATGTAAACTTATTAGGGAATGAAGCTGGAAGGATGATTTACGATGGTGAAATCGTAATTGCAGGTCATGGGCGTCTTTTACAGTATAATCAAAAATTATCATTTCTGGACGTAAACATAGTCTCTGTTGAAATTGACCCTGTAAATGTCAATCCAACTCATAAAATTTCATCCATACCAAAAGAGGATAAAAATGAAATATTCACCCAGGCAGAGGCTCTGGCATTGTATGACTATCTGAGGAAAAGTCATAGCAAAGGTTTTGTATTGTCACTTTCGGGTGGCGCTGATTCAAGTACTTGTGCAATATTAGTATCAGAGATGGTACTACGAGGTGTAGAGGAGATTGGTCTCGCACCTTTTCTTGGAAAATTAAACATGTCTGGTTTGATTGACAAATGTCAACAAATTGAAGAAAAGGATTGCAATAAAATAATTGTTAATAATATACTCCATTGTGCCTATCAGGGTACAGAAAACTCATCCAAGGAGACCTTGTTCAGCGCTGAAGAACTCGCAAAGGAAATTGGTGCTGAGTTTGATAGCTGGACAATTGATACGGAGGTCAAGAGTTATTCTAATAAAATTGAAGAAATACTCGGGAGATCACTGGAGTGGCAAAAAGATGATTTAGCGATGCAAAATATCCAGGCAAGAGCCAGGTCTCCAATCATCTGGATGTTGGCAAATATCAAGAATGCTTTACTCTTGGTAACGTCCAATAGAAGCGAGGGTGATGTGGGTTATGCAACAATGGACGGTGATACAAG
Source organism: Bacteroidota bacterium (assembly GCA_024280115.1). GTDB lineage: Bacteria > Bacteroidota > Bacteroidia > Cytophagales > Cyclobacteriaceae > JAAUQL01. The sequence continues at coordinate 161,812 of JAJRQT010000106.1, read as the reverse complement.
CGGATCGATTGCCCCGATTGCTGCTATTGATAAATATTTTATTCTCAACTGGCTTTTATGGGCCGAAAAAGAGCTCGGTTATAAAAGTCTGAGTCTTGTAAATAGATTAAATCCTACAGCGGAGCTCAGGCCTCTTGAGCAAAGCCAGACTGATGAGGATGATTTGATGCCGTATCCCGTAATTGTGGAAATTGAAAAATTAGCCATTAGAGAAAAATTGTCACCATTGGAATTATTCAATGTTTTGAAGCATAAGCAGCTTGAAAATAGTAAATTGTTGAAAAGTCACATTAAAAAGTTTTTCACCTTATGGTGTAGAAATCAATGGAAAAGAGAGCGAACCGCTCCTGCTTTTCATCTTGATGATTTCAATGTGGATCCAAGAACCTGGTGCAGATTTCCAATATTATCTTCAGGATATATTGATGAATTGGCTGAATTAGATAAAGCTGAAAAATAGAGTCTCATAGTCGTAAAATTGCCTGATCCTGTTTATGGTTTTAGCATTGTTATCACCGATTGGTCAGTGATAATTGATAATTGTTCCTATATTCACGAAAATTTTAACATTCCAATTAAATGCAACTATTAAATTATATCATCTGGTCACCCAACCCTGAAATATTTCCCAATATAGATTGGATAGCAGTTAGGTGGTACGGCTTGCTTTTTGCTGCCGGATTTATCATTAGCCAGCAGATAATGTATCATATATTTAAAGCCGAAGGAAAACCTCAAAAAGATGTTGACTCCCTTACATTGTGGATGATCATTTTTACCATAATTGGGGCAAGGTTGGGGCACGTTATCTTTTATGAGCCTATGAGATATCTTCAGGACCCCATCAGTATTCTCAAGACGTGGGAAGGAGGATTGGCAAGCCATGGAGCTGCGATAGGCATTCTTACCGCCATCTATCTTTATGCAAATTATCTGGTTGATATAAATCCGTTTGGAGGGAAGTTTATTTGGAAAAGAAAAAAAAGACCCGGGCAAAGCTACCTTTGGGTTGTTGACAGAATTGTGATTTGTGTAGCGCTGACAGGAGCATTTATCAGGTTTGGCAACTTCCTGAATTCAGAAATCATTGGCATCCCGACAAGATCTACTTATGGAGTGGTATTTGCCGGTGATGTTATCGACAGATTAGAATCGATGCCTCAGATTGATGAAGTGATGGTTATCAAAGATAAAAAGGATGAAATTGATGAAAATGGCTATGTTCCCATAGAAATTGAAATTGCATTTAACAAGTCAGTCAATAAACCTGCCATTGCTGATCAAATTGTCAGAACAAACATTAAGACAATATTGAGTAATTACGAATATGTGACATTACATATTTATCAGCCTCCGGGCAACAGCCTTATATTTGAAACTTCCCAAAATAAAAAAGGATTACAGGTTACAAAAATTAAAACCAAAGGTATTGCAAGGCATCCGGCCCAGCTTTATGAATCCTTTTCATCATTTATTTTGTTCCTGCTATTGCTTTATTTATGGTATAGGAAAAAGGCGCAAGTACCAGAAGGGCTGATATTTGGTATTTTTCTCGTTGTTTTATTTGGACTTAGATTTCTGTATGAATATATCAAAGAAAATCAGGTAGATTTTGAAGATTCAATGAGCATTAATATGGGCCAGATATTAAGCATTCCCCTTGTAATTGTTGGTATATTATTACTATTAAATTTGAAGAAGGTTCAGCCGAAAAAAACTGAATGAGGTTTGTGAAGACAACATTGACAAGCATTTTTAGTTGTTCTGTTACAAAGCATTTTTCGTTTTGAAAATTGTAAATTGTCCACTTTTTATATTACAAAAGATTGGTACGCTCATTTATTATCGCATTTGGATTATCGCAGTTATTGATTGTAGCTGCCTATTCAAGTCCTGTAATGAACGGCAATATTGCTGATATAGATTCTCTCACAAACCAATCAGACATTATTCAGATCGACAAGGTGTTTATTGTTGGTTATAAAAAAACCAAAGAGCACATTATTAGGCGGGAATTGAGCCTCACAGATGGCATGCTGCTTTCCTGGTCTCAACTCAATGAAAATATAAAAGCTGATAAAAGGAAACTTATTAATACCAGTCTTTTTCTGAGTGTTGATATCAATGTGATAGAGCTTTCAAAAGAAAAAATAGATATAATTATCCGTGTGGCCGAACGTTGGTATTTTTTCCCTATTCCCATATTTAATCTCGCTGACAGGAACTTTACAGAATGGTGGGTGAATCAAAATGCTGATTTTTCCAGGGTTGACTGGGGGATAAAATTACGACATTTCAATTTTAGAGGGAGAAGAGAAGTACTCAATATTATTGCTCAGTTTGGATATACAAAACTATTCAGACTTGCATATTCATTTCCATATATTGATAAAAACCAAAAACTGGGACTTAGTTTTTCCGGCGACTATGCAACTAATAAAAATATTGCTTTTAGCACAGTTGGACACAGGCAACAGTTTTTAGATTCCGATGAGGTACTCAGAGAAAGATGGAGAGCTGGTGTTTCACTGGGCTATCGTCCGGATTTTTATTCTTCGCATAGCTTTGGGTTAAGTTTTTCTTCTACAACTGTTTCTGACAGTGTCATTGAATCAAATCCAAATTACTTTTTAAATGGAAATTATCAACAAAGATTTTTTGGTCTGTCATATACCTTCATATGGGATTTCCGGGATTTTAGATCATACCCGCTAACAGGCGCCTATTTTAGGGCAACTGCAAAAAAAACAGGTTTATGGATTTATGATGATGTGAGTATTTTTTCTGTTAATGCCCGGTATTCCAGATATTTTGATCTTGGGAAAAAGTTTTACTTTGGTTCAAGTATTACAGGGCATATTTCTACACCTGATGTTCAGCCATATTATAATTTCAGTGGTATTGGATTTGGAAGAGATTTCCTGCGAGGTTATGAAAGGTATATCATCGAAGGCCAATATTTTGCTGTGAACAAAAACAATTTGAAGAGGCTGTTATTTTCCTTTGAGACCGATATCAGCAATGTTATTAAGATGAAGCAATTCAGCAAAATACCATTCTCTGCTTATCTTACATTAAACTTTGATCACGGCTATGTTGTAAATTATCCGAACTATGCTGAAAATAATTTATTCACCAACAGGTATATATATGGTGGAGGTGTGGGGATCGATATAATTTCATTCTACGATTTTGTGATGAGATGGGAATATTCCGTGAATATTGAAGGAGAACATTCACTTTATTTTAATTTATACGCAGCATTTTAGTAACTTTGCCGGCTCTAACTGGTTAAATATTTTTTTGATTTTAAGGAGCAGATTATGAGGAGGGTATTAATATTACTTTTAAGCATTGGCTTGAGTTTCAATGCAATTGCTGATGAAGGTATGTGGTTGCCATTACATATCCAAAGATTGAACCAGGTGGATATGGAGAAGATGGGTTTGCAACTTACGGCTGACGAAATTTACAGCATCAATCATTCATCATTAAAAGATGCTATTGTAAATCTTGGAGGTGGTTTCTGTACAGGAGAGATTATATCCAACGAAGGGCTAATGCTCACAAATCACCATTGTGGCTACAGTTACATTCAAAGTCACAGCACTGTGGAAAATGATATACTAACCAATGGTTTTTGGGCGCAGTCCAATGATGAAGAGCTGCCAAATGATGGACTTTTTGTTCAGTTTTTAGTACGCATTGAAGATGTTTCTGAAAAGGTACTCAAAGGAGTAAAAGATAAAATGCCTGAAGCGGAAAGAAATGATATTATTGAAAAAAACAGCACTGAATTAAAAGCCGGCGCCAAAGGGACTACACATTATGATGTAAAGATTAAATCCTTTTACGAAGGGAACGAATATTATCTGTTTGTTTATGAAACCTACAATGACGTTAGGCTGGTGGGAACTCCGCCGGAGTCCATTGGGAAATATGGAGGTGACACAGATAACTGGATGTGGCCAAGACATACAGGGGATTTTTCTCTTTTTAGGGTGTATAGTAGTCCCGATGGCAAACCTGCAGAATATGCTCCTGAAAACATTCCTTTAAAACCTAAGTATTTTTTGCCGATCTCTCTGGATGGTGTACAGGAAAATGATTTCGCGATGGTATTTGGCTATCCGGGTTCTACAAATCGATACCTCACCTCTTTTGGTGTTGAGCTGGCCGTTGAAGAAACCAATCCTGCCAGAGTAAAAATTCGTGGCAAAAAGCTTGAGATCATGAAGGAAAGTATGGATGCCGATCCTACAATCAGGTTGGCGTATGCATCAAAATATGCAAGCATAAGTAATTACTGGAAATACTTCATCGGTCAGACACAAGGACTGAAACGCCTTGATGTTTATGGCAAGAAACTCGCATTAGAGAATGAAATCAGTACCTGGATAAAGGATAAAAAATCGAGAGCTAAACGATATGGAGACCCCGTAGCTGAGATTGGCGCAGCTTATGAAAATGTAAAAAAATATACTATTCCGTTTTACTACCAATATGAAGCGGGATTTGGAATTGAATTTGTGAAATCAAGCTACAAACTTGCAGGGTTGATTAGAGTATTGAATGATGAGGGAAATAGTGAGGAAACTGTTTCGGCTAAAATTAATATGTACAAAGCTGCTTCCGAAGGTTTTTTCAAAGATTACGATCCTGGTATAGATAAAAAAGTTTTTGCCGCTATGGCGGAATTTTTCATGTCAGATTTAGAAGGTGAATTTATACCAGGGGTATTTAAAGCAGTGAATAAAAATTACAATGGTGAACCTGCTGTGTTTGAAGGGTTTAATGCTTCCATAGACGGTGATTACGAAGGTTTAGCCAATTATGTTTTTTCTAATTCTATCCTGGTAAATAAGGATAAAATGATGGCCTTCTATAATAATCCGAGTGCTAAGATACTCGAAAATGATCCTGGCTACATCGTTGTAAATTCTGTTTACAATTCATATAAGGATATTTCTGCTAAAAGAGGTAATGCACTCGATAAACTTGAAAAAGGCAGGAGAAACTTTATTGCTGCACTCAGAGATATGAATGACAACAAAAAATATTATGCGGATGCTAACTCAACAATGCGCCTAACCTATGGGAAAGTACTCAGTTACGATCCAAGAGATGCAGTACATTTTCACTATTTAACTACATTAAATGGCGTCATGGAAAAAGAAGATCCAACCAATCCTGAATTTATCGTTCACCCAAAATTAAAGGAACTGTTTAAAACTAAAAATTACGGACAATACGGAACGGATGGAAAACTTTATGTTGGATTTTTAACCAATAATGACATTACCGGCGGTAATTCAGGTAGCCCGGTGATCAATGGATTCGGACAACTTATCGGAACTGCTTTTGATGGCAACTGGGAAGCGATGAGTGGTGATATTGCATTCGAGCCTAAACTTCAAAGGTGTATAAATGTAGATATCAGATATACTTTATTCATTATTGATAAGTTTGCCGGCGCTACGCATTTAATCGACGAAATGACCATTATTAAAAACGGTATTGCTCAAACCAGGGGAAATTAGAAACGTGAAAAAAGTATTAAAGCCACGCTTGCGAGGCTTTAATATTTATAGGTTTTTTGTTTCCCTTTTTTCGTTACTCTGAACCAATCACCTGTCTTTTCTCCTTTGTGAAAGTTCCCAAAATACTCCAGATCTCCAAAATCTCCATAAAACTTCCATTCACCCTCCTCCAGGCCATGCTCAAAATGACCTTCCTGAATTAAAATACCTTTTTCATTATAGAAGGTCCATTTACCCACTGGCAAGCCATCGGAATAGCTGCCGGTTCTTTTCAGGTTGCCATTGTTGTAAAAGAATTTCCACTTACCTTCATATAAACCATCCTCAAAAACACCTCTTTTCTCCACCTTTCCATTTGGGTAAAAATAGATCGAACTGTCTTGTTGAACCCCGAGATTCCAAAATTCGATTGCAATCAAATTCGCCTGGTCATCAAAATATTTTATTGTTCCGTCAAGTTGGTTTTCCCTGTAATTTTCTATAGAACTCAATTCCCCCGATGGATAGTAAAAATGCCAGTGTCCCGATTTAATACCATTTTCCAGTATCCCTTCTGCCTTAATCGATCCGTCTTCATAATACAATTTATCTATCCTCTGGGCATATGAAACAAAGGATAACACTACAAAAGACAATAAAAAATGATATTTTTTGTATCTGAAAATCATATTAGAATAATCTAAATCAGAAAATTATGTTGATTAAATGTGGAAAACTAAATCAATCATTAAAGGCATTAAATAGTTGCAAGATCATATATTTACCTTTCAGAAAATAAATGCATGGTCTTATTCTTAAAGATATTAAATGTTAGATAGACAACTTCACAAATTTAAAATTTCTTATAAACTCAATGGGGATGTCAGTCTGGAATGGGTTGAAGGAATTAATTTGCGGCATGCAAAAGAAAAAATAGAATTGAAACATGAGGATGCTACAGACCTTATGGATTGGACAAATGAGAAAGAGGAAGATCTTCGCATCTATCTTGAAAAAATAGAAAATAAGAAAAAGTCCAAAGAAGCTCAGATCATTCAAAAAGCCACCGAAGACTAATCTAATATACTAGTATTTAGTCTGGCATATTCAGTAAAAGCCTCAACTAGATATTGATGATTGCTTTGAATTTCTTCCAAATAACTATTAGGCAAGGTTTTTACAATTTTTACAATTTTTTGTTTTGATATAATTTCATCCCTGTTCCCGAATATGAAATGAATCTTGCAGTTTATATTTTTTGTCGATTTTAAAAAGGCCCCTTTATTCATCTTTAACTTTCTAAGGTAAATCCAGGTTTTATAAACTCTTTCTCTGAATTCTTCTTTTTCAAGGGTTTTCCCTATAAAAATGAGCGTATTCTGATCTGATAATTTTAAGGTTGAAATGAACGATAGTATAGAATTAACCCAATATTCAGATCTCATAAGTGATCTGAATAATCTCCTTGAAATGGATGTTCCGGTAGCAAGCCTGTACAAAACACTTTCTGAAATACCATCGGGAGCTATAAATATAATTTTTTGGATTTTTAAGGAAAATATTGAAATGATTGGGAAGAGGAGCCTGGCCCCGATACTGAAACCTATCAATGAAAACTCCTTGATGTTTTCTGAATTAATTAATTTGTCTGTAAGAGAAATTACGCTTTTTTCACTTAATGTAATTTGAATATTGTCTGTTTTGGTATTTCCATGGAAAGGCAAATCAACTGCATATATTGTGTAATCGGGCAGAGTCTCAGAGAGGGTTTGAAAGACATTTCCGTCCTGACCAAATCCATGAAACGCGATTATAATTTTTTTCCCGGTTCCTAAAACCCTACAATTAAAATCATCGTTAGCAATAGTAAAATTAAGGTTTTTGGGGGTTTTTAGCTCGTTTTCACTCAAATCCATATTATACCATTTAAATATGCAATCTACCACTGCTCCTTTTTAATGCAAATTTAATTCACATTCAAAAACATTTTCCTTTGAATCAAGTATAGAAAAAGAACGGGAAACTTAAAATAATATAAAAGTTTCCTTAGTTTTGCGGGCTATTATGGAAAAAGACTTAGTTAAAAAAAAAATAATTTCTGAATCCATCGAGCTTTTTATGAAATACGGCTTAAGAAGTGTGACAATGGATGATATTGCGAAGCATCTAGGGATATCGAAGAAGACAATTTATCAGCATTTCAAAGATAAAGAAGAAATCATTTTGCTTTCTACGTCCATGTATTTTACGAAAGAAAGAAAAGATATGGAAGAAATAGAAAATGGAACTGAAAATGCGGTAGAGCATCTTTATAACCTCTCAGTTTGCTTACGGGAAAGAGTGAAAAATATAAATAGCAGCGTCTTGTTTGATTTAAAAAAATATTACAACAGGGCATGGAACAATTACAAAAGGCATAAACATGAAGTCATTTTCAACTCTGTTTTCAATAATCTAAAAAGAGGCATGACAGAGGGGTTATTCAGAAACGACATCAATCCTGAGATTCTTGCCTATTTAAGAATGGGTGAAATAGAGCTATCCTTTGATAAAGAGTATTTCCCGGAAGATAAATTTACATTGGGTGAAATCCACGAACAGTTATTCGAGCACTTTACGCAGGGAATATTATCCGAAAAGGGATTTAAACTACTTGAAACGTATAAACAAAAAGCTGTATAAATGAAACGACTTAAACCAATAATGAGCCTATTTCTACTGTCAATTGCATTTTCAGCAATTGGTCAGGTGAGTACTGATGACGGCTATACATTGCAGGAGTGCCTGGACTATGCAATCGAGCACAATGAAAATATCATTATTGCCAATCTGGAAATAGAAGCATCAAAGGCAAAAACAGGAGAGTATCTTTCCGCTGGATTTCCCCAGATTGATGCTACAGCAAATTTTAACAAAAACTTCATCCTTAGAAGAACATTTATGGATGCAAGTAATTTTGATCCAAACGTGCCGGAAGGAACGCTTATTGAGCTTGAATTTGGCACACCCTACGACGGAGATATGGGAATAAGTCTTAACCAAATGATCTTTAACGGTTCTTATTTTGTGGGTTTAAAAGCGTCAAAAACCTTTCAGGAATTATCGAGGAAAGATCATATAAAATCAAAAATTGATGTAGTCGAGGCAGTCACGAAAGCCTACTACGCAGTGCTTGTAAATCAAATGTTGCTCGAAACTGTTACGTCAAATTACCAAAGACTAGATTCTCTCGTCAGGGAAACCAGCATCATGCAGGAAAATGGCTTTGCTGAATTATTAGATTTAAACAGAACAAAAGTCGAATATAATAATATAAAAACGCAGAAATTAAACTCTGAAAGGGCGGTTGAAATGAGCAAGGAGTTATTGAAGTTTCAAATGGGAATGCCTGTGATGTACAATATTGAAACTTCAGATAAACTCATTGATCTCGAATTCAATGTTGAAGAGGAGCTCAAAATGAAATACAGTAATCAGAGAAGGATTGAATATTCGAGACTTGAGACCAGCAGGCAGCTCGCCGAATTGGAACTGAAAAATAACAGGTCTCAATATCTCCCAAATATAGATTTAGTTTTTGCCTGGGGGATGAATGCCGGTGTTAAAACATTTGGTGACCTTGGAGAATTTAGCAATAATAAAATATGGACAGACTATCAGTTGGCAGGACTGTCCCTCAAATTACCAATATTTGACGGATTATATAAAGCTAAAAAAGTCCAGCAAAACAAGATAAAACTTCAGCAGTTGGAATATCAAAGGCAAATGCTCGAGAACTCCATACAAATGGAGGTTAATCAAATGCGAAAAACATTGGTTATGAACCTTGAACAATTGAAAAGCCAAGAAGAAAATGTGGGACTGGCTGAATCTGTTTACAATCAAACAAAAATCAAATACCAGGTGGGTATCGGAACCAACCTCGAAGTAATTGATGCTGATAATTCCTTTAAACAAGCGCAAAGCAATTATCTAAATGCACTCTACGATGCTTTAATCGCTCATGTGGATTATCAAAAAGCCCTTGGGATATTAAATACGGACATACCTGAACAATAGAAAACAATGAAATACAATAAAATAATGAAAACCGGCATATTGCTCATAATTGGAACAATAATTCTTTTCACAAGCTCTTGCGAGCAAAAGGATCCTTTGCAGGCCAAAAAAGCAGAGTTAAAGGCTCAAAAAAAACAATTGCAGGAAATAAAAACTTCAATCACCGAGCTTGAAAAAGAGATTTCTGCACTGGACCCGGATTTTGCAAAGAAAAACAGGAAGGCAACCTTAATCACAACTGCTAATGTTGAAAAGCGGTCTTTTGAGCATTATGTAGAAGTGAGCGGAGCAGTAAAATCCAGGAAGAATATATTGATCAGCGCCGAAAATATGGGTAACATCAACCGGATTTTTGTAAAAGAGGGTAACGATGTAAGAAAAGGCCAGATGATTATGAATATGGATGTGGAGCTATACCAAAGAAATTTAGATCAACTCGAGACTGAATATGCCCTGGCTAAAACCATGTATGAAAAACAGTCAAATTTGTGGAAACAGAATATAGGGACTGAAGTACAATACCTTGAAGCTAAAAACAGGAAAGAATCTCTTGAAAATCAAATCGCTAATATTAAGACTCAAATATCAAAATCTCAGGTTAGGGCGCCATTTGCGGGCACAATAGAAAATGTATTGGTAAAAGAAGGAGAAATGGCACAGATGGGCTCTCCCCTTGTACGAATCGTGAACCACAGGGATATGTATATAAAAGCTGATTTGAGTGAAGCTCACATCGGAAAATTTAAAAAGGGAGAAAAAGTAATCATTAATTTCCCATCCATCAATCAAACCATTGAATCCAGGATCAGTTCTGTAGGTCAGGTAATTGATCAACAGAACCGGACGTTTTCAATTGAGGCATTATTACCACTGACGAAATTTACCATTAAACCAAATTTGCTCGCCATCGTAAAATTGAGGGATTTTGAAAAAGCGAGCGCTGTAGTTATTCCAACGAAATTAATTCAGAAGGACAATAGAGGAGACTTTGTATTTATCACAGCGGAGGAAAGTGATGAGTTGGTTGCCAGAAAAGTTAAAATTGACCGGGGGATCACCTATAAAAATAAAACCATGATTACCAAAGGACTTACTGGTGTAGAATTGCTCGTTAATGAAGGCTTCAGGGATGTTGCAGATGGCGGCAAAGTGAAAGTAGTAGAAAATGTATTATAGGTTTTTACGGTAAACCACATCCATGGAAAATCAGAATAAAAAAGAAAAAATAGTCAGGGAGTTTGGGCTTAGCTCTCTTTCTATTGATAACCAAACAAGTGTCATTATCCTCACAATCATCATTGTGATCATGGGCCTTTATTCGTATATCAATATCCCGAAGGAGAGTTTTCCCGATGTGGTGATTCCGACGATTTATGTAGGCACACCGTATCCTGGCAATTCACCGATTGATATTGAAAACCTGATCACGAGACCTATCGAAAAAGAAATAAAATCGATATCGGGAATTAAGGATATAAAATCCACTTCGGTACAAGATTATTCCACCATCATAGTTGAGTTTAATCCGGAAGAGGATATTCCCAAAGCGCTTCAGGATGTAAAAGATGCTGTTGACAGGGCAAAAAGCGAATTGCCTACGGATTTGGATTCCGATCCTAGCGTCAGAGACATCGATTTAACTGAACTTCCGATTATGTATATTAATATCTCCGGGAATTACAGTATAAATGAACTAAAAACCTATGCCGAGTACCTGGAGGATGAGATTGAAAAGCTAAGCGAGGTTTCTAAATGCGAAATTAAAGGAGCGCTGGATCGTGAAATTAGGGTAGATGCAGACATTCATAAGATGGAGGCGGTAGAGGTTAGCTTTCAGGACATAAACGATGCCATTGCTGCGGAGAATGTGACGATGTCAGGAGGAAATATTCTTGCAAACGAATTCAGGCGCAGCCTAAGAGTTGATGGTGAATTCAAATCTGTGGATGAAATTGAAGACGTTATTGTAAAGGATGAAGATTACAGAATAGTCTATGTGAAAGATGTAGCAACTGTCACAGACTCCTATAAAGAGCGAACAAGCTATTCCCGGTCAAACAGGCTTCCTGTAGTTACTGTGGATGTAGTAAAAAGAAGTGGTGAAAACCTGATCATTACTTCTGATAAAATTAAAGATATCATTGAGCTTGCAAAAATTGAACGCTTTCCCGAGGGTCTTGATATTACGATTTCCAACGACCAATCAAAACGGACACGTAATATGGTCAACAACCTCGAAAACAGCATCATTACAGGAGTGATTCTAGTTACACTTGTATTAATGTTTTTCATGGGCTTGCGCAATGCACTATTTGTTGGTATAGCCATCCCACTGTCAATGTTTATGGCTTTTATGGTATTATCCGCAATTGGATATACAGCAAATATGATGGTGCTTTTTGGATTGATCCTCGCATTGGGTATGCTGGTCGATAATGGCATTGTGGTCGTTGAAAATATATACAGGTTGATGCAGGAAGGTTATTCTCCGATAAAGGCTGCAAAAGAAGGAGTAGGAGAGGTTGCATTACCCATTATTACATCTACTGCTACTACTTTAGCTGCATTTCTTCCATTGGCGTTTTGGACGGGAATTATGGGAGAATTCATGAAATACCTGCCCATTACCCTTATCATAGTTCTTTCATCATCTCTTTTTGTAGCATTGGTTATCAATCCTGTGCTTACTTCCTTGCTCATGAAAGTGGAAGACGGGAAAGTAAATCGCACAAAAATATTCATTGTTGCAGGAGCATTTGCCTTAGTAAGCATACCATTTTATATAACGGGTCATATGGCGATGGGCAATATTTTGTTGTTGGTAGCCATGGGAGCGCCATTTAATTTGTACATTCTAAATCCCGGTGTTACTTGGTTTCAATACAAATTTCTTCCTGTAATCGAAAACGGGTATTCCAAAACAGTTCGTTTCGCACTTACAGGATGGATGCCTTATCTGTTTTTAGGAGCTACGTTTGCATTACTTTTTGTATCTATTATATGGTTTGGAATCAGTCAGCCAAAAATTTCTTTTATGCCGGATAGTGAGCCGAATTATATCAATATTTTCATTGAAAAGCCAATAGGGATTGATATCGTAGAAACAAATGCCTTTACAAGGAAAATAGAAGATGAAATCGTAATAATACTGGAGCCTTATAAACATGCTGTAGAATCTTTTATCTCCCAGGTCGGTGAAGGGGCAGGTGATCCAAATCAAATGCCAAGTGGTGAAGAAACCCCAAATAAATCCATGATTACGGTTTCATTCGTTGAATACGAATTTAGAAATGGCGTTGATACCAGGCAGGTGATGGAGATAATCAGAGAGAAGATCACTAACTATCCCGGCGTACAGATCACAATTGATAAGGAAAGCATGGGGCCTCCTGTGGGCAAACCTATCAATATCGAAATCAGTGGAGAAAATTATGAACGCTTGATACGCGTTGCTGATGGCGTAATTAATACTATAAACAATGAAAACATTCCCGGCATCCAGGAGTTGAAATCTGATCTGGAAACCGGGAAACCGGAAATACTCGTAAATATAGACAGGGATAAAGCCAGAAGATTTGGGCTTTCGACTTATTCCATCGCATCAGAATTGAGAACTGCACTATTTGGTTTGGAGGTTTCGAAATTTAAAGACGGCGAAGATGAATATCCAATCCAGTTGCGACTAAAAGATGAATACAGATACGACATTGATGCACTGCTCGATAAAAAAGTAACATTCCGGGATAATAAAGGAAATCTAAAACAAATTCCAATTTCATCGGTGGCCAGCCTGGAATATTCATCCACATACGGCTCGGTAAAACGGAAGGATCTGGATCGGGTAATTTCACTATACAGCAATGTTATCGAAGGATACAATGCCAATGAAATAGTGAGCGAGCTTAAATCATTACTTTCCAATTATGAATTGCCCGATGGATATACTTTGAAATTTACGGGCGAGCAGGAAGAACAAGAGGAATCCAGTGAATTTTTAAAGAAGGCCCTAATAATTGCTATATTTTCTATTTTCCTGATTATTGTAGCCCAGTTCAATTCTATTTCGTCTCCGTTTATAATTATGGCTTCTGTATTGCTGAGTACAATAGGTGTTTTTATCGGTCTGATAATATTTAATATGGATTTTATTATTATCATGACGGGGATAGGTATTATTTCCCTCGCCGGCGTAGTGGTGAATAATGCCATAGTTTTGATCGATTATACCATCCTGGTCAGGGAAAGGAAAAGGGCTGAGTTAGGATTGAAAGATAATGAATATTTAAGTTTAAAAGATCTCATAGAAAGTATACGGATTGCCGGGAAGACAAGATTGAGGCCTGTATTGTTAACCGCTATCACGACAGTTCTCGGGTTGATACCGATGGCTATCGGGATGAATATTAATTACATCACTTTGTTCACGGAATTTAATCCTCAATTCTATGTAGGCGGAGATAACGCCAACTTTTGGGGCCCAATGGCTTGGACAGTCATATTCGGTTTGGTATTCGCTACGTTTTTAACCCTTGTCATTGTGCCTGTAATGTATCTAATATCAGATAAAATATCATTAAGAATAAAAGGAGTAAAACTAAAGAAGGGTTAAACGTGTTTAAAGTATAATCGAATTTTTTCGTTTTCAAATAATACCAAACCACTAAATACGAAATATGAATAAAGTGCTTATGATTATCGGTTTTTCTGTTTTATTTATAATCATTGATTTATACATCTACCAGACAATAAAGGTGACCATACAAGGACTGTCATCTCCATGGAGAAAAGGACTAATAATTGGGTTCTGGACATTAACAGCCATAAGCATTGTCAGTGTGTTGCTGATTAACACCATGTCTGCAGATTTCTTTTCAAGGGACGTGAAAAGAATGCTTGTAGCGGGGATTGTAATGCTTTATTTTTCAAAAGTATTTGGTGTCCTCACCTTGCTGATTGATGACATATACAAGGCGGGGCAATGGGTAATTAATCAATTTGTAGCGCAAAATAATATTGAGAATCCCTCAGGGAATGAGATCACAAGGTCGGAATTTTTGTCGAAAACTTCCCTGATTGCCGTGGCAGTTCCATTGACAACCTTTGGAATTGGTATTGCATCCGGGGCTCATAATTACAGGTTAAGACGCAAAACCATCCATCTGTCGAATCTTCCATCCTCATTTGATGGAGTCAGGATAGGTCAGCTTTCAGATATTCATAGCGGTAGTTTTTTCAGCAGAACCGGTGTAAAAAAAGGTATTGATTTACTTCTGGGTGAAAAACCGGATATGGTTTTTTTTACTGGAGATTTGGTAAATGATGTTGCCGGAGAGGTTGCTGAATACAAGGATTTATTTTCAAAGGTTAAAGCGCCTCTTGGTGTGTTTTCCACACTAGGAAATCATGATTACGGTGATTATAAAAGCTGGAATAACATCAATGCCAAGAAAAAAAATCTCGCAGATCTCATTCAAATTCACAAGGAATTGGGTTGGGATATCCTGCTCAATGAAAACAGGACGCTGAAAATAAATGGTGATGAAATGGCCATTATTGGTATAGAAAACTGGGGAGCCGGCAGATTTTCAAAATATGGTGATCTGGAAAAGGCATATCTTGGAACTGAAGACAAGCCTGTAAAATTGTTGCTTTCCCATGACCCAAGTCATTGGGATGCCCAGGTCAGAACGCAATACAAAGATATTGATGTGATGTTTGCCGGCCATACACACGGTTTTCAGTTTGGAGTAGAGATAGGAAATTTCAAATGGAGTCCATCACAATACATCTATAAGCAATGGGCCGATCTTTACCAGGAGAATAATCAATATTTATACGTGAATCGAGGGTTTGGATTTTTAGGATACCCGGGACGAATAGGTATTATGCCTGAAATCACCATAATAGAATTAAAGCAGGCCTAGTCTGTTTTTCCCCAGTTATCAGATGAGGATACCGTGATTGTACCATCATCGTATTCCAATAAATAATCAATCATTGATCTTTTGGTGCACCCCTGAAATGCATTTTCCCCGGTGCAGTTGTAAATGATGGGATACGAATATCCGTAGGGCCTTTTAAACTTTACAATATCACCGTGTTCATCCACAATAAATCCCCATATAAAAGTTATATTTTCTCCGGAGCAGTTGGTCGATAACCCATGATAATCGTATTGATATACACCACTCCCATCACTATTTAACTGGAGGAATCCTTTTTTATTTCCCTGGTAATTTCCTAAAAATTTATCATCGATCGAATAGGTTGTCGTCACCTTCGATCCATTATGTTCTAATTTTCGGATTTTCTCCCCCGGAAGTATCTGTTGGATTATAAACAGGAATAAGATGACTGAGGCTTTCATGAAATAGATAATAAATTATTTTTCGCAATGATAATTAAATGATTGAATAAAATCGAATGAACATAGAAGAATGCAATTTATTTTATTTTTCAACATTCTTCTTATGCTTGCTTTATACTTGATTTTAATATAATATTGAATCCTCTCAAAAGGAATTTTCAATGCTAATTTATACGCTACCGATCATCGCTGCAATCATAGGCTGGGTCACTAATTTTCTTGCGATAAAAATGCTTTTTCATCCAAGGAAAAAGATAGATTTATTTTTTTTTAGTATCCAGGGGATCTTTCCAAAGCGACAGGAAGTATTGGCTGAGCGGCTGGGGAAAATGGTTTCTAAAGAATTATTTTCATTTGATGATATAAAAGACAGGTTTACCAGCACTTCTACAGCCCAAGAGATAAATAAAGTGTTGGATGAAAAACTCGAAGATTTCATTGAAGTAAAATTAAAATCTGCCATGCCCATGTTGGCAATGTTCCTCAATAAAGATGCCAGGGCTAAAATTAAGTACACTTTGCATCAGGAATTTCAAAATATATTACCTGACATCCTGAATAAATACTCTGAAAAACTTGAGCGCGATATTGATATCGAGAAGATAGTTTCTAAAAAAGTTTCGGCATTCTCATCAGATAAACTTGAGCAAATCCTGTTCTCGATTATGAAAAAGGAATTTAAATTCATCGAGATTTTAGGGGGTATCCTGGGTTTTCTAATTGGGATTATCCAATTATTGATAATTCAATTGCAATAGTCTCAAAGAAGACATAGACTTTTCATATAATTATTGTAATTCGAACTGTCCAAAACATGATCAATTAAAAATCCCGTCATTAAACTATTCTTTTATTTTTTAGTTTTTATTTTATCTGGATAAGTAGTTTGTTCATGGATTTGACCTGATTATAAAAATAATTTTGTGTCAGGAATAAAAATATTTGTATATTGAATATCAGATAAAATTTAACCTTATGAAAAAATCGGCCCTTTTCCTTTTATTAGTATCCATAGTTTTTGGCTCTTGCATGAGAAATGAGTATTTGGTAGAATCAGATTATAGCTATGCAGGGACATTTAAAAATTATAAAACATTCGATTTCATGACAGAAATTGGCGCCAATAAAGACTCGGTAAATCAAAGAGCGGCAATTGAACATTCCATTCTCAGAAGGATGGAGTTGCAGGGGTATAAGTATAATAAGAAAAGACCTGACCTGTTGGTTTCCTATAAAATGTTTTATGGGGATTTTGACTTTTACGGTTATAATCAACCCGATTTTGAAAATTGGCTCGTTTATGAAAATGACGAGGAAGCTTATGATCCTGTTACCTACAATATGTACGAAGGAACCATTATAGTGATATTATGGGATAGAAAGAAAAGAAGAGTTGTTTGGCAAGGATATGCAACTACCATGTTTGGTAATCCATACCAAAATGAGAAGTACATAAAATGGGCAGTACGTTCGATATTTGATCAGTATAGGATATTTGGTGAAGACCTTACCGTTAGGAATAAGTTAAATAATTAAGACTAAATAAATAATTCATTAAGAGCTTGGGGGAACCTGAGCTTTTTTTGTTTAGCAGGTATTGGATTTTGAGAGATTCAATAAAATCCATCTTTCGATTGTTACATGTTGGAATTCTCAATTAGGGAATAATTTTGAAATAATGCATAGTAAAAAAGATGGGTCAGCCAACCATGATTCTGTTTGAGTGTTTAGTAGTTGGCTCCTTTGCAAATGAACAAATTATTCATTTCCGGAAGGTCTCTTTTTCTTTATAGGAGCTGCGTTTTTATAGATATCTATAACAGCAACCGCAGCAACCGCAGCAATAAGAATTACCGTTATAATTATAAAAATATTAGCGCCACTGGCAATTGGAGGATTAAACATATCGTCAATTTTTAGTTTGCAATTTATAATAATTTTTCAGGCCTTAAAAGAAAATTTCATTTTCGATTAAGTTCTAGATGATATCCCAGTCAATTGTATATTTTGCTTTGGTAGTTTCTTTTTTATTCTGAGTCATGTCAGTGGAAAAAGGCCCGGAGTTTCCATCTATTACCATTGTAAATGTTCCCAATTTATCATTGAGAGACAGCAAATCCCAATCCCATAGTTCGATAACAACTTCCTGATTTCTAGATATATCTTTAATCTCCACATCCAATTCCGTAGTAGTGTCCATCATGACGGGCTGTTGTTTTTTGTTATCAGGCCAAATTTTTTTCCCGTTAAATTTCAGATAGACATCATCATACTCATTTTCTTCAACAAAATAACAATGCAATCTGGATAATATCAGCGAATATGATTTTTGAATAGGCATCTTGATAAAAAGTCGTTTTGATTGTTAAATTTAAGGAATATTTATAGAAAAAATGACCTCATTGTTTAGGTTATGTGTAAGATACCAAGGTGCTCAGCTAATAAAAAGCGCTATTACTTTAGATTGAGCTTACAAGTCACCCCAATATCTTGAAACATCAGTCTATTTGAGTTATGTCTGCACTGGAAGATGTCTTTGATTTGATGATCGTTGGATTTCCTTTATAGGAAATATCTGCTCCGCCGCTGGCATTAGCATCAATTTCTTTCTCAATATAAATCCTGATATCCGAACCTCCGGAAGCATTGAGGACGGCTCTGCTTGTATGCAGATCAAATGCCTTCAGGTCACTGCCTCCGCTTGTTTTGGCTTCAATGAAATCAGCAGAGCCAGATAACATGATATCTGCTCCACCACTGGCATTGACCTCAAGATTATCAACTTCAACCTCCAGTTTGATGTCGCTTCCTCCGGATGCTTTCAACTCCAATTCGCGGGAATGAATGGAGTTTTCTCCTACAAGATCAGATCCTCCTGATGTACTTATTCGTTTGACGTTGATAGCGCCAACATGTACAACAGCAGTTTTATTCCAATTAAAAGATTTTTCAAAGTAAATTTTCAATGTTTTCCCATTAACCTTTGTGATTAAATTTTCCAGGATATCTTCACTGGCTTCAACAGCAACATTTTCTTTGGTTCCTAAAGATAAGAAAACGTCAATGCCATCACTCACTTCAATTTCACTAAAAGCTGATACCTTTCGGGATTCAGTAACAGTTGGGCCACTGTACCGGTTACCTATACAGGAGTAGCTTTGAATTGTAATGAAGAATAGAAAATATACTGTTAGCCGGGGTGGAATATGATAATTTCTCATATGCATTAAGTTTATGAAAAATTAAACATTCCCGGACATGAAATCCACTGAAATATTTACAATGGCAATATTATATTGTGAAAGGATGGAAATTGATTCGAAGAAAATTATCCCATTTCCGGATCGTTCAATTTAAATGATGTGATCGAACAGAATTGTAGTATTATTCGACTATTGAAATTCTCCCCTCAATTGCATCTATCCTGATCATCTGGCCCGTTTCTAAACTATCCATGGCTCCTTTTGCACTTACGATCGCAGGCAGTTTATATTCCCTTGCGACCACGGCCCCATGCGACAGGGGGCTTCCTATTTCTGTAACTAAACCGCTGATGGTGCTGTAAAAAGGCGTCCAGCCGATATCCGTATAGCGGGAAACCATTATTTCCCCTTGTTTAAGCTTTCTGGCATCATCGATACTGTGGACTATCCTGACCCGTCCTTTAACAATTCCCCGGCTTACGGGAATGCCTTTTAAAGCAATGTTAGAGCCGTTAAGAGACTTTTCATCCGGGATTGGAATTCCGAAACTGATGTCCGGAAACGATAGTCCCTTTAATCCCGGGAAGATGTGCCTTCTTTTTTCAGCCTTGTCTTTCCATACGGATTTATCATCTGCTGTGATCAATTTTCCGATTTCACTATTCGTCAGAAAAAAAATCTGATCTTCATCACTAAGCCATTGTTTATTCACAAGGAGTTTGGCCAGATGACGATAAGCCAATTTGAATTCATGTTGAACCCGTATTGACCAGGCCTTTGTTTGCTCTCGAACCGCCACAGCCTTCCGTGCTTTTGGCAATACTTTTTTAGCAATCATCCGGGCAATTGTATTTAGCCCAGACAGGTCATCCTTTTCTTGTTTAGCTTCTTTTTGAGAATTGTTGATTGCATCCCCTTCGAGAAACATGGTGGTTTTAGAACGCAAACCTTCGATCACTGACAATGGATCCAATGCCCATTCTTTTTCTCTCAGTTCTGCCTCACGCACACAACGATGTCTGTGCCGGTTTATGAATTCTTTCCACTTGATTTTAATCTCTTCGGATGAACCCTTTTTTAAGTAAACATGCGCCTGATCGGCTTTCACATTCAGAAAATTGTATTTAATCTTTTCTTGCTTTGAAAGAAGAAGCGCTAATTCATCAATTGATTTAACAACATGCGCGCTCTCAACATCCGGAATATCGGTAAATAATGCCGCCACTTTTTCCTGATCCCTCATTGAAGGGATTTTCCCTTTGGAAAACAGATTTAATAGCAAGCTGTAAAACGATCCTGATTGTGACGATGTATTATAATGCAGGCTGTAGGCCTGGTGATTGATAGGGAGATTTTTAGTTATCAATTGATAGCAATCGTTGATATCATCTGGACATTCCATCCTGAATTTTGCTGCGAGTTCCTTCAGCTCAGTTGCTGCTTTTGGGGCTCTGTTTACATACCGTATCATCCCAATTGAATTTATTATTCCTTTCAGAAGCCCGACTTCAGTTTTTACCTCAACTCCCTGTACTATTTCGCCTACTACCGACATATCGATATTTTTCTTCTTTGCCAAAAATGTAGTCCGGCCTATGTTGTAAAGTGCCTGTAAGTCGAAAAATAAGTGATTGTAGAATGAGTGGATAAAAATATACTCATCTGTAGCACCATTTAAAGCACCTGATTTGTGATAAAAATCGTGCAGCCCAACATCTATTGATTTGGCAAATACAGAAAGTGTTAAAGGAGTTACCGGACCCGGCATCATTTCCCCGATATTGGCCCGTGGATATATTGGATTTTCGAAGCGGGGTTGATGGTCGAGTTCGTTAAAGTGAACATCCGTAGCGGTGGTAACCGGCCTGATTTGCAACCACCATAGTTTCCCTTCTTCATCGATGGCCCACTCTAGATCAGCAGGCATTCCGTATTTTTCCTCTATTCTTTTTGCTTCCTTTGCAATACTTCTGAATTGATCACCCGTTAGTAATTTACTTTTCGGGAGAGATCTTTGATGTTTAAAGAATGAATGACTTTCACCTCCCTCTTTTCCACTCATCAGATTTTCACCCAAGCCTTTTGTTAAACTCAGTATCATGCGGTCTTGGCGATTGCTAATTGGATCGATTGTAAAAAGCACACCGGACAGTTGTGATTTTACCATCTCCTGCACAATCACATGCATGCCATTTCCTTTCTCGAAATCAAATTCTTTTTTGTAGGAAACTACATTTGCAGAACTGGCGGACAAAAAACATTTGTCAATTGCCTGATGCAATTCAGTCTTCCCCTTCACGTCTAAAAAGGTTTCGAATTGACCTGCAAACGAATGCTCCAGACCATCCTCTACTGAAGCTGAGGACCTAATGGCAAAAGATTTATTTTGCGGCAGATTATTTAATAATAATTCTATCTCAGGAGATTTTTGATCGTGGATAATCCAGGTTTGTGGGATGCTGAATCCATTATTTTTTAAGAAGGAAAGTCCGTTGGCTTTTCCTCCCCCTTCGTTATTTTTCAGAATTTCAATGGGTTGTACTGACATCTACATCGTGATTTTTAAGATTTACCCCCAATTCAGCAACCCCAATGCCTTTTTTGCCATCAAATGTAAATTCTGCTTTTGCTTCGCGGATATAATAGATATCGTCCATAATAAATGGGAATAACTCCAGCATTTTGATCTCCACTGAAATCGCCGGACTTTTCATATCTTTTTTCACCGTAAACTTCAATTCATCTGGCAGTAAATTTTTAATATCAATATCTTCGAAAATAGACACTTCTTTAATGGTTGTAAATTTCTCTCCGTTAAAAATAAATGAAGCTATAAGATTTTTAACAAAACTGTACGATATCTGACTGATATTAAAAAAGCTACCGTCATCGAGAATTCCAAGCAGCCAAAAATGCCTGTCCCAGTCCTCCCAGTTTCTGACGCCCCAGCTATGGTCCCTGATGCCCTTCAAGTCTACAGAATGCTTTTCCCCTTTCCATTCAATAGTTCCGGCAATCATTCCCCCCTGTTCGTAATGCACCTGTTTTATTTCATGCAACTTTTTAAAATAGGTGGTATTCCATTTTTCTTTGGCGATCTGCTTCCCAACCCTGCTGGGATTCGTTCCGATCTTGTCAAAGTTTACAATAGGTGAAATGGCTTTCCAGGTAAGATCTATTTTTACATTTTCTTCCTGATCCCCATTGGAAATCAATCCTTTATACTCCAATTTCCATGTTTTACCGGGTTCAGTACAAATCCATTTTAAATCGCCTTGAACGAATCCGTCTCCCTCGGGCATTTTGCGGTTTTAGAAACCCCAAACACCTTCGCCTGGAATATGAATTTTTAGCCAGTTCTCATTTGGTTTATCTACCCTGAATGACTGGCGCATGACAATACTAAATCCATCCCTGGAAAAACCGCCAAAGTATGAGCTATCGTTAAAACTCCTTTGTCCCGGTTCAACATGTTTTAATTCAAGATATTCCAATGACATCTTACGGTTTTTCCCTTTTCTTACAATACGGGACGCAAGGTATTCTTTTATCTTTTGCTTCATTTTATACAATAAAAATAGCCAACTGAAATTTCAGTTGGCTAATTTAAAAATTTCCTATATAATCAGTATCCTATTTATCGAGCTTGAAATGCAATGCTGCTCCACATCGCCCGGTAAAAAGTTTAGAATTAATTATAATTCTTCAATCTCAAGGTTTCTCCACTTCACTTTTATACCGCCGCCGCTGTGTATCTGAAGGGCTATTGAGCCATTGCCTTTTCCGATTTTTTCGTCTGTAAGCGTGATCATTTCAGTGCCATTGATCCA
This sequence comes from Bacteroidota bacterium, assembly GCA_024280115.1. Classification (GTDB taxonomy): domain Bacteria; phylum Bacteroidota; class Bacteroidia; order Cytophagales; family Cyclobacteriaceae; genus JAAUQL01. The sequence continues at coordinate 138,834 of JAJRQT010000106.1, read as the reverse complement.
GGTGGTGACCTTATCGCCAACAACCCGGACTTTCATTTTGTTCCATGCATTGTTTTTTTGTGCATTGGCTTTGGACTTATCAGGCTTGATCAGCCATCCCCTTCCGTAAGATTCATAGATCCCGCCGGATTCGGTTCCCTTAGGCTCAACCTCGGCCTGCCAACCGGTTATTTTTGTGCCATCAATTGTTGATCTGAAAAATACGCCGCTATTGCCATTGGCAAGCAAATAGAACTCCAATGTAAGCTCAAAGTCTTTATAAAGTTTTTCAGTGGCCAGATAACCGTATTCTTCATCAGGGCCGCTTTCGCAGATCATCTCTCCATTTTCTACATACCATTTTTCTGTGCCGTATATTTTCCAGCCGTCAAGATTTTTACCATTAAATAGTGAAGTCTTTTGGGCGAATAAGCCTGTTGAGATGAACATTGTCAATAGAATAAATGTTGCAAATGTCGATTTAAAAATATTTTTTTTCATAGTTCTAAGTATAAATATGTTGAACGCTAAAGTTAAAGGTGATTTATACACTTACCAATAAAAATGAAGATTTATGTTCTGATTTAATTTGTTGGCTGAACGAAATTGTAAGAAACCAGATAGTCGTCAAGGAATTTGAAACATATCTGTCAGAAGAAAATATTTAATTTATTATAAAACAATAATGGATTTTAATCACTTTTATATAGAAAAAAATACTATAATTAATTTGCCTGTCACAGGCAGCAGTTTCTACAAAATCGACATTAAACTTAAAGAAATATTAAATGACTAAGGAAGAAAATCATATTGTAGTCATATTCGGAGCCTCCGGAGACCTTACATATCGAAAGCTGGTGCCGGCACTTTTTGACCTTTTTGCCCAGGATATAATGCCAGGGAAGTCCGCGATATTAGGCGTAAGCCGAACTAAATTGAGCGATGAGGCATTCAGAGAAAAGATGAAAAAAGGTATTCTTATTTTTTCTAACCTGGGTGAAGATAATAAAGATAAAATTGATGACTTCCTTGCAAGAGTATATTATCAGCAATTAAATACCTTTGAAGTAGATGACTATGCCAATCTAAAAAACAGGTTAAAGATCATTGATGACGAAATCAAAGTGCACGGCAATTATCTCTATTATCTGTCAACTCCACCTAGCCTTTATAATATTATTCCAAAAAACCTGGCTCACCACAAACTCTCAAAAGAAAGCAAAACAACTGGCTGGAAACGGATCATCATAGAAAAACCTTTCGGGTACGATCTGCAATCGGCCAAAGAATTAAATAGAAACCTGCTAAAATATTTTGATGAAGATCAACTTTACAGGATAGATCATTATCTGGGAAAAGAGACAGTTCAGAATTTACTAGTTACCCGGTTTGCCAATGGAATATTCGAGCCTTTATGGAATAGAAATTTTGTCCACCATGTAGAGATCACAACTTCAGAAAGTATTGGCGTTGAGGGAAGGGGAGGATATTATGACGGCTCCGGGGCTTTACGGGATATGGTGCAAAATCATTTATTGCAAGTGGCCGCCCTTGTTGCCATGGAGCCTCCGACGACGATAGAGGCAACTTCCATTAGAAATGAAACGCTCAAAGTTTTTCAGTCGCTGAGGCCACTGAGTGAACACGATTTACAACATCATGTAGTTCGTGGACAATATACGGCTGCAAAGGTGAGGGGAAAACAAAAGGTGGGTTATCGCGAAGAAAAAGGTGTTGACCCAAACAGCCGGACAGAAACCTTTGTGGGTATGAAGTATTTTATCGACAACTGGCGATGGGGGGGTGTGCCTTTTTATATCCGGACGGGAAAATATTTGCCAACCAGGGTCAGCGAGGTAGTGATTCATTTCAAACCAACTCCACAATCCTTGTTTGTGGATAATAAAGACTTTTGCAATACAGGGAATCAACTTGTGATCAGAATTCAGCCAGATGAAGGTATATTGATGAAATTTGGAATGAAAATTCCCGGAGCCGGGTTTGAGGTAAAAAATGTGAACATGGATTTTCACTATTCAGATTTAAAACAAACCTATGTGCCCAGCGCATATGAAAGATTGCTGCTAGATGCCATGCTCGGCGATGCAACGCTGTATGCCAGAGGAGATACTGTCGAGACCGCGTGGGAATTTGTTCAACCTGTTCTTGATTATTGGGGGAATGACCATAGCGCCCGGCTTTATGGATATCCTGCCGGAAGCTGGGGACCAGATGTGGCGGATCAATTATTTGAGGATCCGGGAATCACCTGGCGTTATCCATGCAGAAATCTTGCGGAGGACGGGATTTATTGTGAGCTTTAATCTGTAATATCTCAATTCTGAAATTTCTATTTAGCAATCCGTAATTTAAAATCACAGATTTATTTTCTAAAGTATGCAGGAACCTAAGGTTTTAATTTTTGACGATGTAGATAAGCTTGCTGAAGATTTCACGAATCATTTTATTAGCTTAATGAAATTGAAAACTGGGAATTTTCATATAGCGCTTTCAGGAGGTAGTACGCCAAAAGTCTGGTTTGAGCATTTGGTTAAAAATCATAAATATGATATCGATTGGGCCAGGGTTCAACTATTTTGGGGAGACGAACGTTGTGTTCCTCCTATTGATGAGGATTCCAATTACGGAATGACAAAAAAATACTTGCTGGATCACATCAATATTCCCAAAGAAAATATTCATAGAATTTTTGGAGAATTGAATCCTGAAGAAGCAGTTCCACTTTATGAAAAGGAGTTGAGCAATGTTTTACCTAATAAGGATGAAGTACCGGTATTTGATCTTGTGATTCTGGGAATGGGAGCTGATGGGCATACTGCTTCCATTTTTCCGCATCAAATCGAGTTGTGGGATTCTGATCAATATTCTGTAGTTGCAAAACACCCAGAAACCGGACAGCGAAGAATTAGCCTTTCAGGAAAGGTTATAAACAAATCCCGCTCAATTGCCTTTTTAGTGACTGGTGAAAATAAAGCGGCCAAAATCATGGAAATTTTACATAAAACGAAAGATTCGGACAACTATCCTGCAAGTAGGGTTGCTCCTGAGAAAAACAATCTTTACTGGTTTTTGGATAAAGCTGCTGCCAGTCAAATTCAAATATGATTAAAAAAAGCACCATACTGCTTTTGGCTTTAGGTACCCTCATCGTATTCGGAGGCGTGGGAAGTATCTTAATTCCGAATGTTAGAGATATTGAATTGATTGATTTTTTTATAGGTGTTGAGCGGATCTGGATTCAGATTTTTACAGGAGTAATTTTTGGGACTATTACAGCCATGGCAGGTTGGCAAATTGTGGAATTACCAATTATGAAAAAAATAAAAACATTTTTTGGGGACATGATCCAACCTTTAAAATTAAGCTATGTTCAAATAGTCTTCATCTCCATATGTGCGGGTGTCGGGGAAGAGATCTTCTTCCGGGGCGCAATTCAACCTTTACTGGGAATTTGGTTGACTTCATTCCTGTTTGTATTGCTTCATGGATATTTAAATCCTTTCAATTTACCTTTGACTTACTATGGGATTTATATGATTTTAGTCATTGGTGTTTTGGGATTGATGACTGAGCATCTCGGTATTCTCACAGCAGTGATTGCGCACACAATAATAGATGTAATACTACTTGCAAAATTATCCACTGCTTCTTTGCATGATGAACAGTAAGCTTGAGTTTGATGTGTATTTTCATAAAATTGGAATTTTCGGCAACTTATTGAAGTTTACGACAGTTTTAATAATTAAGAGGAGTACATCATGCGCATTGTTTTCACGATTATATTTTTTGTTTTAATTTTCTTTTCCTGCGAAGAGCAATTTGAAACTGAGCCTGGTGAAATGCCTCAAAAAATAATAGAAATTTCGAGTTATTTATTCCCAGGGAAAATAGTTGAGCAATCTGTATATGTCATGGATGGTGTTGATGTTTGTTGGATTGAGATTGAAAATGAATCGGGATCAATCGTTTCTTTTTATTGGCAGAAGAGTAAAAATGTATTTTTTATGATGGAAGGTGAAAGTGGGCCATTTAACTATGAATTAAAGCCACCGTATGAAATTTTAAGCTTTTCCACAGCAAAATTTATTGCATTTGAGTCTTATTCACAAGCGGAACTGGTATCATGGAAGCTGAAAAAGAACAGTATATACAAAAACAGGTGGGTCTATCAATTTTACCTCAAAGATATTGAGTCACCTATTATGATTGACGCTACCAGCGGGAAGTTTTGCGATGCAATATTGGCACCATGTTGATCGTCTCCTTTCTGACCCAGACTAGGTATCTTGAAAAAGAACCTGTGATAAAAATAGATCAATTGACTGAATGACCGACTCGCAGGGCAATTGGGTTTAGAAAAATTTAACATCTCGAGCCTCGGTCTGTGGCTCACAGGCCGAAAATTATGATTGTTAAATGGTCTGTGAACCACAGACCATCGTATTTTTATTAATATGCTTTAAACCCGATTGCCCTACCGACTCGTTGAATCACCACATTTACCTTTTACTGGCTCTCTGGAACTTAAGGCCGATTCGTGTGATTCTAAGGAGTGTTTTTTAAAAAAAGTAGTACACATCTTCGGATACTAAAATGTTCATGTTAGATGGGCTCCATATGAATTGTTGCCTCAATATTTAGTTGTTTAGAAATTTCTAATTCTATATCATCCGCAATAAAATGTGCATTTTCCAGTGTGGTGTTTTTGGGTAATTTAATATGCATGGTCAATTCAATATGCTCACCATAGCGATGTACATGTACGTGATGAAGATGTGTTTCGGTACCACTTGCTTCATTTGCAATGGTTTTTAGTTCATCCAACAAATCACTTTTAGGTTTTTCTCCAAGTAACGGATCAGTGCCTGCCTTAATAATTTCGTATGCGGCATAAAAAAGTAACATCGAAACAATAAATCCCAATACACCATCGATCCACCAGAAATAATCCGCAAAAAATATTCCTGTCAAAATAACTACTGAAGAAAGCGCATCACTTCGATGGTGCCATCCATCTGCTTTTAGTGAAGGGTTTCCAGTTTTTCTTCCAATCCAAAATGCATATTGTGCTAATATTTCATTGACGATAATAGATATTGCTGTCACCCAAATAGCGGCGGTACCGTATTCCACGCTTTCCCTTTCGGCTAATTTAGAAATACTTTCTTTGGCAAATTCAAAACCAACCAATCCGAGTATTACTCCTATTATTATTGATGCAATCAATTCTGCACGACCATGGCCAAATGGATGCTCTTTGTCTGGTGGTTTGCTTGATATTTTAGCGCCAAATATAATTATGATAGAGGTGAGGGAATCGGATAAGGAATGCCAGGCGTCGGCCATTAGTGCTACAGAACCTGTGATGATTCCTACCCAGTATTTAGATCCAAATAATAATCCATTTATAAAAATAGAAACCCAACCTTGTTGATAAACAAGTCTTTTTTTATTGGGGTTACTAGTTTGTACTCGTGACATTGAACAAGAATTTTGAAATTAAAAAATAGCCCCTATTATAAAGAGGAGCCTATTTCTATTCAAATATTTATGCTTAGAGTAAAATATTAAACATAGTTACTCAGCATCACCGGCATTACGAGCATTAGAATATCTTCATTGTCGTTCTGCTCTTTTGGAATAATCAATCCTGCTCGATTTGGCTCAGATAATTGAAGAGTTATGTCTTTGCTTTCAAGATTGTTGAGCATCTCCATCAGGAACCTGGCATTGAAGCCAATTTCAATATCTTCTCCATCATGCTCACATGATAATCGCTCGTTGGCTTCATTGGAAAAATCAAGATCTTCTGCAGAAATTTGCAATTCACTACCGGTAATTTTCAACCTTACCTGGTTAGTGGTTTTATTCGCATAAATAGAAATCCTTTTCAGAGAATTCAATAAATCCAATTTTGCAATACTCATGTGGTTGTCATTGTTTGCAGGAATCACATTTTCATAATCCGGGAATCGTTCGTCAATCAGACGACAGATCATTTTAATGTTATTGAAGTGGAAAAAAGCATTCGCTGTATTGAACTCAACAGTTACATTTGAGTTTTCTACTGGCAGGGTGGTTTTCAGAAGATTTAGAGCTTTTCTTGGAATAATAATCGTATGTTCTCCTTCTGAAGCTACATCAACCCTTCTGTACCTGATCAACCTGTGACCATCTGTTGCGACAAATGTAGTGCTGGTTGGGGAAAGATTTACATAAACCCCAGTCATCGCCGGTCTTAATTCGTCATTGCTCGTTGCAAAAATGCTATTGGCAATAGCGCTGGCTAAAGCATCTGTTGAGATGTCAACGTTGTATCCATCGGTAACTTCCGGAATTTTAGGAAAATCTATTGCATTTTCTCCAGCGAGTTTATATCGTCCGTTATCACTGCTCAATTCGATAGAATATGTTTTTTCATCCATTGAAAAAGTCACCGGCTGTTCAGGGAGATTTTTCAATGTTTCTAATAATATTCTTGCGGGAACAGCAATACTTCCACTTTCCCTGGCTTCTACTTCCAATTCGGTAATCATGGAAGTTTGAAGATCGGAGGCGGTAATGATCAATTTGCCGTCTTCAATTTCAAAAAGGAAATTTTCCAGAATCGGAACAACTGGATTTGTAGTAATTACTCCATTAATATTATTGAGTTCTTTCAATAAGGCTGCGGACGAAACTATAAACTTCATTAAAATGGTTTTTAGGGTTCAATAAAATCCGGGTAAATTTATAAATAAATATCAATTTAAAATACTGGTGCAACCTTAATAATACTATGTTGGGAAAAATGCTGAATAATTTGTTAGGTTCAGCGTAAAAAATATAAGCAAAGCATAGGCATTGTAAATATTTTTTAAGGTGACCCGGTTAGAAATATAAGCTTAGTCCAACCAAATAATGATTAAAATTACAATCAATCCCGGTTGTGATTTGAGTTTTCAAATCACATTTAAATATTGTTAAGAAAATAATTCGCTAAAGATTCTGTGAATATTTCTTAGCTTCGCAATTTAAAATCAATTTTGATAAAAACCTGCTGATTTTCTGTTGTTATGGAAGAATATTTCGATGCTGTAAAATATATTCAAAGTAAATTTCAATTTAAACCACAATATGGAATTATTCTCGGTACCGGGTTGGGCCGTCTTATCGAAGTTATTGATATACATTGTTCCATTGATTACGAGGATATTCCACACTTCCCGGTTTCGACCGTTGAATGTCATAGCGGTAAACTAATATGCGGAAAAATTGCCGGTAAGAATGTGGTGGTTATGCAGGGCCGTTTCCATTATTATGAGGGATATTCCGCCAGGGAAATTACTTTCCCCGTAAGGGTCATGAAGCTCCTGGGTATTGAGAAGTTATTTATCTCCAATGCCTGCGGAGGGTTGGGGAAGGATCAGGAAATCGGTGAATTGATGATATTGACTGACCATATCAATTTACATCCTGATAACCCGTTGAGAGGTCCGAATCTTGATGAATTTGGTCCGAGATTCCCTGATATGAGTGAACCCTATGATAAAAAGATGATTTCCGATGCATTGGAAATCGCCCGGGAAAACAACATCAAAGTACATACAGGTGTGTATGCCAGCGTTACCGGGCCAAATCTCGAAACACCTGCAGAATACAAATTTATAAGTATTCTCGGCGCTGATGCTGTGGGTATGTCAACAGTTCCCGAAAATATAGTGGCGCGTCATATGGGGATTCCAGTATTTGCAATTTCCGTAATCACGGATCTTGGTGTTGAAGGCAGAATTGAGGAAGTTACACTTGATTTAATGTTATCAGCCGCTGATAAAGCAGAACCCAATATGACTAAAATATTTTGTGAGTTGATCACTAGGCAGAGCTAATCCGGCTGGTATGGCAAATGAAATAGAAGTGCTTTTAAAATGCTGATTGTTTGGAATTTATAATTTGCAGATGGGAGGAAAGGAGAAAGCGGAGAAAATAATTTGTTATCATTGCGGAGACAATTGCGATCGCGAGCACATCATTTTTGATGATAAAGATTTCTGTTGTAATGGCTGCAAAACTGTCTATGAAATCCTTGACCAAAATGATCTCTGTACCTATTACGATCTTGAACAAAATCCTGGCATAAGCCTGAAGAGTAAAACTTTCGATGACAAATACGCCTATTTGGATAATGAGGAAATCGCCCATCTCATCCTGGATTTCAAAGATGGTAATAAAGCGAAAGTCACATTTTACATCCCATCAATTCATTGCAGCTCGTGTATCTGGCTGTTAGAAAATTTATACAAGCTTACAGATGGAGTAGATTACAGTCGTGTAAATTTTGTGAAGAAAGAATTTAGCGCGGACTACAACCCGGAGGTTATTTCATTAAGAAAATTAGTCGAACTTTTGGTGACTTTAGGATATGAACCGGCCATCAGCCTTGAGGACAGCGATAAAAAGAGTAAAAATTCCATCAATCGCGATCTTTATATAAAAATAGGCGTGGCCGGGTTTGCTTTTGGGAATATAATGTTACTGAGTTTCCCGGAGTATTTTGGATTTGAAGGACTGGAAAAAAGCATTCAACGATTTCTGTCCTTTTTGAATATTCTACTTTCATTACCGGTTGTTTTTTACTGCGCAGTTGATTATTATAAATCTGCTTATTCAGGCTTAAAGCAAAAGTTCATTAACATCGATGTCCCGATTTCACTTGGCATTATTGTGTTATTCACCAGGAGTCTGTATGAAATAATCTCCATGTCAGGCCCCGGTTACCTGGATTCTCTTTCAGGTCTTTTGTTCTTCCTGTTGGTTGGGCGATGGTTTCAAAACTATACCTACCAGGGATTGTCTTTTGAACGCGACTACAAATCTTATTTCCCACTGGCGATTTTTAAATATGTTGAGGGAGTACTGAAAAGTATTCCGGTCAACCGGATTGAAAAGGGAGATGTAATCAGGGTACGCAACCAGGAAATTATTCCATCAGATAGTATTCTGAAAAGTGATCATGCCAATATTGATTATAGTTTTGTGACCGGGGAGTCCAGTCCGGTTGCTAAAAAGATTGGTGAGTACGTTTATGCTGGAGGTCGGCAATTGGGCGAAAGCATTAAACTGGAAGTTGTAAAACCAGTTTCGCAAAGTTATCTAACCCAGCTATGGAATAATGATGCTTTTATCAAAGAGAAGGACATAAGCTTCAACATACTGATCAACAAAATCAGCAAATACTTCACAATTGCAGTTTTGGTTTTGGCAGTAGGAGGATTTTTCGCCTGGATAGGAAAGGATTTTAAAACTGGATTAAATGCTTTCACTGCGGTATTAATAGTTGCCTGTCCGTGTGCATTGACATTATCGGCGCCATTTACACTTGGTACGGCCATGAGGATTTTTGGAAAAAGAGGGTTCTACATTAAAAATGTGAATGTAATTGAACGACTACTAAAAATCACCCACATTGTATTTGACAAAACAGGCACCATCACCTATAACCAAACCGGAGAGGTGAGCTATGAAGGGGTGGAAGTGAAGGCGGAAGATTTTAAAAAAATCAAGGCGCTGGCCATGAATTCCACACATCCGTTGAGCAGAATTTTGTCAGAGAGCATCGATCAGAAAACTGACAATATAAGTATGGAGAAATATCTGGAAGTTTCCGGGGCTGGTTTGCAGGCGATTGTTGAAGGAGATGCATACAAATTGGGTAATTGGGATTTTGTGAATACAGGCGAAAACAATTCCTTAGAAAAATCTGATGCTACACAGATCTTTGTCTCCAAAAATGCAAAGTTGCTTGGGAGGTTTAAAATTGAAAATAAGTATAGAGAGGGTTTGAAGGGAATTATTGAATATTTAAAATCGAGGTTTAATATTTCAATTCTTACAGGGGATAATAAAAACGAAGAACAACGATTAATAGACCTTTTTGGAAATTCGGCAAACTATAAGTACAAACAGTCGCCGCAGGATAAACTCGATTACATAGTGAGACTCCAGGAGCAAAATGAAAATGTGTTAATGATCGGAGATGGGCTCAATGATGCAGGAGCACTTCGGCAAAGTGATATTGGAATATCCGTGACCGACGATACTTCAAGTTTTACTCCGGCGTCCGATGCCATTATGACATCCAATTCGCTGAAACAACTGCCAGATTTTATAAATTTCGCAAGGGTATCACATAAGATCGTTGTTGTAGCTTTTATTATTTCATTTCTGTATAATATCCTTGGGATCAGTTTTGCTTTATCGGGAAATTTGACTCCTTTGGTGGCTGCAATCCTGATGCCGCTAAGCAGTATTTCGGTGGTGGTATTTGCCACAACTGTTACAAATTTTATGGCAAGATTTAAAAAATTAATATAACATGTCAGTCATCATCATATTGATAATTATAAGCGTGCTGGTTGCCATATTTTTCCTAGTGGTATTTATCTGGGCGGTCAAAACCGGGCAGTTCGATGACACCTATTCACCTTCCGTCCGGATGCTTTTTGATGATAAAAAGCCTGCAAACCGGTCAGACAGACTCACAAAATCGACAGAAGATCAGAAAAATACGGATGATGAAAAAGCATGATTTTGAATTGATTAAATTATCCTTTAATAGCGTAATTAATTTTTATTGAAAGCTGGAAGGACATAAGCCTTAACTATTATGTAAACAGTTTGGGAAGGCCAAAATATTTAGTGTTATTCATTCTACTAAGAAATTAAATAAAAGAGCGTCTGTGGAGTGTTCAGTATAGAGATTATAATGGATTTACTTCACTGAATAATTCAAGAGAGATTTTTATCTCAACTTTTATAAAAAACTTTCTAAATCAATAACAAATATTATATATTTGATGAACTGAGCTTATATGTTTGCTCATCAGTTTTTTATTAACACTGCGACTTATTTTTCGCTACTAACCTCTAAAACATGCAAATTGAAAAATTTAGCTACGACAACAAGATAGTCAAATATTTTGCTATCGCAACGATATTTTGGGGTATCATTGGGATGCTGGTAGGAATCATCATTGCGACTCTGATGTTTTACCCAAATCTCCATGGAGATTGGCATGCAGGCTGGAACAGTTTCGGCAGGCTTCGACCTTTACACACCAATGCGGTTATTTTTGCCTTTGTAGGTAATATGATCTTTGCAGGTGTATATTATTCTATGCAACGACTGCTAAAAGCAAGGATGTTTAACGACTCTTTGAGTTGGATACATTTTTGGGGCTGGCAGTTAATCATAGTTTCTGCTGTGATCACCTTACCCATGGGCTTTACTTCATCAAAAGAATATGCAGAGTTGGAATGGCCAATTGATATTGCCATTGCACTGATCTGGGTAGTATTTGGTATCAATATGATTGGTACTATACTCAAAAGAAGAGAAAGGCATATGTATGTGGCCATTTGGTTTTACCTGGCCTCCTTCGTAACCGTTACAGTATTGCATGTTGTGAATTCATTTGAATTACCCGTAGATTTATTTAAAAGTTACTCATGGTATGCCGGTGTTCAGGATGCTTTGGTTCAGTGGTGGTATGGTCATAATGCCGTGGCGTTTTTCCTCACTACCCCATTTTTAGGTTTAATGTATTATTTCCTGCCAAAAGCTGCAAACAGGCCTGTTTATTCGTATAAACTATCCATTGTTCATTTCTGGTCACTCATATTCATTTATATCTGGGCCGGGCCTCACCATTTGTTATATACAGCATTACCAGACTGGGCGCAATCTTTGGGTACAGTATTTTCTATTATGCTAATCGCACCATCCTGGGGTGGTATGTTAAATGGTCTTTTGACATTGAGAGGTGCCTGGGATAGGGTTAGAGAAGAACCCGTATTGAAGTTTATGGTGGTTGCAGTAACAGCGTACGGCATGTCAACCTTTGAAGGGCCGATGCTTTCATTGAAAAATTTCAATGCAGTCGCACACTACACTGATTATATCATTGCTCATGTTCACGTTGGCGCTTTGGGATGGAATGGATTCCTGACTTTTGGCGTTCTTTATTGGATGATTCCTAAAATGTGGAATACCAAGTTGTATTCGACGAAGCTGGCTAACTTCCATTTTTGGATTGGGTCATTAGGCATTGTTTTCTACGCACTCCCATTGTATGCGTCATTCTTCGTACAAAGTTTGATGTGGAAGCAATTTACTGCAGATGGGATTTTAGCATATCCTAACTTTCTTGAAACTGTTACCCAAATTGTTCCAATGTATATATTGAGGGCATTTGGTGGGACCTTGTTTTGGATTGGCTCGTTGGTGATGGTTTATAATTTAATGAAAACTGCCGCAGCCGGTAAATTTGTCGCAAATGAAGAAGCTGAAGCTCCTGCACTGGAGCAAAAGGTAATAACCGGAGGACACTGGCACAGCGTTCTTGAAAGGCAACCCATTCGGTTCACCATATATGCATTAATTGCAATTCTTATTGGAGGTATTATAGAAATGGTCCCTACATTCCTTATAAAATCTAATATTCCAACAATTGCGGCAGTTAAACCCTATACACCTCTTGAATTAGAAGGAAGGGATATTTATATACGTGAGGGATGTGTTTCCTGCCATTCTCAAATGATACGTCCTTTCCGCTGGGAAACTGAAAGATATGGAGAATATTCCAAAGCCGGTGAGTATGTCTATGATCATCCATTCCTTTGGGGCTCCAAGCGAACAGGACCGGATCTACACAGGGAAGGTGGAAAATATCCGGATTCATGGCATTATTATCATATGTATGACCCAACGAGTACATCGCAGGGATCATTGATGCCTCGTTATCCCTGGCTATATGAAAATTATTACGATCAGAGTAAAACCCCAAATAAAATTAGCGCTATGCGCACACTAGGGGTGCCTTATGAAGAGGGCTTTGAAGATCAGGTTGTTGAAAATATGCAAAAACAAGCCGATAAGATTGTGGCTCAGCTCAAGGTGGAGAATATTGAGACAGATCCTAATCTTGATATCATCGCCCTGATTTCCTATCTGCAGCGCCTTGGGACGGATATAAAAGTCCAGGAAACTACATCTGCTCAATAATTTAAAAAATAAGAGAAATGTTTAAACATTATTTCGAACAGATTCAGAACATTGAAGTATGGCCGATTATATCACTGATCATGTTTTTTGTTTTTTTTACATCCACTTTAATCTGGGTATTATTTCTCGACAAGAGTTATTTAGAAAAAATGAAAAGCCTGCCATTCGATGATGACGCAGAAGGAACCGAAACTAATTTGAAGATATAAAATTTAAATAGATATGCTTTTTTCTAATGTAAAAACCAAATGGATAAAAAGAGCGTTAATGATGTTCTTATCATTTGTATTGGCAATACCTGCTTTTGCTCAAACAGCAGATGGGTCTTCCACCAATCTTGAGGCAATACTAATTGTTGTTTTGATTTTTGTGCTTATTGTAGCAATTCTCATTCTTATAATTGGATTATACCTCGTAAGCATCATTAAAGTGATTCTTTTAGAAGACAGAAAGAAAAAGGCACTGGCTGAAGGGAAAGAATTTATTCCTGAAGATGAAAAGTCGTGGTGGACTTCTTTGATGAGTAAGGCTACCGGTGCGGTTCCGATTGAAAAAGAGGAGACTGTGTTGCTTGATCATGATTATGATGGCATTCACGAGCTGGACAATCACCTGCCGCCCTGGTGGAAATGGTTGTTTTATGCGACAATCGTTTGGGGATTTATCTATTATCTGGTTTATCATGTATTTGATGCATTGCCTTTGATGCAGGAAGAATATGCAATTGTTATGGAGGATGCGAAAGTCGCAAGGGAAGCAATGATGGCATTGGAAGGAAACAATATTGATGAAAATAATGTTGAGTTCAGTGATGCAGCAGATGTATTGGCAAATGGAAAGGCAATTTATGACAGGGAATGTGTAGCATGCCATGCACCGGAAGGGCAAGGATTAATTGGCCCGAACTTTACGGATAATTATTATATCCACGGTGGTAGCATCAATGATATATTTAAGACTATTAAATATGGTGTACCTCAAAAGGGTATGATATCATGGCAAAGCAAGCTTACGCCATCCGATATGAGGGATGTAGGCAGCTTTATAATGACCTTAAGGGGAAAAACACCACAAAATCCTCCAGCACCCAAAGGACCTGAGGGGGAAGAATATATTCCAGATAACCAAAACCAAACCGGTGAAGAACCCGCGGAACAGCCGACTGAATTATAGCAAGGCGCTACAAAATGTAGCTTTCAGTAATGTTCTAAAATGTTGAATGGAAAATTTATACGAGTTTGATGAGGAGTATCGTGATACGATAGCCACTGTTGATGAGGAAGGTAAACGAATTTGGGTTTACCCAAAAAAACCGAAGGGGAATTTCCACAATCTCCGTATTGTTGTTTCTATAGTATTGTTGGCCATTTTATTTGGTCTCCCATTTATTAAAATTGATGGAGATCCTCTAATCCTCATCGATGTATTTGACCGGAAATTCATCATATTTGGAATTCATTTATGGCCACAAGACTTCCATATTGTAGCGCTTTCCATGATATCTCTGGTTGTTTTTGTGGTACTTTTTACCGTTGTTTTTGGTAGGGTCTGGTGTGGGTGGGCCTGTCCTCAAACTATTTTTATGGAGATGGTGTTCAGGAAGATTGAATACTGGATTGAAGGTGATGCTACAAAACAAAGGAAGCTGGAAAAAGCGCCATGGAATTCTGATAAAATATTTAAAAAGGGGCTAAAGCATTTTCTGTTCATACTAATATCATTGCTCATTTCTCATACTTTTCTTTCCTACATTATTGGTATTGATAAATTACAAGCCATCGTAAGCCAGCCCCCGGGAGAAAATTTGGTAGGATTCATAGCACTAATGGCTTTCACAGGATTATTTTACGTGGTTTTTTCGGTTCTAAGAGAACAGGTATGCATAGCGGTTTGTCCCTACGGAAGATTACAGGGAGTTTTTCTTGGAAACAATAGTATTGCCGTCATGTATGATTGGCTGAGAGGTGAGCCGCGGGGAAGACTAAAAAAAGGAAAGACCCAGGAAGGAAAAAAAGATTGCATCGATTGTAAAATGTGTGTGCATGCATGCCCGACAGGTATTGACATTAGAAATGGAACTCAATTGGAATGTGTGAATTGTACTGCTTGTATTGATGCTTGTGATGAGGTAATGGATAAAGTGAATAAACCGAGAGGTCTTATAAAGTATGCTTCATACAACAGTATTAATGAGGGGAATAATAAAATATTTACCTCCAGAGTATTTGGATACAGTATGGTATTGATACTTTTGGTTTCCATTGTTGCATTTATGCTTTTTACAAGAACAGATATTGAGGCAACTATTTTGAAAGTTCCGGGCCAGCTTTATCAGGAGCAACCTAACGATCGGATTAGCAATCTTTATAATATCCAATTTATAAATAAAACAACCCATGATGTGAAGGTGGCTTTGAAAGTAAAAAATTATGAAAATGCAACAATCAAACGTGTCGGAGAAGAAGCATTGATCATTGAAGCAAGTAGTCGGGTTGATGGTGTATTTTTTATAGAAATGTCGAGAAAAGATATTAAAACTATGAAAACAGCCCTTGAAGTGGAGCTTAGCACCGATGGCGAAGTTATTGATGAGATAAATGCTAATTTTATCGGTCCTGTAAAAAGACGAGATAAATGAACTGGGGTTGGAAAATAGTGTTTTTGTATTCTGCATTCGTCATAATGACATTGTCTATGGTGTTCTATTTTATGGGGCAGGATGTTGATTTAGTAGCGGATGATTATTACAAGCAGGAAATAGAATACCAGGATCAAATAGATAAAATCTCTAATGCCAGGGCACTTAATGAACCGATCGGGTACGAGTATTCTTCAAGTCAACATACTGTAAAATTGATTTTTCCCGACACCTATCTTCAACATGACCTGAAAGGAAAAATTCATTTCTATCGACCATCGAATTCAAGTGAAGACAAAATATTTGATTTAAGAGTGAATGACTCGGGTGAACAACTTATATCAACATCCAGTCTAAGCAGGGGTCTCTGGAAAATTAAGATAAATTGGAATTCCGGAGGTAAGGAATTCTATGACGAAAAAGTGGTGACATTTTAATTATGCTTTGGTCTGCTTTTCTCATCGGTCTGTTTGGTAGTTTTCATTGCATTGGGATGTGTGGGCCGATTGCCCTGGCTCTACCTGTACAGAATAATAGCAGATTCAATTTAATTGCCGGAAGATTACTGTATAATATTGGAAGGGCCATCACCTATGCAGCCATAGGCTTGTTATTCGGATTGGTCGGGCAAAGTTTATCCTTGGCAGGGTTTCAACAATCTGTTTCAATAATAGCCGGAGTGCTCATACTGTTGATGGTATTGTTGCCATCCGGAATTTCGCAAAAGCTTTACCTCTTAAAACCTGCCTATGGTTTCACTAATTTTCTAAAAAGAAAATTCGGGACACTGTTAAGAAAAAAATCAATCGCCTCAACTTTTATGATTGGACTGTTGAACGGTTTTTTGCCTTGTGGGCTGGTGTATATTGCTGTTGCGGGGGCCATAGCTACAGGAGGATATCTTGATGGCGCAGTCTATATGTTTATATTTGGAATCGGGACACTTCCAATAATGCTTGCTGTTTCATTAGCAGGAAATTTCATTAGCCTGAACGTGAGAAAACGCATAAATAAAATGATCCCTGTATTTATGATCGTATTGGCATTTCTTTTTATTTTAAGAGGGATGAACCTGGGGATACCCTATGTGAGCCCGAAAATCCAACAGTCTGAAATCACCGACGATTCAGTGATATGTCATTGAGATGGATTTGAAAAGATATTTTTACGGCTCGATAAAATTCTATTTTAAGGGTAATAATTATCAAACACTTTAGTTATTATTGAAAAACGAAAATCATATAAAATTAAAATGAGAAATATAATTATTTTCACGATTGCTCTTGTAATGTTTGGCTCCTGTACAGACATTAAATTCAGCTCTGACAAGGATGGTTCGGTTGATTTCACAAAATATAAAACACTAAGCTACTATGGTTGGACAGAAGAGAGTGACAAAATACTAACCAGTATTCAAAAAGAAAGAATAGAAAAATCTTTTGCAGAAGAATTTAGAAAAAGAGGGATTGAAATTGTTGAGCGGGATGGAGATATCATTGTTTCTCTGTACATCGTAGTTGACTTGAAAACAGGGACAACCGCCTATACCAATCATTATGGCGGTGGCGGGCCCTATGGCTATTACGGAGGATATGGTTATGGCGCCGGTTGGGGCTGGGGCATGGGCTATTCCAGCACAACATATCATGATTATGATTACCTCGTTGGTACATTGGTATGTGATGTATTTGATTCCAGCACGAAAAAGTTGATTTGGCAGGGTGTAGTTTCCGGAGAAGTCAACGATAATCAAAAGACAAGCGAAAGAAATACACCAAGGGTTATCAGAGAATTAATGAAACGATATCCCGTACCTCCAATAAAGAAATAGATGTTGGGGGTTGAATTGTGAATCGGGCTGAACCTAAATAGCATTCAATAAAAAAGTCCTGATTCTTTGAGAATCAGGACTTTTTTATTGAATTTTAAGTTAATTATTTGGTGGCAACTGTATCAGATTTTGCCTCAATGTTTTCACCACTTTGTTCAGCTTTGTAGGCATCATTTAATCCTACCATTACCTGGTCAGTAATGTCCAACCCTTCATTTGCATATAAAACGCCACTCCCTTTTGTATAGGTCAACACGAGCTGAAGTTCTTTATCCAACCCGAATTCATTGAGATAAGAAGCTACCTTATCATATAGTTCCGAATTCATTTTGGCCTCCTCTTGCATCATTTGCTGTGACAATTGCTGCTGGTACATCATAAGATTTTGCTGTTTTTGTTTGAGGTCCTCTTCAACGGCCCTGGCCTGGCTAATGGTCATATTTCCTGCGGTAGATTGAAAGTTTGCTATTTCTTTTTGCAATCCTTCTGCACGATTCTGATATTCAATATTGAGCTTGTCTCTTTTTTCTATCAAACTTTTTTCTAACTCTTTAAAGAAATCATAATTCTTCAATAAGGAATCCGAGTTTACATATGCGATTGATAAATTTGATGCATCAACAGAAACACCTTCTGAAGCAGTAGTCTCTTCAGGGGCTGATTTTCCACTAAAATGTAGAATATACAATACAATAACTGCAACCGTCAATACAACATTTAATATAATAGATAAATTCTTCACAATTTTAAATTTTAGTTAATCGGGCGCAAAGATAAAGAAAGATTGTAAAGATAAAATGCAATTATGAGCTAAATCTTATTTTGAGGCCATGGATACATTCAAGGGGCAACGCCCCGCTATGTAATAGCTTAGGACGGAGAGCAACGGAGTCCTGAGTAAATAAAATCGTATAAAACAACCCTGAAGGGGTGACACCTAAATACATCCGTAAAGCATCCGTGATTAATTTTCTTTCCCTTTTGGTGGGTAGCACATAGTGTAAATCTGCCTTAGATAAACGTTGAGATATAGTTTTTGTAGATGATAACCTTTCGGACTTTCAGCCCTTTTAATGAATTTGATCCAATTCCCAGGGCTCGATGCTCTTCGCCTTGAGCTGTTACCTTGAATCCCTTCAGGATTCTTACAAATTATATCATCATACCAACACCAAATATAAGATAAAGCTTGTATTAGGACTTTTTACTATTAGGTTTATAGATATATGTTATCAGGGCCGAATCAGTTGCGGTGGCATTGTTAATATTCTGATCATCATCTTCTTCGGAGTCATCATTTTCCCGGGCGTCATTTTTCTCATCTAAGTTGATCCTGGTTTTTCTAAAAAAAAATGCCAGTAATACACCTGCCAAACCGCCTGTCAGGTGACCTTCCCAACTTACATTTGCTTCAACCATTTGTGGAAATATGCCGTGAATCAATCCACCATAGAGCACTATTATGATCCCGGAAACCGTCATCAGTTGTTTGTTCTTCCTGATAATTCCACTAAAAAATAAAAATGACGCCATGCCATAGATCACCCCACTGGCGCCGATATGATAGGCGTCTCTTGCCAACAGCCAGGTCCAGAAACCGGTGACGATATAAATCCAGATAAATATTTCGATGGCAATCCGTTGATAAAAATAAAATAGTAAAACACCAAGCATAATGATTGGTAGAGTGTTGGAAATAAGGTGAAAAATATCTCCATGTATTAAAGGGCCGGTGAATATACCGATCATTCCTTTTAATGTCCTTGGCAACACTCCAAGATGTGAAAAGCTCACATCTGCAGCAATTTCAATAGCTTTCACGGCCCAGAGGAGCAGTACAAATGAGATCACTATATAAACTGCATAGCGAAATTTGATGTGCTCTAACCTGTCATTTACCCCTGTGGACATACTTTGGTTTACGTTGTCTGTATGGAAATATGGCCCGGATTCACAAAGAAATTAACGGTAAATCCGGGTTTGTTTTCTGTCATTTTCTTCTCCGTAAAAGTATTGAAAAATTGCTGACTATGCTTAATTATTGCGTATTGCGAAATCATAGGATCACTTTAGAGAAATTGCATAATTTATTTCTTTATTGGTCGAAGTTGAATCGAAATTATCCATACTTAAGAATAAATTCATTCATCAAATTTCAATTGATAAAGCCGTTGAATTTTTTGTTTTATCTCTTGTGTGCTCACATTACCTCCGCTTCGAAAGTACTCTTTACCATCCAAAAGTAAAATGATGAGTGGAGAGGAGAACACATGATATTTCGCCCGGAATTCAGGATGATCAACAATGTTTATTTTTTCAACGGAAAGAAGAGGAAAATTACTTTTAATTAGTGATTGCAACTTATCGTAAAGCGGTTCACACACGCTACAAGATGAATTCCAAAAGTATAATAAAGTGTTTTCCTCGTTCATGGATATGTTTTTTATTTCCCGTACTTATCGCTCAATCCGATATTTCGTTTGATCATTGGAATGATTTTTTCAAGTCGTTTACGTTTGGTCTCTTCCCGCTTGGCTTCTGAAATATACTCAGCATATTCTCTTTGTTTAAAGGGAGTTAATTCTTCGAAGTTTGCTTTTAATTCCGAATCAGTGTTAAAGACTGTTTTTAATTCAGCGGGAATGATCAGCAGTTTCTTTTTATCCGGCTTGATCTCCTTGCCGGCCTTCTGGTTTTGGGTGGCTTCAGCAATGTATCCTTTAATCACATTAAAATCAATCTTATCATCGGAAGTAAAACGTAATTGTAGTAATGCTTTGGTTTTACCCTCCTGTGCATTGATCAACATCTTTTTCGAATCCTTCAACAATGCTCCCTGTAAAAACCACAAACCAACATAAGATTTAAAAGCGCTCATTCCCACTATATGCTTTCCTTTAAGTGTATAAACCGGCAATCCCCATTTGATGGTTTCTTCGAGCTCAGTTTTCAATAAGATTTCCCGGAATTTTAGTAGGGGTTCTTTCCATCTGTCTTGTTTTTCAATGAAATCCCCAACATTTTTTTTCGGTTTCATAGCATATTTGGTTTTATGCAAAATAAAGTGGGTTATTATTATTGCCACAGATTCACAGATTACAAAAATAAGGAGAGCTTGCTATTATTACAGTTTATCATTGAACAATACTGCCACTGCTCCTGCCACTGCTCACTGCATACTGCCACTGCCACCTACTCCAGCCAACTGCCACTGCCAACTACCCCAGCTCACTAATCTTCAATCCATAAATCAATTGTCCGCAGGTTTTATCTTCAAACTCAACGACATCCCGGAAATGCCCCCACTTCTTAAATCCTTGTTTTTTCAGAAAACTGATGCTTTCCTTGTTGATATCAAGTAAAACAGCTAATAGCGTTTTGATCCCGAGTTTTGGACAATCTTCAAATATTCGTTTCATTAGGCCACTGCCATAGCCCTTTCCACGATTGGCTTCATCGAGAAAAAAACTCACCTCAGCAATACTTCTCATAGCCTGGCGACCTTGTCGATAAGGAGAAAGAGTTGCGTATCCTACGATCTTTTTATCATAGGCGGCAACATATATTGGATAATCATATCTTGAAAACCCCTGATACCATTCGCGTCTTTGTTGGGGAGTAAATTCCCTTGTATGCCCGGTAGCCACACCACTGCGAATTGCCTGGTTGTATATCTCAACAATAGCTGGCAAATCGTTTCTTACCGGACGATATACTTCAAATATCGGTTTTCCTGGCACAGTTAATCAATCATCTATAGACTGACCGACCAACAATCTGAATTTCCAGCCGGTTTCGTCCTTGACTGGCCCCCGTGTCTGCTTCATCAGGATGCCGATGGTTTGCTCTTTGGGGTCTGCAAAATAGCTGGTATTGAAATAGCCTCCCCAGTCAAATGTACCAGTGCTTCCAATTCCGCCGGAATCCTGACCCATTGGAGTGACCACACCAAATGCCAGCCCGTAGTATTTATTATCTCCGCCAAACAGGTCATCGGTCTGGTTGCCCATAATCGATTGAACAGTAGTTCTGCTCAGAATTCTAACGCCATTCAATTCACCGCCATTGAGATACATTTGAAGAAAAGTTGCATAGTCTTTAGCTGAACTCGATAAGCCTCCTCCCCCTGAGAAAAATGCTTTCGCTCCTGTTACCGGATAATCCGTATCATAGAATGTCACCGGATATTTAACCCAATTTTCACCTGCTTTTTTCTGAACGGTGACCAGCCGGTTTGCTTTGGAGCTGGGTAGATAAAACCAAGTGTCATTCATTCCAAGAGGGTCGAATAATCGTTTCCTGAGAAATTCATCAAATGGCATACCTGAAACTATCTCCACAAAATACCCTAGCACATCCAGCCCTAAACTGTAAGTAAATTTTTCTCCTGGATTGTGGTGCAATGGCAGTTTGGCCAATTTTTTAATGTTTTCTTCAATAGAAATATTATCAGATGAAAAAGCTATAACAATTCCCGCTTTTTTATGGATCAATTTCATGCGTTCGTCAGCATCGATATCACCGTATCCAAGGCCCGAAGTATGTGTGAGCAAATGTCTTATCGTAATTTCCTTATCTGCAGCCACAGTGGTATAACTTGTATCCTCATATCTGAATGATTTTAATACCTGTGGATTTTTAAATTCCGGAATAAACTTAGAAATCGGGTCATCCAGTTGAAACTTACCTTCTTCCCAAAGCATCATTACAGCCGTTGATGTAATGGCTTTACTTTGTGATGCTATCCGGAATATGTCATCTTTTTTCATCTTTCTGTTCGACTGGTTATCAGCCATCCCATAGGCTTCATGAAAGACAATTTTGCCGTTTCTGGCTACCAATGCTACAATTCCGGGGAGATCGCCATCTTTTACAGCTTCTTTGCACATGGCGTCAATACGGTCAAGTCTTTCCTCAGACATTCCGGCACTTGCCGGCGTAGCCGTTGTAAGCGGAGCTGATTTTTGTAAAGATTTAGTTTGAGCATTTGCGGCAACTACAAATGCAATAAGAAATATTGTGATTAGGTTTTTCATAGAATGTGTTTTTATTGATGAGTAAAGATATTGAAAAAATTGTTTTTACTCAGGATTACAATTCAAACCTTCCGGCTAATCTTTCATCAGCGAAAGAAGCTCTTTAATATTTACCTTGCCGGCCTTGTCGGTTCCTTCGAGCAGCCCTTTAGCCAGGTCTCGTTTGTTTTGATGGAGTTTAATGATCTTCTCCTCGATGGTCTCTTTGGATACCAGGCGATAAATAGTCACCGGTCGTTGCTGGCCGATGCGGTGTACCCGGTCAGAAGCCTGGTCTTCGACGGCAGGATTCCACCAGGGATCCATATGGATCACATAGTCGGCTGCGGTAAGGTTCAGCCCCGTTCCGCCTGCCTTCAGACTGATCAGGAATACATCCCCATCTCCTTTTTGAAAAGCATCTACACGTTCTTTCCGCTTAGCAATTGGCGTTTGCCCGTCCAGGTATTGATATTTTATTCCGGATTCATCCAGGCTTTCTCTGATCAATGACAAATGTGATACAAACTGGCTGAAGATCAATACCTGGTGATTGTTTTCTAATATTTCTTCCAATACATTTTGGAGTAATTGTAGTTTGGAGGAAGCTATTTTGGTGTCCGGTTCGATTAATTTGATGTTACAGGATAGTTGACGGAGTTTGGTGATTTCTGCCAGCACCTGCATGTTATTGCCTTGCCCACCAGCTTCTTCTGCACTGGCCTCGATGTCTTGTATGGCCTTGAGTCGGTAGGCATCATAGAAGGCCTTTTCGTCCTCGCTCAGATCCACATGCAGGGTAATCTCTGTTTTGGAGGGAAGTTCCTGAAGCACCTCACTTTTCCTTCTTCTCAAAATAAAAGGTTTGATCAGTTTCTGAAGATGATATCGGGCTTCCTTGTCATCTCCCTTTTCAATGGGGATCAAATATTTTTGCTGAAATGTCATGTTTGAACCTAACAAACCGGGATTTATAAAATTGAACAAATTCCACAATTCACCCAAATGATTTTCGATCGGTGTGCCTGTCGTGGCCATTTTAAACCCGGAGGTCAATTGCATTACAGTCTCAGATCGCTTGGTTTTTCTGTTTTTTATAAACTGTGCCTCATCCAAAGAAATGATGTTCCATTCTATTTTTTTTATCTCGTCTTTTCTTGGTATGATAATACCATAACTTGCAATTACCACATCGAAGGGGCCAAGTTTCTTTATATCAAGTTTTTTGTTCTGGCTATTGAGCTGGTGTACATTAAGCACGGGTGCAAAGCGGTTAATTTCACTTTCCCAATTGGGAACTACAGATGCCGGGGCGATGATGAGGGAAGGCCCGACTTCTGCCTTATAAATAAGCAGGGCGATGGTTTGAATGGTTTTCCCCAGGCCCATATCATCGGCAAGGCAGGCGCCAGCGCCTATTTCATACAGTTGACACAACCACTCGTAACCCGTAGTTTGATAAAGTCTTAAGTCGGCTTGTAAGTTGTGCGGAACCGGAGAGGAATGTGCGTAGGCATCTTCAACTTTCTTTTTCTGCTCTTTCCAGGCATTATCAGTGACCGTGTTAGTGAGTACGTGATCGATGTCCTGAAAAAGCAACGCGGTTAATGGATTTAATTTAATTTCATTTTTTTCGGTGCTGGTATATCGGTTCAATTCATCAAGCTTTTTCTTTAGCGCGGTGGTCAGGGCAATGAACTCACCATCGCCAATTTCAATGAACTCTCCGGTACTTTTTTCATTATTTAGTTTCAGGAGTTCTTCAAGCTTCATCAACACCTTGTTGTTGACTCTTACTTCGCCATTAATATTGAACCAGTCATTTTTTTTGTTGATGCTCAGCAATAAATTATCGGGATGAATCAAGGTGTTGATCTTTAATCTTTCGCCTTTTGGCCACTCTACGATCACCTTATTATTGAGCGCCTTCAATTCCAGCAGGAGTTGCAGGGATAATTGCAACTCATTCAATTCCCATACATAGGTGCCATCGTCATAGTTGCGTAGCACCGCACACGCGTCAAAAAGTGCTTGTATGTTTTTTGCCTCTGATTGAAGGTTCCTGTTAATAATGCACTTTTCTCCATTAACAGTGGCGTATATTTTATCTTTCCCTTCCTCCGGTTTCAGGTAAATCGCTTCATTTTTAATGGGTTTAATAAAGAGCTGGATGCTGAATCCATCGGCAACAGGCAACAGATGTACACACGGTAGGTTTTTACTTTTTATTTCTTTAGCGCTTTTCTTGTCTCCGGAAACTTCTGACTGAACATCTACCCTTCCCGAAATTGCATTTAGCACATTCGTTAGTCTATCCTTGCTTTGTCGTGGCAGGGTGAGCGTATTCCCATTTATTGCCTTGTAAATTCCAAATAATTCTTTTGTGACTTCAAGGATTCTGAAACGGGTAGGGTTAATTTCCTCAATGAAAACGCCGGTGTTATGGATTTTAGGTTCGATTTTCAATTGAATGCTATCCCCTTTCTTTTCCACCATAAGGGTAGGTTTTTCCAACACAAAATCACAGCGCGTTTCGGGTGATGCTTCCAGAAATATGTGTGGGTGCCCGGCAAGGTGTTTTGTTGCTTTATTCATGTTAATCTCCCATTCTTCCTGTGCCCCCCAATATCCTCCATAAGAGGAAATTTGTCGAATGGAACTGATAATTGGCAGGTCTTCTGCAATGGCGAAGTCCGGAGCGCCTTCTTTGCTCAATCGCTTCAAGGCCATTCTCCTCCCTTTGCTCCATTTATTTGTTTTGCCAAGGTTTTGTTCTACGGGTCTTAACTCATGCGTCATTTGGTCAAACATCCAGATGATCCGTTTTGCACTTTTGCCAACTATTGCACTCTTTTTCCCACTTGTAAAACTGCTTTCCAAAGCGGAGAGGGCTCTGGACCAATCCTCTTCTTTTTGAAACCTATCGACCAGAGGAACCCAACTATTTGTTTGTTTAATGCGATCAAGTTCTTTTTGAGTAAGGTCAGATACTTTATCTGCTTTTGATAGCAGTTGGTTCATTTCAAACCAGATCCATTTGTTGCTGACTTCGTCAACTACATTCAATTTTTGTTTTAAAAGCTCAATGTCATTTTTACTCAACTTGCCATTGATCCAAAACCTGGTAAGTAAAGCCAAAAGAATTGCTTTGGTGTAGGTAGGGATTCTTAGTTCAAGGAGCCGTTTAGCATCCTGATCATTGTTTTGCAAGAAATAAAGTAAGGGCCGTAGTAGTAGATTTAAGTCTGATTTGCTTTGATTCAGATAGGTTTCTGCCTTTTTCAGGTTTTCCGGTTTGCCTTCGGTAAGCATGCCAATTAAATGCATGACCCCGATGATACCTCCATGAAAATATGCCCGCTTGCCCAAGCTTTTTCTTGTCAGCTTTAAACTTGTTTCGAATAGCTCAATTGATTTGGACTTTTCACCAATTAAAAAATGTTTTAACCCTTGCAGCTGTACTTCCAGAATGGGATTGGGGTAAAGTTTCAAAATTGCTTCAACATCAGCAACGTTTCCTAACCAAAGCATGGATTCCACATAATTTGAAATAAGTGGTTGCTTTGGGATATTGTCTTTTTTAAGCAGTTCTTTCTTTACTGCTTCTTGAAGCATTTGTTCATCCAGGCTATAGGCCGGACAATGCACATATAAATATCCAAGACTTTGAATTCTGATATATGGCTGAAGGTTTTCAAAACGATCAGATGTGAAATTTTCAAACAGGAAAGGGTAGAGATTAAGTTTGGAAACATCAAGACTATAGCCAGGATTGGCCACTGCCTGGATGATTTTTTTGAACGCAGTTGTAAAAGCAGGTTCATCATTTTGATGATAAGCAATAAATAAATTGCGTTTGTGCCTTAGTTCATGATCACCGTAATGGTATTTTTCTCTAACCGGGAAAATGTCACAAATATGTTTCCATACTTCTTCAAAGTACGATTCTTTGACAAATGAAGCCAATACCGTATTCTGTATCGCCGGATTGATGGTCATCATATTCTGATGGGGATCGAGGAGGTTTGCTGCCTTGAATTTGTTGGCCATTTGTCTCACCTCAGTCTGCGAAAGGTAAACCTCTGACAGTCTTAAAATCCGTTGTAAATCTTTTTGGCTAATCACTTCATCCAATGCTACCAAAGATTGGTAGGCGCATCTCTCTTCTTTAGTCAATTGGTTGTACGCGTCAAGTAATGCCTGTTTGTTGTTCATGGATATAAATTGATGATGAGCCTGGAGTCAATAAATAGATTTTAAACACAAAGAAAAAAGTAAACAGGCATAAATGCTAATATAAATTCTTTGTTTAGAATAGCCATTTAAATGATGCCATGAATCATCGTGTAAGAAGCCCTGTATTCCAGGGAAATCGCTTTTAGAAGAAAAAATAAATTTCGTAAAACAAAGAACTGCGTCATTTCGGAATTTTTGTAGATAAGCGTAGAAAATATCCGGAATCTCATCTTGAGATTAGATGCATTTAGATACCTGATCTTTGATTTGCTTCGATAGGATTGACATTTTGGTTTAAAGGAGATTTCAAACTCATGGCTCTTGTCTCCACGAATAATTGTAATCCATTCCTCTTTAGCTCAGGTTCATGAGGACACGAACCAAGGAGGGGAGTATATCTAGATAGTTTTGCAGATCAAATCAGGAGGAAGTTTATGGAGAATTTCCAACTCTTCGACATGTTCCGCAGGGCATGTCGAGGCATTGATGCATAGGATTTGCAATCTTGTATGTATCAAGCAGAAGCCCATTCAATCAATCCCCCTTGCATATCTCAAAATAAAGATGCTCAGCGTCCTGTTGGTAGAGACTCTGATCGGGATTAAATTAATTGAAC
This sequence comes from Bacteroidota bacterium, assembly GCA_024280115.1. GTDB lineage: Bacteria > Bacteroidota > Bacteroidia > Cytophagales > Cyclobacteriaceae > JAAUQL01. Next base: position 111,456 of record JAJRQT010000106.1, on the reverse strand, counting down.
AAACTTAATTGATCTGCTTTAATTTTTGGATTGCCTCCATATTTACCTAAATCATAATCTTTTTTATAGGATGCATCATTCCTCACTTTTTTTCTGATTAGAAAATCATTCAATGTTGTTTCTCCTCTAATATTCTTTTCCATGAAAAATACCTGGTCACGTCTTAAAATTTTCTCTTCTAGAAAATTATGATTATGAGTTGTAAATATGATTTGAGAATTATTTGGATTCTCATTTTTTGAATTGAAAATTTTTAATATGGCTGATGATAAGTGAGGATGAAGTCTTGAATCAAGTTCATCAATTAACAACGGTTTACCCTCCATCAAACACTCAACAATAGGTCCCGCCAGAGAAATGTATTTTATGGTCCCTTGAGATTCTTCTTTCATAAGATCGAAATAGACATTTTCTATTGTATTTCCTGATGAATCATATCTTTTATGTATTGTTTTGAATTGTAATTGTTGTTGGTTTTTTAATTGTTTCTTGACGTTTTCCGGGAGTAGATTTAATATTTTATCTTCTACAACTGATACAGGTATTATTTCAATGTCTTCAAATCCAAGATCTACTAGGTTGACTATCTTTTTAAGGTAATTTTTAAATTCTGAATTTTTAGTCGTCCTTGAAAAGGTGGCTGGTAAAGTATCTGCATAATTAGTGTCCGATATAATAACTAGATCTTTGAACCATTTTCTAATTTGAAGTGATATTTGACCATTGTATTGAGCAACTGTACTTAAATAAAGTGCATTTTCTCGTGTTTGCGACTTATATTTTAATCCTTCATTATAAAGCTTGTCCTCGAAAATCATTTTTTGTTTTCTCTCAAATAACCTTTTTTCAGTCTTCTTTGGTTTATAATACAGCCACTCCTTTTCAATGTGCGTCTTAAAAACCTCAAAACCATATCGAAATATTATATCATTAATTAGAAACTCAATTTCAAAATATGATGGTAAATCTAAATTTTTAGGATTTAATTTAAACTGCTCAACATCAATGGAGTCATTTGCTCCCGTATGCCAAGAATTTAGTACCAAATTCCTCATAAAAGCTAATGCTTTTAATATATTGCTTTTTCCACTTGCATTGGCCCCAATAATAGCCCCTCCTTTTAATAATTTCAGACTAGTATGTTTTGTTTTAAAAACGCATTCGTCCTGGTTATCTCTTATAGACTTGGGAGTAAACATCAGGTCGTTCTTTTCCTTAAACGACAAATAATTTCCAACTCTAAAACTTATAATCATACCATTATTTACGATTTCTATTTCGAAAGTTGTGCATTATATGTGATAATTTCAATTTATTCAAATAAAACAAACTATATACAAAGATTATATGAGAATATCTCTCATAATATGAAACATAATATATCTATATTCGTTAGTTGTAATGAGAAAAATTCTCAATTATCGACATTGTTGAGTAAAAAAAATTCAAATTGTCGATAACATCTCATTATTTACTTATTTAATATTAGAAAGGAGAAAAAGTGATCAATGAAAAACAGTTTTTTTAACTATTACAAATCAAGCGTTTTAATAATGTTAATTTGTGCCTTTGCAATTGCAATGTATTTGGCAAAAGACCATTGGAAACTGTCATTTACAATTACAGGCGTAATCACCTCTTTATTTATTATAATATCAGAATACCTGTGGAAATTCAGACCATTTAAGTGGTTGTTTTGGATTGATGACTTTTCCGGTAGATATGAAGGTATATTGAGGTATCAATATATAGATGAGGATGGTAACAAACAGTCCGGAGAACGAAAGCACGTAAAGATTATTAATCAAAACGGAAGTCGGATTTCAATAGCTTCTTTTACACTTAAAGCAGATGAATCCAAATCATCCCCATCCTATAGTAAAGGAATGTTTGTTGAGCCGACCGAAGACGGGCATCATTACCGTTTGGTATATAATTACCTGAATGAAGGAAACTCACAGATTGGATTTCACCCACATTTCGGCACGGATGTTTTGAAGTTCATAAAAACTGGTGACTCCAAAAAATTAACCGGGAATTATTATACTAATAGAAATCCTCAAACCAGGGGTGATTATCGAGAATTAAAATGGGTCAGTAGTGATTTGAATCATGAATTTTAAAATAAATTAGAATGGCAGTATTACACAAGGAATTTACAAAATATAATAAAGAGATTAAGCTTACAACGTCCAGAAAAGAAAAGTTAAAAGCAAGTAGAAAGGAGATCAAGAAAAAAATCAGAAATTGGTTTAAAGACAATAAACCGGATGAACTACAACCGAAATTTCACGGTCAAGGCTCATTTGAGATGAATACGACAGTTAATCCAATTCCAGTAAAGGATGAAGAAGGCAATACGCTCTTAAAATATGATTTGGATTTTGGGGTTTATTTTATTGAAAAAGATGAAGATGATGCTGACAATCGTCAAACGATTGAAACATGGCACAATTGGGTTTACAATTCTGTTGAAAATCATACTGATAAAAAACCAATAAGAAAAACAACCTGTATCAGAGTTGTCTTTAGCGATGGCCATCATATTGACTTGCCTATATATTACAAACTTGATGATGTCATTGAGCTTGCCCATAAAGCAAAAGATTGGATTAAAAGTGATCCCAAAGAATTTTACGAATGGTTTAATGATTTAAAATGTGGTCAACTGGAAAGAATTGTAAAGTATATTAAAGGTTGGAAAAACTTTCGTGAGTTGAAAAATACAAACCTCAAACTGCCAAGTGGCTTTGAACTAACCATTCTGGCCGCGAATAATTACGTTGAAGACGAGAACGATGATGTAGCATTCCGTGAAACTGTACGGAAAATTGATGAGGAATTAAATAAAACAAATGGGTTTAAATGTTTACGTCCTACAACTCCTAAAGATGAAGATGTTTTTGAAAATTATTCTGACAGCAGGAGAAATTCCTTTCTTTCAGCCTTAGGGAGTTTACTTAATGATTTAGATCGGACAAAAAATGAGAAAATTTTTAAAAAAGCTTCTGAAATCCTTATAAATAACCAATTTGGAGAAAGGTTTCCTTTAGGCGAAGACGTAAATGAAGAAGACAAAAGTAAATGCCTTGGAATGAGTATTGGTTCTGCATTAATTAGTCCAAAACCATATGGATCTTAAACAACAAATACAAGAAGTACATAATCATTACCAAAATTTATATTACAATGAAATAAATAATTCTATTAAGGGTGAATTGTTAATTTCAAAAGGTGATTCTTATGATGTGTCAATTTTATTAGCCCCATACCCAATATTATTTCCACAAGTGTTTGAGCTTAGTGAAAGAATTCCCAGAAAGGTAACTAGACATATTTATTCTGATTCCGGCTCATGTTGTTTTACAACTCAAGCAAAATCTCAAATTTTATTAAAGACAAAAATCACTAGCCTTTATTTATTTGTCAAAGAAATAGCGGTTCCCTATTTTAAGAATAACTCATTTTATGAGCTTAATGGAAATTATAAAACTGAAGAATATTCTCACAATACAATGGGCATCATAGAAGGTTACAGAGATATTTTGCAAACAAATAGCAATCTTAATATAGCACGTTTGATGATGCAGCGGATTGAAAGAAAAAAACTTAAGATTCATGATTTATGTTATTGTGGGAGTGGTCAAATTCTAAAAAAATGCAATAGAGGAGAGCATTCTATTTGCTATAAGGATTTTAGAAAAATTGAAATTGATTTATTAAAAAATGACATGGTTTATTTTCTGAAATTAATAAAACCCCATTTGCCTTCCTTTTAGCAATCGCGGAATCAAGGATGAAATGGAAGAAAATATTAAATTTCGTTAAACCCAGCTCTTCGACATGTTCCACAGGGCATGTCGAAGCAGTGATGTATAAGATGTCGAATCAACCTGAAGCAAATGAATCCCCACAGTCCAAAATAAAGCGGCCCAAAGTCCTGCTGGTAGAGACTCTGATTTGGATTAATTGCACTTTTCTATAAGGGTACTTGAGCATGGTTGATATGTACATTTATATGGTTTTATGTACCTATTCAAATAATCATATCCCTGAAATTGACACAGAAAAAATTCATAAATCCAGCCGGCGATAAAAAATGAATTTATTGCCACGAGCCCTTTGGCTAGAGCACTCTCTGTGAAGGCGGTTATCGATGGAGGCTTTATTATTTCTGAAGGCAAAAAATGCCAGATACTGTCTTCGTCTCTTTTTATTAAATATATTGTATTTAAGTTGAATTTAAAGCAATTAATGTGTCATGAAATCATTCAAATCATTGCCTGCATATATCATTCTTGTATGGTTTTCTTTGTCGTGTATCCCCGGGAAAGAGGAAATGAAGGAAATTCCACAACACATTCAACCAATCGCTGCATCGGGAGATTTGGATTTTTCTAATTGCCAAAAGGTTTATGTACCCGCTTATTCACAGATTCATTCTGTTTATTCCAGCAACGAGGAAAGTCGAATAAATTTTGCAGTGACATTCAGTATTCGCAATACAGATATTGATAATCCGATCTTTATCAAATCGGTATCATATTATGGTGATGACGGCTCATTATTGAAAGAATTTGTTGAAACACCGTTCCGGATATCAAAGATGGCTTCGGCCTTAGTTTTCCGAGTACAATTTTCGCGGTTAAAATACTGGAAGAAAAGGGTGCGATGTCAGCATCGCATGGACGAATAGCCATTGGTATTTTAATAATGCAGGATATACTTGCCGTAATCTTCCTGACTTTTTCTTCGGGTAAGATGCCTTCTCCCTGGGCATTTGCATTAATTCTATTAATTTTTGTGCCGCAAATAATTAAGAAATATCCTTTATTCTTGATCCTGAATAAATCAGGGCATGGTGAGCTGCTGGTACTATTGGGCGTGTTTATCCCTTTTGCGGGGGCCTTGCTTTTCATACAGGTGGGCCTAAAACCGGATTTAGGAGCGTTGGTATTTGGCATAATGCTGGCGGGCCATCCCAAAGCAAAAGAACTTAACAAGGCGTTGCATAGTTTTAAAGACCTCTTTCTTGTGGGGTTTTTCCTTACAATCGGCCTATTCGGAACTCCGACTCTTGAGGCCCTGGGCATCTCATTTTTATTTACGCTGGCAGTACCGGTTAAGGTAGCCTTATTCTTTCTTCTGCTTACCCGATTTAAATTACGGGCACGCACTGCAACCCTAAGCTCTATAAGTCTCGCCAATTATAGCGAATTTGGATTGATTGTCGGCGCGGCAGGTGTGGCCAATGGCTGGCTCGCTGCGGAATGGTTGCTGATTTTTACACTCTCGTTATCCATAACACTAATTATTGCTTCTCCTTTAAATATGACTGCTCAGACACTTTACTCACGTTGGCAAACATGGCTTCAACGATTCGAAACCAAAACTCGCCTGCCCGAAGACGAACAGATTGAGTTAAGAGATGCGCAAGTTATAGTCCTTGGTATGGGGCGTGTTGGCACAGAGGTTTACAATACGTTGAGCGAAAAATATAAACAGCTAGTATTGGGTATCGATTATGACAAGGAGGAAATTAGCCGCCAACTATTGGCAAAACGTCCCGTTATATATGGCGATGCCACGGATTTGGAATTTTGGCAACGCATACCCCAAAATACCAATGTGCGTCTGATTTTTCTGGCTACATCCAATCATCTTACACATTTGCAAGTGACAAAGCAAATAAGAAAAAGCTATAAAAAAGTGTTGATAGCCGGGCTTTCAAGGTACAATGATGAAATCGAAGAGTTAAAGGAAACGGGAGTGCAAGTCGTGTTTAACCCGAATAATTCGGGAGATAGTTATTGAAACGCTTAAAATACTGCAGGACAATGAATTGATTTATTTTTCATTAAAAATTTGTTCCTCATTTTTGGGGTAACCATTTGTGTTAAAATTTTACTGTAAATATCAGATAATCAATTCCTTGTTTCCTGTATCGCATTCTTCCCGTGAATTATTGAGGTTAATCTGTATGCTGAAGCGGGTGTTGGCTATGCCGAGCAAACCTTCCAAATTTTTTAGAAAAATATAATTCAAATATCAACACTGATAATCCAGATAAATAGTGATATTGTAAATGACAAATATTAAAATAAATCACAATGAATAAACTAATCAAAATAAAAAGTACGATTAATAATTGGTGGATATATCTTCTTTTAGGAATCCTTTTTCTGATGGGATCTGTGTATGTTTTTTCCGTTCCTGAGAAAAGCTATCTCACACTCAGTATCTTCTTTGCCGCATTTATGCTTGTTGATGGTATCGGGGCAATATCCCTTTCCCTGAGCAATCGTGAACGAATGGAAGGATGGGGCATGCAGTTGGCGGGAGGAATAATTTCTGCTATAATTGGCTTAGTCCTGTTCATTCATCCAAACTTGTCAATGGCTGTGCTTCCGCTCTTCGTGGGCTTTTGGGTGTTGATGAGAGGAAGCTTGGTTATTGGGTCGTCGTTTAATCTCAAATCTCATGGCGTCAAGAGCTGGGGCTGGGTTTTAGTCCTGGGGATTATTAATGCCATGCTTGGGCTGATGATGATAGCCAATCCCATTTTTGGCGCTTCCATGGTATTGATTTTTACCGCTGTTTCATTATTGTCACTTGGCTTTTCAATGATAGCGGTTTCGCTGTGGTTGAAAAAAGTGAAAAATAAAGTCACTATATTGAGAGAGCATGATAATGAAAAACTCATAGAGTTAAGAAAGTCAGTAGAAAATTATATCGATGACAATCCAGATGATATTAAAAGTGCATTAAAGCAAATAAAAGAAAAAGTAGATGAGGCGCTAAAAGAGTAACAGATCAATGGGTATAAAAGGAGATTAAAATGATTATTAGAAAAACAATAATATTAGGCAGGATCATAAAAGGAACCTGGAGAAGTTTCTTGATTCTCGCCCTTATTTGTGTTTCGACATATCTTTTTAATGATTATATCTTACTACATTATATAGAATTCCCAGCAATCATTCCAGGTATTCTAGGTCCCGCTTTAGCCTTTTTTATTGGTTTCAATAACAATCAAGCTTATGATCGTTGGTGGGAAGCCAGGAAAATTTGGGGGCGCTTGTGAACGATTCCAGATCCTGGGCACGACAATTGGTTCATTATTCATCGGTTGCCAATGCTGAGGTGGAGGAAGAGTTAAATGGGATAAAAAAGAGAACAATTTACAGGCATATCGCTTTTTTATATGCGCTAAAAACTAACCTGCGGGGAGATCAAAAGAAGGATTACAGAAAATACTTATCTCAGGAAGAGTCCGATGCTGTTGAGCGGGAATCAAATATTCATAATGCGATACTTTCCAATCAATCCAAAGATTTAGAATACCTGGTAAAGAAAAACTGGATTGATGGATTCAAATTCATTGAATTGAATAGGATGATCGTAAAATTTTGAAAGGCATCAGGGAAATATATGAATTGGAATAATTCTATTTAATCCATTAGCTTTATTAAAAAGCAAGACGTTATATTTATCAGAGTTTAGCGTTATTGATTTCAAACATTATGAATGGCGACAATCATACAAGTACAGGTTTCAATATCCACAAATTCATTCATCAGGAATCCTTTGGAGGATTCTTATTGATTGGGGTCACGATTATTGCTGTTGTTTGGGCTAATTCGTCTTATTATGATGTGTATAACCACATCTGGCACAATGTGAAAATGGGCTTTTCTTTTGGCGATTTCGAATTAAAAGGAGACCTGCATCATTGGGTTAATGATGGACTGATGGCCATGTTCTTTTTTGTCATTGGCCTTGAAATTAAACGGGAAGTGATGGATGGCGGATTGTCAAGTTTTCAAGATGCAATTTTGCCAATTGCTGCCGCTGTTGGAGGAATGCTGGTACCTGCTCTGATATATGTAGCTTTTAACTATAATAATCCTCAGAATATTGAAGGGTGGGGAATTCCAATGGCAACAGACATTGCTTTTGCACTGGGCCTTATGTCACTTCTTGGAAATCGCGTAAATGTGAAATTGAAAATGTTCCTCACTGCCCTGGCTATTGCAGATGATCTTGGAGCTATTTTGGTAATTGCTTTTTTCTACACAGAGTCTATTGATATAACTGAAATCATTTATGCCATGATCTTTTTAGGTGTATTATTTGGAGGCAATAAGTTAGGTATTCGCCATACGGCTTTTTATGCGATTGTTGGTTTAGGAGGAGTTTGGCTGTCCTTCATCTATTCAGGTGTGCACGCGACCATTGCAGGAGTACTTGTGGCTATGGCAATTCCGGCTAAACCGAAAATCAGCGGAAGACAGTATATCGATCGATTAAAGAAACTCCTAAAAGGATCAAAGATTTCAACAACAGAAAATATTGCAATGCTCTCTTCAGATGAGGCACATACGCTGGACGAAGTCATAAAAATCACAAAAGAAGCCGAGAGCCCTTCGCAAAAACTTGAGCATATATTGCATCCTTTTTCTGTTTTTTTTATCCTCCCAATATTTGCGTTGGCCAATGCAGGCGTTAGAATAGAAGGTAGTTTATTAGAATTGTTATTTCATCCCATTTCACTCGGAATTATAGCTGGTTTGGTACTAGGCAAATTCCTGGGTATTTCCTTATTAACCCACTTGATTGTAAAAATGAAGATAACTTCCTTGCCGAAAGGAGTAGATTTCAGGCAGATTTACGGTGCATCACTACTTGCCGGGATTGGATTTACTATGTCAATATTCATTTCCGATTTGGCGTTTAGCGACGAGCAGCATGTTCAAACAGCCAAGGTAGGTGTGTTTTCCGCTTCGATACTTTCAGCCGTTTTGGGAATGATGTTGCTTAGTTATTCTTCAAAACAAAAAAAATAGATGTGTTCAATTTCGCCAAAGTCAAATGTTTAATACTAATAGTCATTATTTCTTTTGCTATCGAAGCTCACGCTCAAAATGATGCTGTTGATTTTCAAACCTGGACAGACGTTACCTTTGCTTATTTCTTCAAACCAAAATTGTCAGTCGGAGGGGATGTGGGTTTACGGGGAATTGTTTCTTCTAAAGACTGGAATTTATTTTATATAAGACCTACCATTAATTATACAGTTTCTCCAGTGATTAAAATTTCAGGTGGCGTTGGCTCCTTCAATACATTTAATAATACACTCGGCAACGCTTATGAAATTCGTCTTTTTCAGGATGCTCATATATCCTGGCCAGATATCGGCTGGGTGGATTTTTATCATAGAATTCGTTTTGAAGAACGATTCTTCTTTTATGAAAAGCTGGAAAATGATTCGAATATCCGAGGCCGGTATTTGTTTAGAGCCCGTACAATAGATTTTAAACTATTGGGAGAAAAAAAGTCTTTTTATCTTAAGGGAATGTGGGAGGTATTCGTGCCTATTGGTAAAAGTGCTACAGAATTATTTGTAAATAATCAGCGCTATTATGCAGCGATTGGGCATCGATCTTCGGACCGATTACGTTTTGAATTGTTTTATATTTGGCAGCAATCGAGAGAGTTATCAGATGACGGGTTCCAAACTTCTGAACATATAATCCGGCTGCGATTTTTCTACACATTAAAACTCCCGGATCAGGAATAATTTCAAATTAGTCGAGGTGGTGCAAGCATTCTGGGCATAAAAAAAATTGCTGATATCGAAGAAAATTATGCTGAAATATTTGGTAATTAAATATTAAATTAATATCGATGTCAAATTAACACTAAAAATCAAAACTGCCTTGCGGGGTGGTGTTTTCCATTATTTCACTTTGTTAATTATTCAGAATAATTGCGATGAAATCTATCACATTCTTTGACGCTGAAATAGAACCAAAAAACAATAAAATTCTTGATATCGGAGCTGTAAAAAGTGATGGGAGCATTTTTCATTCAAATAAGCTGGAAGAATTTACTGCCTTCCTGGAAAATACTGATTTTATTTGTGGACATAATATAATCAAGCACGATTTAAAGTTTATTCAAAAACAGCTTTTATCTCCGTATTCAGATCGTTTTCAGATTATTGACACACTATTTTTATCTCCACTATTATTTCCTACAAGGCCCTATCACAAGCTACTTAAGGATGATAAATTACAAACGGACGAGTTAAATAATCCGGTAAATGATTCCTTAAAAGCCAAAGATTTATTTTATGATGAAATAGCTGCTTTCAACAAACTGGATGACTCTTTAAAGCAGATTTTTTACTTCTTATTAAATAGTCAAAATGAGTTTAAGTCATTCTTTGCTTATTTGTCATTCAGTACAACTGAAACCAGTGATATATCCGGATTAATGAATTTTACTTTTAAAGAAAATTTTTGTTCAAGCGCACCAATTGCTCATCTTATCGATAAACATCCAATTGAGTTTGCTTATTGTTTAGCTTTAATAAATACGACTGATCGCTATTCTGTTACCCCTCCATGGGTTTTAATAAATTATCCCGAGGTAGAAAGAATAATGTATTTGCTTAGAAACAACCCTTGTATCACTGGTTGTCCGTATTGCGATGATGCGTTAGATGCAAGAAAAGGTTTGATGGACTTTTTTGGCTATGAATCATACCGCACCTACAATGGAGATCCTTTACAGGAAAAGGCAGTAAAAGCTGCCATAGAACACAGATCACTTCTTGCTGTATTTCCTACAGGAGGAGGAAAATCTCTTACTTTTCAAGTTCCCGCTTTAATGTCAGGCAGAAATACCAAAGGATTGACTGTGGTGATTTCTCCTTTACAATCATTGATGAAAGATCAGGTTGACAATCTTGAGATAAGCGGAATTACAGATGCTGTTACCATCAACGGATCACTTGATCCTATTGAACGCGCTAAATCGTTTGAAAGAGTTGAAGATGGCCTGGCTTCAATACTATATATCTCACCGGAGTCATTGAGATCGAAAACCATTGAACGGCTGTTGTTAGGTAGAAATATTGTTCGGTTTGTGATTGATGAGGCACATTGTTTTTCTGCCTGGGGGCAGGATTTCCGGGTTGACTATCAATATATTGGCGATTTTATAAACCAACTGCGGGAGAAAAAGAATCTTTCTGATACAATCCCTGTTTCTTGTTTTACGGCTACAGCAAAACCAAAGGTCATTGAAGACATTCGTCAATATTTTAAGGAAAAACTATCCGTCGAACTTGATACTTACCTGGCTAATGCACCGAGAACAAATTTGCAGTACAAAGTGTATGCTTGTCCCGATGAGGAGAAGAAATACAACAATTTAAGAAGTCTGATTGAATCGAAGAACTGCCCTACAATAATCTATGTTTCAAGGACCGCGAAAGCCTATAAACTTGCAGAACGATTAAGTGAAGATGGATTTCACGCAAAACCCTATCATGGTAAAATGGATGTGAAGGAGAAAACAGAGAATCAAAACGCTTTTATGTCCGGGGATGTACAAACTATGGTTGCCACTTCTGCTTTCGGGATGGGTGTTGATAAAAAAGACGTTGGGATGGTCATCCACTATGAAATATCCGACTCTTTAGAAAACTATGTACAAGAAGCAGGACGTGCAGGACGCGACGAAAATATCTCAGCGGATTGTTATGTGTTATTTGATGAAGAAGATCTCCATAAACATTTTGTATTACTCAATCAAACAAAGCTATCTGTAAAAGAAATTCAACAAATTTGGAGAGCGATAAAAAATATCACGAAGTATCGCGCTACTGTTTCGAATTCTGCTTTAGAAATTGCCCGAAAAGCCGGATGGGACGATAATGTTGTTGAAATAGAAACGCGCGTTACAACAGCAATTGCAGCGCTTGAGCAAGCCGGATATTTGAAACGAGGTCAGAATATTCCAAGGATTTTTGCCAATAGTATATTGTCAAAAAATGCACAGCAGGCCATTGAAAAGATCAATTCTTCATCAAGATTCGATAGTCAGCAAAAGGTTAAAGCGATTCGAATCATTAAAAAGCTGTTTTCTACAAAAAGCAGAAAACATTCAAATGATGAAGTGGCCGAATCCCGGATTGATTATATTTCTGATCACCTGGGAATAGTAAAAGAAGAGGTCATAAAGATTATTACCTTGTTGAGAGAGGAAAAAATACTGGCAGACACAAAGGACCTAACTGCATTTATTAAACAAAATGATAATATAAACCAATCACTTTCCACCGTAAAAACCTTTGCTAAAATTGAAAATTATCTGCTGACAATTATAGAAGAGCAGGAAAAAACATTTAACCTAAAGGAATTGAATGAGGAGTGTTTAGCGAGTGGATGTACAGAAGTAAATCCTTATAAGATTAAAATTATCCTCAATTTTTGGGCAATCAAAAATTGGATTAAACGGAAAAATCAAAACTATTCTAAAAATCATGTTTCAATAATTTGCACACAACCAAAGGAAACTTTAAAAGAGAAACAGAAAAAACGGTACGAGCTTTCAAGCTTTATTGTTAACTATCTTTTTGATAAAATGATGGCTGATAAAGATCACGGTTCAAATGAAATTCTCGTTGAGTTTTCGGTTCATGATTTAAAAGATGGCTACAAAAAGAAGTCAATACTTTTTAAAAGTGAAGTTTCGATTGATGATATTGAAGATGCACTTTTCTATTTGTCGAGGATTGAGGCCATTAAAATAGAGGGTGGATTTTTAGTAGTTTATAACAAACTTACCATAGACAGGCTTGAGCAGAATAATCAGATTCAGTACAAAAATGATGACTATCGGCAGTTAAACGATTTTTATCAAAATAAAAGAGAGCAGATTCATATTGCCGGAGAATATGCAAAAAAAATGCTTGAAGACTACGAATCAGCTTTGAGATTTGTTGAAGATCATTTTCAACTGAATTACGTATCATTTTTAAAGAAATATTTTCCGGGCAGTCGCAGAGGCGAAATTAAAAGGAATATCACACCAAAAAAATTCAAACAATTATTTGGAGAATTATCGCCCCGGCAGCTTCAAATTATAAACAATAATCAAACTCAGTATATACTTGTAGCGGCCGGTCCGGGCAGTGGAAAAACAAGGGTTTTGGTTCATAAATTGGCCTCGCTTCTTTTAATGGAGGATGTTAAGCACGAGCAATTATTGATGCTTACTTTTTCCAGGGCAGCCACCACCGAGTTCAAAAAAAGATTACTGGAATTAATAGGTAATGCAGCTAATTTCATCGAGATAAAGACATTCCATTCGTATTGTTTTGACTTGCTTGGAAGGGTTGGCAGTATTGAAAAATCAGATAATATCCTTCAGCAAACTATTGAGAAAATAGAAAATGGCGAGGTTGAACCAAACCGAATCACAAAAACTGTACTCGTAATTGATGAGGCCCAGGACATGAATGCCCAGGAATTCGGATTGATAAAATCACTCATGGATAAAAATACAGAAATGAGGGTAATAGCCGTGGGCGATGATGATCAAAACATCTATACTTTCAGAGGAGCCGATTCAAAGTATTTTGAGCAATTTGTCAACGGAAAAAATGCCACAAAGTATGAGATGGTAGAAAACTATAGAAGCAAAAAGAACCTTGTTGAATTTACCAATCAATTTGTAGAAAGAATCCATCCGCGTTTTAAAACCACACCAATTGTTCCCGTTCAGAATGATAATGGAGAGATTCGGCTAATCCATTACGAGCGTCAGAACCTGATTGTTCCCCTGGTAAATGATATTTTTTCTGCTGGCCTCTCCGGCACGACATGTATTTTAACTAAAACGAATGATGAGGCTTTACAAATTTCCGAATTGCTTCTTAAAAACAAAATGCCAGCAAAACTAATACAGTCAAATGATGGATTTGATTTATATAACCTATATGAAATCAGGTCATTTATTGATGATTTAAATGTTGATAGCAACACTCCAATAATAAGCATAAATACGTGGAATAATGCTAAAAGAAAATTCGCGAGAAAACATGCTAATAGCACCAACTATGATCTGTGTAAGAATCTATTAGTAGATTTTCAGAAAACAAATTCCAAAGTTAAATACAAATCAGATTTTGAGGTTTTTATTAAAGAATCTAAACTTGAAGATTTTACTTTCGGTCATGGAGAAACTATTTACGTATCTACAATCCATAAAGCCAAAGGGAAAGAATTTGACAATGTGTTCTTATTACTTAATAATTTTGACGGGTATTCCAATGACAATAAACGACAATTGTATGTTGCCATGACTCGTGCAAAACGAAACCTGACAATCCATTACAACGGGAGTTATCTAAATAATATCGATGTTGAAGAATTATATCGTTTTAGTGATACAAACACCTATTCCGAGCCGGATCATTTAGTGTATCATTTAACGCATAAGGATATTAATTTAGGATATTTCAGTTTTGTACAGAATCGTTTGAATTCACTTCAAAGTGGAGATTCTTTATTAAGTAATAATGAAGGACTTACAAATTCCAATGGCGAACAAATAATCAAATTTTCAAAAACCTTTCGTGCGGTAAAAATATCTCAGGAAGAGAAAGGGTATAAAGTAGTTGAATCAAAAGTAAATTTTATCCTCTATTGGAATAATAAGGATGAAATGGGAGAAAATGACCAGGAAATAAAAATAGTATTGCCAGAATTGTTTTTTGAAAAATAAACCAATTACTTATTGCGCACAGCCAGGCAGCTTACAATTATGACATTCGGGATTAAAACGAATGTACAAAAAGTCATGGTCAGTGAAAACCTGTATATTTCTCAAGCGCTATACCAACAGGAAGAATATCCAGCGTATTTATTTTCACCAATCTTTTTAAAAGTGACTGAAAATAATCTGTGCTCAGTGGTCCCCAGCCTTCATTTTCAAGTCCGTGTAGATTCAGAATCATCCATCCGCCTTCGGTGGAAAGAAATGAATTTACTTTCTGTGTAACCCAATCATCGCTGATATCAGGGCCGTGCGATGCACAACTGAGGATTCTGCTGTCTTTGGATGGAAGTGGATTGATGGCCCCATTCACACTCGTTCGCACCGCCCTGACCAAGGTGAGGGCGTGTTGATCCAATTCACTGTTTGAGGCATTGAACGGGAAATTGAAAACCGCTTTAGATGGTGAAAAACCAACTAGGTTTTCATTGAAATAGACGATGCATTTTGAAATTAGTTTTTTTGCCTCATAAGGATCCTGGCGAGGAAGATTTAAGTGTTTCCAGCTGTGTGGCATTATTTCATGCCCTTCCAATGCCAATTTATTCCAGAGATCAAAGTCTCCCAGCAATTCCGGAAGTATATAGTCATCAACCGCTTGAAAGCTTTTCATATGGCCGGAGGCGATCACATTCAGACAGGCCTTCAGGCCATATTCTTCATGGATTTCAGCAAGTTTTATAAATGATTTTTTAAATCCATCATCAAAGCTGAATGAAATAACGTGGGTTTTAGAAGCTTTGGAAGCCTTAAACCCGAAGCTGGGTAATAATGCCCCTGCTGTCGTAGTTTTGATGAATTGCCTCCTTTTCATGATTATACCATTAATTAACTTCCAACTTCCGTCTCCGGTCTATTTTCTACCAGGTCCTGTTCTTCAGATATTCATCCAGCTCTTTTTTGCTCATAGGAACTTTATCCGGGTTATCATCTACCCACTTAAGAAAAGCTTCTTTGATATCGTCAGACCATTTGCCGTCTATCTGCCCGGGAGTATAAACACCTTCTCTCAGCTTTTGATGTCCAAAAGTATCTTTAAGTCCGATAAATTCAGCAGTAATCACTACCTTTTCCAGCAGGTGGGGAGGTATGAAAATGACGCCTTCTTTTTTTGCTAAAACAGCATCGCCCGGAAAAACTGTAGCTCTGCCAATTCTGATTGGTGAGTTGATTTCCGTCAGCATGGCCTCAGTGAGATAGGATGGATCCCAATCCCGTACAAAAGCATTGAATCCTTCTATTTTAGACAGGCCTTCCAGGTCGCGGGAACTTGCATCGAATATTACTCCGGTTTTGGATTTGGAATAAATGGCATTTCCGAGATTATCTCCTATGAGTGTTCCGTTTATAATCTTCCCATAACAATCGGCGACATATACATCACCTTCCTGCAAGGCATCAATAGGCCAGGAGTTTGAAGCGCCTATCTGGCCGCTATTATGACCATTTTCAAGGATGCGCTTATTCACATCAGGGCGGAGCGGCATATACTGAGCGGTCAGTGCCCTTCCTACAAATGCCTCGCCTTCGTGAAGAATTTTCCAACCACTTTCAAACTGGTTATTAAAGCCTTCTCCTCTCAATACTCCCCAGGCTTCTTCAATGGAAATATTTTTCAACCGTTTCAGCAGGTCATCAGAAACTTTTGGCCTTCCATCTACGGTTCTTTCTCCTTTCCATTCGGCAGTATAAAATTTCATCAAATCATCAGAAATGACAGTTTGAGCATTCAAGGAATTGGTAACTATGCTCAGGCTTAGAATTACAAAAAGTACATTTTTCATTTTTATATCGAGGTTATGTTGTAACAATTATTTTTCATCTTTAGGTTTCTTATCACGCCAATATGTGGCAATTGAAGACCCCGTGATATTCATTAGCGGACCAAATATTGCAGGCGCCAGGCCAACTGTCGCTATTTTTCCCATTTGCAATGCCAATCCTGAAGCAAGACCACCGTTTTGCATCCCAACCTCGAACGCTATTGTTCGGCAATCCTTTTCGGGCATCCTGAAGAGTTTTGCAGCCCCATAACCAAGTGAGTACCCTGCCATGTTGTGGATGAACATTGCCAGAATCAGCAACATTCCAACTTCAAGCAGGCTGTCTCTTCCCGCAGCAGTAATAATTGTGATAATCACTGCTATCCCCGCCATGGAAACAAAAGACAATACTTTATCCATCCATGTTTCGAATTCTCTGAATATCATTTTCAGTAAGGTGGCAACGATTATTGGTAGAAAATAAAACCAGAACATATCCCATAAGAATGATATAGAAGCAGCATGTAAAGCTGTTTCTGTTGATTCAGGAGAGGGTGCCTCATATGTTTTTAGATAGATCAGATTCTTTACTATGATGATTACTAAAAAAGACAACAATTGCATCATTCGATTCTTAGCCGATTGATTACTTTTTGAAAACAGGTTAAATATGAATCCCGCTATTATAGGCAGAATCATCATATTGATGATGCCCAGCATCATAGACCAGAATTTAATTTCAATATATTGGCCTGCTAAAACCTTCATTAAAAGTGGTGTCATTAATGGAGATAATAAGGTAGCTATCGCAGCCAATGTTACAGCGAGCGCCAGATTTGCCTTGGCAATATAAGACATCACATTTGAGGCAAGACCGCTGGGAGCGCTTCCAATTAAAAGAACACCTGCTGCTATTTCAGGTGGGAAATCGAACAATGATGCGATAGAGAATCCTACTATGGGCATAATACTGTATTGTGCCACAATTCCTATGATCACTCCTTTTGGCATTTTTATTACCCCGGCAAAATCCTTGACACTCATCTGGGAGCCCATACCAAACATGATGATTTGCAACAGAGGAACGATCAATCTTTTAAATTCAAAATCTCCTGACTTCAGAAAATACTGCGGGAAATACATCGAAATGGTCACCGCAGCCAAGATCCAAATGGTATAGGAAAATCTTTTAAGGCTTTCAATCCCATTAAAACTCAATGCGAGTAAAATGAAAAACATCGTAAGAAATAGCCCTATACCAATAGAAGCACCTGTAATAAGAATTCCCAAAAAGATCAGCAGGCAAACAAAAGCTCCACCAAGTAAAATTTTATATAAGATATTAATGTTTTTCATGGGGCTTTATTAAAAAAGTTGCTCTTTAGGTTTAATAGTTTCTATTGGCGATTTTAGTTGAATATTACCAAAAAAGTTAGGATAATTATACTTATATAATTTGTATTCTCAAAACAAAACCCAAGATGAGCTCAAAAAACATTTCTACCCGCTTAAAAAACATTTTATCTTCCTCAAAACAAACTTCAGATCATTCGCGAAGAAACTTCATTCAAAAAGCAGGACTGGGAGGGCTGGCGCTTGGATATATGCTGGATGATAATGTGGAAAAAGAGCTGGAATATACCACACAAAAAGTAAGCAGAAATTCCAGCCCAACTGATCTTAAAATTACAGACCTTCGAATCGCTTTCACTTCAAAGGCGCCGATCATTAAAATAGATACGAACCAGGGAATTTATGGATTGGGCGAGGTTCGTGATGCGGGAAGCCCAAAATACGCCCTTTTTCTCAAGAGCAGATTATTGGGTAAAAATCCATGCAATGTCGAGCAACTATTTAAAATGATCAAACAGTTTGGCGGACAGGGACGGCAAGGTGGTGGAGTTTCAGGTGTGGAAATGGCATTGTGGGATTTAGTAGGCAAAGCTTATGGAGTTCCAGTATATCAATTGTTGGGAGGAAAGTATAGAGATAAAATTAGAATTTATGCGGATACACCTTCTTCTTCCGATCCAAAAGTTTATGCAACAAGAATGAAGGCCAGAATAGAAAAAGGATTTACTTTTTTGAAAATGGATTTCGGAGTTCAACTTGTGAAGGACATCCCAGGAGCTTTGATAGGTGCCGATTTTTGGAATCAAGGCAAACAATGGTCAGACCAACCCGGGAGTTATGGCATGACTAAGCATCCATTTACAAGGATTCAAATAACTGATCTTGGCCTGGAAAAAATGGTGGAATATGTCCATCAGGTGCGAGATATTGTTGGATATGAGATTCCTATGGCAGCTGACCATTTTGGTCATATTGGTGTAAATTCCTGCATCAGGCTTGGAAATGCAGTAGAAAAATATCAACTCGCCTGGCTCGAAGACCTGGTACCCTGGACACTACATGATCAATGGAGGCAAATTACAGAAGCAATCACCACACCCACCTTGACCGGTGAAGACATCTTCCTCAAAGAAGAATTCATTAAACTTATCGATCTGAAAGCGGTGGATATGATACATCCTGATCTGGCATCGGCAGGGGGAATCCTGGAAACTAAGAAAATTGGAGATTACGCTGAAGAACATGGTATTGCTATGGCCATGCATTTTGCCGGTACCCCGATTTCGTTCCTCGCAAATGTACATTGCGCTGCAGCAACAGAAAATTTTGTAGCTCTTGAGCACCATGATGTCGATACCCCGTGGTGGGAAGATTTAGTAAAAGGCATTGAAAAACCAATATTAAATAACGGCTTCGTGAAAGTACCCGAAACCCCGGGACTAGGAGTGGATTTAAATGAAGAGATCATTAAAGAGCACCTGCGTGAAGGAGAAAAATACTTCGCACCAACGCCGGAATGGGATAAGGATCAGAGCTGGGACAGGACGTGGAGTTAGGGAGCTAAAGGTTAAAGGCTAAAAGCTGAAAGGTAAAAGTGGTAGTAGCAGTAGTAGTAGACAGGAAAGGGTAACCAGCATCCGAGAAAAGTTAAAAGGGTAAAAGGTAAAACGGAAACGTAATTGGAAAAGGAAAAAGTAGCAGTAGCAGGAAGCAGGAAAGGAAAAAGTAGCAGTGGCAGTTGGCAGGAAAAGGAAATGGTAATCGGTTATCAGAAAAAGAAATAAATGGAAAAGGGTAAAATGGGAAAGTGGAAGTTGGCATGTGCTGCCTACTGCAACTGCCTACTGCCACTAAGTAAATAGAATATGCAAAGACGAGAGTTCATCATTAAAAGCGCCCTGGGTAGTATCACAGCAAGTGCTTTCCCGAATATAATACTTGCCAATAAAAATAAAATTTACTCCGTAGCGCTCATTGGTGCGGGTTGGTGGGGTATGAATATTCTTACAACATCCATTGCTTCAGGAACTTGTAAGGTGATTGCACTTTGTGATGTGGATCAAAATCAATTGGATCAAGCAGTTGAAAAAATTAAGGAATTGACCTTAAATACTCCTAAACTTTACAAAGATTACAGGGAATTGCTGGAAAAAGAAAAACCTGAAATTGCCATTATTGCCACTCCGGATCACTGGCATGCACTGCCTGCCATTAAAGCTCTGGAGACCGGCTGTCATATTTATCTCGAAAAACCCATAGCACACACCATCAATGAAGGCAGGGCCATTGTTGCTGCACAGCAAAAATACAGGGGAGTAGTTCAGGTGGGCCTACATCGTCATGTTGGTCCACATAATATAGCGGGGATGGAATTCATCAAATCCGGGAAAGTTGGTGATATTAAGATGGTCCGGGCTTTTGTCGATTATGATTACCATGAACGTGGCTTAAGGCCCGATGAAGATCCTCCCGAGGGATTAGATTGGGATATGTGGTGCGGTCCGGCGCCAAAACGAAACTACAATCCGGGCATCCATCCAAAGGGATTCAGAAACTACCTCGATTATTCCAATGGTATGTGTGCAGATTGGGGAGTTCACTGGATGGATCAGATTCTTTGGTGGTCTGAAGAAAAGCATCCTAAAACAGTGTATTCAACAGGGGGTGTTTTCAAAGAAGACAGCCCTGCAAACGCCCCCGACTGGCAGACAGCAACATTTGAGTTCGAGTCGTTTACCGCACAGTGGGAACACCGAAGAATAGGAGGCAGCAAAAGTGAGAAGCACAATATTGGCGTTTATTTCTATGGAACTAAAGGCACTTTTCACATGGGCTGGCTTGACGGATGGACCTTTTATCCAAGCGCCAAAGGAGCGCAGGAAGTGCACATGGACCATGCGCTGCATTTGCCCGATCAGCAGAATATCCCCGAGCTTTGGGATGATTTTATAAAGGCTATTGAAACTGGCAGTAAACCCGCTGCAGATATAGAAAATTCTCATTATGCAACCAACATGAGTTTGCTGGCAATTATGTCTTATAAATTGGGAAGAAGTGTGAATTGGGATGGAGAAAAGCAAATGATCCTCGGAGATGAGCAGGCAAGGAAAATGATGAGCAGGGAGTATCGAGAACCTTGGGAGTATCCGGGTATATAAATCCACTCCTCGGAGGGAAAGATCAGTTAAATTTACCAAAAGTACGAATCATTGAATACTATGATGAATAAATTAGAAAGACAATCAACGCTCTTCCTGTTTTGCATGATGGTTGTTTTACTTGTCAATTGCAAACCGGGAAATGAGCCATTAAATAAACCTAACATCATCTTAATCCTAATTGATGATCTTGGATATGGAGATTTGGGGTGTTATGGGAATATCACAATTCGAACGCCGAATATTGACCTTCTCGCCGATGAAGGGATGCGGTTTACTGACTTCCATTCCAATGGTCCTATGTGTACACCTACCCGGTCAGCATTGTTGACCGGGATGTATCAAAATCGCCTCGGAAATAAATTTGAAGGCCCATTGAGCGGTAAAACCCAGTATGATGAAGGGATGCCGCTTGAAGTAGTGACCATGGCAGAAATGTTGAAAAGTGCAGGTTACGCGACAGGAATGTTTGGCAAATGGCACCTTGGCTATAAAGAGCCTTTTCTGCCATTCAATCAGGGATTTGATGAATTCAGAGGATTGGCAGCAGGAGATGGAGATCATCATTCACACATCGATCGGTGGGGGAGGGAAGACTGGTGGCACAACAATACACCGGCCATGGAAAATGGTTATAGTGTCGATCTGATTACAGACCACAGTAAATCATTTATCGAAAACCATAAGAACGAACCATTCTTTCTTTATATGGCACATTTGGCCATTCATTTCCCATGGCAGGGACCAGAAGATCCTGCGCACAGGGAAAAAGGAATTTCCTATGAAAACGATAAATGGGGGATCATCCCGGACAGAGACAATGTTCATCCTCATGTAAAAGCAATGGTGGAGGCAGTGGACAAAAGCGTTGGAGAAATAGTCAATACCTTAAAGAAATTGAAACTCGATGATAATACACTGGTGATTTTTACTTCTGATAATGGGGGATATATCCATTATAATCATCAATTTAAAAACATTTCCAGCAATGGACCTTTGCGAGGGCAGAAGGCGGAAGTGTACGAGGGCGGGCATCGTGTCCCTTTTATCGCCTGGTGGCCAGGAAAAATTAGACCTGGAATGAAAAATAGTGAAACCACCATGACTATGGATCTGTATCAAACCTTTGCAGAGTTGGCAGGTGCACAACTTTCCAATCATCAGATACTGGATGGAATGGATATTAGCTCACTTTTATTTGATAATGAGAAACTCCCAGACCGAACGCTGTATTGGAAGATGGATGATGAAATTGCGGTGAGACAAGGTCCATGGAAATTGGTGAAAATAGGAGATCAGCCGAATGAATTATATAACCTTGACCAGGATTTGGGTGAAAGTAAAGGTCTGGCTAAGGAGCAGGTTGAGATAACAAAAGATCTATGGAATGAATATCTAAAATGGAAAGAAGAGGTCCAGGAAAGTGCTGCCAAGTTCGAAGAAATTTCCTATTGATAGGTTTCAATATGTCAATTGTGGTATTTTTTGAATTTCAAACTTAGTATTTTTTTTATTGAAGGAATAGATTTTTTAATTACCGATGTCTGATTTATTTGAAGATTCCACATTTATAAATCTACTTTTAATCATCTGATATTTACTTTTAGGTTTAATTTTTTATTTGAGATTTTTGAATTTTTTAAAAACAATAATTTTCTTTTTTGGACTTATAGCATCAACTGTCTCGTCTGGCTTTGCTGAAAGTGATTCCATTAATTTCCAGTATTACGATGATTTTGTAATTAATGGCGAATACCATTTAGTAGGAACTGGCAAGGTTGATGAATCAATAGCAAAAAGAATCTATTGCTTTAGATTTAAATATTCGAATGATCAACTATTAGAAGTAGCTTTTATAAAAGGCAAGACGTATTTCAGTTTTACTAGTGATGGAGTTTCAATAATTAGAATTGAATATCGTGGGAAAGATCAAATTGAACTTACTTTTTATGATGCAGATGAGAGGCGAACAAAATACAAAGGTGTAAGTAGAAGAGTAATTAAATTCAGTGAAAGTTTTAGCAATACTTATAATTATGACTCAGAGCACAACTTTGTAAAAGATGACGAGGGTATTTTTCAATATAGCTACAGACTGAATGAGAAAGGACTGATAGAAAGTAAAATTGGTAAAGATAAAAAGTATAAAAACATATTAAATAATTCGGGTGTTTACGAAACTCATAATTCTTATGATGAACATGGGAACAAGGTAAAAATACAATTCCTGAACAAAGACGGATCTTTGTTTTATAGCAAGGATGATGGATTTGCAATAAAATATTCCATGTACGATCCAAATAGAAATGAAACTGAAGTCAGATATTATAATGTAAATGAAAGCCCGACCACAAATCCAAATTGCAATTGTTTTTCGATTAAAAAATCTTATGACAAAAACGGGAGGTTAATTGAAAAAGAATTTTTAGACGTCAATTATCATTTGACTTTTGATGCTGAATATAATGCAGCAATTATCCGTTACACAGAAAATGAAAATTTTCAAACAACAAGCCATACCTATTTATATACTGCCGGTCAATTAACTCCAAGGAAAGGTTTTGGTTTTGCAAAGGTAATCATAGACCATGATTCTAAAGGTCGCGAAATAAGAAAGAGTTATTATGGGATTGACGGGCAACTAATAAATATTGAACACGGTTATGCAATTGAACATTTTGAATTTGACGATTTAAAAAACAATAAAACTATTTACAGGACAGACAAAGATAACCAGATTATCCCATATGATGATGGGGCACATTATAGTAAAATTGTTTTATCATATAATTCAGATGATCTACTTGAGAAGAAATACTATTTAGATGAAAGAAATCAGCCATGTGCATTTGATGAGAATGGAGTTTATAGCATTGAATATGAATTTACCACCGATAAATTTCTTCTATCATTAACTTATCTTGATCGCGATGGAAACCTCACTGAAGATGAGGATGGAATTGCTTTTATTGGGAATGCCTATGATGATCAGAATTTCATGATCGAGCAAATTTATTATGACAAAAAATTCAGGGTTATCAATAAGAGTGATGGGGATTTTGCAATTATTCGTGAAGTCAAAAATAAGGTAGGGGATATATTGAGTCAAAGCTACTTCGATAGTGATAAAAACCCGGTAAATATTAATGGGAATGGGTATCATAAATTTGAATTTTCGAAGCATTCCAATGAAAAATTCGATTTTGAAGAATTATCATATTATGATCCACACTGGAATCTGATAATCTCAGAGCACAATAGTTTTGCAAAAAGAATTCGAAAATACGATCAGCGCGGCAATTTATTAGAGGAACGGTATGAGGATGAAAGAGGCAACCTGATTGAGCCGTTCGGTAATACTTTTGCCTTGATTAAACGTGAGTACGATGAAGATTTTAATTTAGCTTTGATTTCCTATTTTGATCAACAGGAAAGTTTGGTTAATCATAAAGCCGATTCTACAGGTTATGCCATAATCACTTATTCAAATGATGAAAACAGGCATTGGTATAAAAAAAATGTGTACAATCAGGAAGGTGATTTGATTGATGAGCATTACAAACCAAAGGAAGGGAATCTATTTGGGGTTCAATTATTTAGATTACTGAAAATCCAAAAATACATTACACTGGCATTTGGGATCCTATTAGTATCTTACTTATTCTTCATTTCTAAAATAAAAAGTCTAAAAGGGAAAAATAAGGCTGTAAAAATTTTAGTTTGGTTCGGTATGCTACAAGCACTTTATGGCATCAAGGTTCTTGGTAGTGATCCTGATATTGTGGGGCAGTTTTTGGTGTTTATGGGATTGGATTTTACAATTATAGTTATTCTACTATCGGCATTTCTAAATAGAAAAGCAATTGGCATTTTCTATCTCTTTTATGGAATTTTTATAAGTATAGCTTTATTAAGTTTTTACAAAAATGACTACTACCATTTAAAACATTGGTTAATTATATTATCCACACCGGTAGTTTTTATTACTGTTTTATTCATCATGAATCGCGCATTGAGCAAATGGAAGAAAATAGTTTTTCCGTTAATTTTAGCTACTCTTTTTTCAGTGATACTGCTCCATTTCATGTTCCCGTTTAAAGGAGACAAATGGAAAAGGTGGGATGAAGGATCTGTTCTGAATGAGGATTTTCTTGGAATTCCAACTAGAAATTCTAATTACACTGCGACAATACGAAGTAAAATATTTTTCAAATATGCTTGTGAGGAAGGAGAATTTGAAACCAGTACTTCATCAAAAATGGACAGGTTTTATTCATGGAAAAATGAGTCGTTGTCAGAATACCTCCTGAACCATGAACAAAAACACTTTGATATAACCAGGCTTTACGAGCAAAAGCTCCTGGAAAAGTTAAATGAAATTGAAAATCCGTGTGATTTAGATGAAGAGGATTTAGATGAAAAAATTAATCAAATCAAAGAAGATATTTATTACGCACTAGAGAAAGCTCAAAGCAAGTACGATTTAGAAACAGAGCATAGTCAATTGGAAGAACAACAAATCCGATGGAATGATCTAATTTCTGAGGAAATCAGCGAGATGGATGTAAATTTCAAAGCCTCTTTAATTCGCGAATAAAAAGTGGCGGGGAATTAAAAAAAAACCGACTTTAATAACATTTGCTTTGATTATCAACTTCACAATTAAGATTGTTTGGGTTATAAATACTTAATCATAATCCACATCCACAATATCATTGCCAAAGGGCACTAAAGCTAGGTATGCCAGCTTCATGTGCTGGGCTGCGAACGGTATTCCGATAATTGTGATGGCAAATAATAACGCCAATACCATATGAATGATGGCAATCTCTATACCTGCAAATAATATCCAGATGATATTCATAATCAAAGAGAGGCACCCTCCTGCTTGTTCCGCCGGGCGAATATCTTTACCAAATGGCATCAATGACAAAAAAGCGAGTTTTAATGTCTGGATCCCAAAAGGGATTCCAATAATGGTGATGAACAAAACCATGCTTCCAAAGAGGTACATGAGAAAAATGAAAAAACCTCCAAAAATGATCCAGATAAGGTTGCCAAGTGAATTCATGTTTTACTTTATTTAGAATTAAAGTTCACGCCCGATTGCACTAATAATGATTTAATTTCCACGAAATCATCTGCAATGAAGTCAGCATTGAGCAGTTGTTTTTTATCGAAAGTAGTAACAATTCCAACTGAAGTCATACCTGCAGCATTTGCCGCTTCGATTCCATGGGGTGCATCTTCTATCACCAGGCAATTAGATGGATTAATGCCCATTTTTTCAGCAGCGTATAAAAATACATCGGGCGACGGTTTAGATTTATTCCCAACATCTTCAATATAATAAATGTGCTCACCAAAAATATTGATCAGATTCAACTTGCTTTCGACCAGCTCCATCAGGCTCTTGTTCATGGCAGTCGCAATGCTTGTCTTCAATGGTGATTGTTGAAGACCACCCATAAATGATAAAAAACCATCAATGAACATGATATCATTTTCAAATAAATCATGAATCAGTACTTTCCTTTCCTGTTCAATAAATGCAGCACTTTCATCCAGCCCGTAATAGTCCACCATTAGCTGGGCGCCTTCCAATAATGTCTGTCCGGCCATTTTTGGCTTCAGGTAGTCGCGGTCATAGTCAAGGCCTCGTCTTCCAAGCAATACATCCTGACTTTTGTCCCATAAAGCCTCTGTATTTACCACTACGCCCTCGGCATCAAAAATAATGGCTTCAATATGATTTAAATCCATACACTGTTATGATTCCTCTTTAAAAAATAATTGATAAAAATTCATATTGCTCTCTTCGTCAAAACCCTTTTTTATATAATTTCTATTTCCGTGAACATAGACATGAAAGTTTTTATCGAGTTTAATAACACTTTTGAAAACGCGTTTCATGTTTTTAACAGCATCAGAATTGATATCAAATTCATCATATACCTGAATATCATTTCGCTCCTGGTAATTACCCTTGTAATCTTCAAAGGCATCTATGATTTCCGGCTCCTGAAGCACTTTTTCGTGGAATTGTATTTTATCGAAAGCGTCCTCTTCTTTAAAAAACTTTGCAGACTCCTGAATCAATGACATTTGATCTATTTTATCGGCTTCAGGAAAGGCTTCCATGGCAAAGTCCTTGCACATCTGAAGGTAGTTTTTGGTATGATAAAATGTGTCTTCAAACGGTTTTACATTCAGAAAAAACTCCTTCCAGTATTGAGCATTATCTCCTTTATTGGTATTGTCAACCAAAAGTACTTTGTATCCGCCCTCTGCATTTTCATTGAATACGAGGCAACCTTTATCCAGCTTATTGATATTGATTCCATCATCCCGGTTGACGGTAAATGACTTGCCCTCGGGGAAAACTTTCAAAAAGGTTTCCTTCTGTTCTGACTTGAAAATGCCAACAACTTCAGTCAATTCATCATTCAGATAGCAATTGTCAAAATAAGCGACATATAGCTCCCCTGATTTTATTTGTGGATGATTCGATTGTTCGTAGAGATGCTTGGCCAGGTTTATAGATTGTAATTGCAGGCTGGTTTTATCATTAAAAATATTTTTCACGTAAGTGAATACCTCATTCAGATTCAGGCTTGATTCATGAGAGAAATTATAAAATTCCTGCGGCTTGAAAGGTTTGGTAAAGTAGGTTGTCAGCAAGGTGGCAATACTGCCATCTACTACTACCTCCTGTTCCGATATAATGATGCCTTCGTCATTTGATTTATTACCAACCTGGTGAATGGCCAATTTAGAAAGAATGGCTTCTGAAAAATCTAACATTTTTATGATTTTATAATGTCTTCCACGCCGTTCAAAACAAAATGAGGACGGTATGCAAATTGATTTATTTCGCTGGTATTTGTAATTCCGCTCAAAACGAGGCAGGTATCAATTTCAGATTCAATGCCTGCAATGATGTCTGTATCCATCCTGTCACCGATAATTACTGTCTCTTCTCTACGGCACTGTAATTTTTTAAGTGCACTTCTCATCATAAGAGGATTTGGCTTTCCGACGAAATAAGCTTTTTTACCAGCAGCCATTTCGATAGGTGCAATCAATGCTGCCGTCGCGGGGGCGATGCCATTTTCTATGGGGCCATTTACATCCGGATTGGTACCGATCAGCTTAGCTCCTCTAACTACAAGATTTACAGCTTGCTCTATTTTTTCGTAGCTGTAGGACCTTGCCTCACCCATGACCACATAGTCAGGATCCACATTATTCATCCTGTAACCGACATCATAGAGCGCATTCATCAATCCAGCTTCACCAATCACAAAGGCGCTTCCTTTTGGTTTTTGAGAATCGAGAAAAAAGGCAGTTGCCAGGGCGCTGGTATAGAAATGCTCCTTATCTACCACGATGCCCATTCTGGCCAATTTATCCTGCAATTCATGTTGAGAGCGCTCACTGGAATTCGTCAGAAAAAGAAACTTCTTTTTTTCGTGCTGCAGCCATTCGATGAATTGTTTTACACCGGGTAATATTTTATTTCCATGGTAAATAACTCCATCCATGTCGCATATAAATCCATTTTTTTGCTTTATAATATCAACAGCTTTTTTTATATACTGATTTTTTAGTTTCATAGTTCAATCATATATATTATGGTGACAAAAATAAGCGGCATGAAGTGAATTAGCTATGATGGAAAGAAATTTACTTTTCCAGTAGTTATGTAATTAACCTTGATACATCATCGGGGTGTACGGCAGTTGGGTACCTCTTTTTTGTTGGTCACAAGACCATCAAAGGAATCTTTCTTTTAATGTTTCACATCCATCCTTAATTTTAATAACTGCTGTAAACCCACTTATTCGTAGTTCTCATTTTTTGGATCAAATCATATTTTTTTCCTGCTGTATATAATTTGCACAGTTTTTGAAAAAGCAATAAATCTATATAGGTCTGACAAAATTTCATTGATCATGAAGAAATTATTTTTCATTACAATCATCGGATTTGCTTCAGGTATCGGAGGCGCTTGGTTTTACGATATCCAGCTTTCAAACAAATCAAGCGAGGGCGAATTAAGTCAAATTCCCGTAATCAACACAAATGTTGGATCTCCAGATAACTTGTCAAATACATTTACAGAAAATGTAAATGGAATTATCGAGGAATCGGAAACCAAAGCACAGCTTTCATCTACCATGCTTCGACCGGCTGATTTTATTCAGGCATCGAAAATCTCCACAAAAAGTGTTGTATATATCAAAACCTTATCTCAAAACCAGTATGGAAGTTCGTGGATGGACTGGTTTTTTGGAGGAGGTGTTGGACGGTCAATCAGCAGTGGATCAGGGGTAATTTATAGCCATGAAGGATATATCGTCACTAATAATCACGTTGTCAATGATGCCGATAATATTGAAGTGATGCTGGGTAAAAAAGTATATGAGGCGAGTCTTGTCGGAGCTGATCCTTCTACTGATTTAGCTGTATTAAAAGTAGAAACAAGTGGAATCCCTGCAATTAAAATTGGCAGTTCCAAGGAGGTAGAAGTCGGAGAATGGGTGCTTGCTGTAGGTAATCCATTTAACCTCACATCTACTGTAACCGCCGGCATTGTTAGTGCGAAAGGTCGCGAGCTTAATATCACCAAATCAATTTTTCCTATTGAGTCATTTATACAGACCGATGCTGCCATCAATCCCGGAAATAGTGGCGGAGCGCTCATAAATTTAGAGGGAGAACTCATTGGCATAAATACTGCCATTTTGTCTAAAACCGGCTCTTATGCCGGTTATGGATTTGCGGTACCTTCAGACATCGTAAAAAAAGTTGTGGATGACCTCATCGCCTATGGAGAGGTTCAAAAAGCTTTCTTTGGAGCAGAAGTTATGGATATTGATTCTGAAATCGCCAAAAAACTGGAAACAGATGATTACTCCGGTGTAGTGGTCAGATATGTGCAGGAGGATGGAGCCGCCTCAAAAATTGGTGTGAAAAAAGGAGACATCATTCTTAAAATCAATAATGAGCCAATTAACAGCAGGAGTCAATTTGAAGAAAATTTGAGCTACAGATCTCCCGGAGACAAAATAAATGTGGTTTATAAGCGAAATCAGAAAATCATCAGCAACAGTGTCACTTTAACCAATAGGGAGGGCACAACAGATTTTCTAAAAAAAGAAATCTACACATCAAGGTCTTTAGGCGCAGACTTAGAAAAAGTTTCCAAAGTTGAAAGAAACCTCCTGAGCATTGATCACGGTGTCCGGATAGTAAAAGTGCGACAGGGGCTCATAAGTCAAATGGATATTGAGGAAGGTTTTATAATTACCTATATCAACAAGGTTGCGATTAAAGACCCGGAAACACTCACTGATATTCTAACTAAAATCCGGGGGCGTGTTTATTTGGAAGGTGTAAATAAAAGAGGTGGCAAAGAATATTACAGATATTATTTTTAATATCTAAATTCTAATATTCCTGCCTACCGGACAGGCAGATGTGTATTTTTTGGCAAAAGTTAATTAATTGAATGGTACGTATAAATGGTAAAAGATTGAATAGAGATTGAAGGGATTGAGAGGATTGAATTATTACTCTCCATCAATCTCTTATCAATCTTATTTTCTATCTTCATCAATCTTTTTCTCAACCTTATTTGGTTCTGGCTTGTCCAGGTTTGGGTACAAACAATAACCTGCTGTAAGAGGGTTTAATGAGAAATGGAATAATGCCACAATGATGTAATGAGATATTTATTTTTGCATGATTGAATATAGAGTAACTATAATTGTTCATTGAAAACAATTAAAATTTCAACTGCTTTTTACCTCCGAATTTGTTTAGGTCAACACTAATAAAAATATCGACAGGAATCACAACCTGAAGGATATGGCTGACCATGCTAAATATCATTTTAGCATTCAATCATTGTCTCATTTTAGCATTTGTAAATTTCTATTAAAATTTAAGTAGAACCATTTTAACATTAATAATCGGCCATCAACTTGCGGATATTAACCAGCGATAGATGTGGGTTTTTTACTGCAAATGAGTTGACCAGCCATACCGGAATTTCTCCACCAGGATCTGCCAGGTACTGGAATTTGATCGATATTTTATTTCCTGATATTTCCTGAATATCCCAACTGCCATAAGCAATTGGCATTCTTACATACTTTTTCTCCTTTTTTAATCTGTTCGGTCTGTTTAGAATGATGACATTGAGATGATTGCCATTTTCTTTCAAAATAATCTGTTGCACAATATCCCTGTTTTCAAACGGGAAGGGTACCTTGAGCTTCATATGGTATGTAATATCAGTTTCAATTGGCCGTTCAACAATTTCGGCAGACTGGCAATCGGGCAACCAATCGGGATAGTGGCTGACATCTGTGATAATACTTTTGAAATCTTCAATAGAGCCGGTCATGGTAGTTTCGGCCAAAAACTCACGAAATTTGGTCCCCTCGGAATTCCTGGTATATACCGAGATATCATCCTTTTCAAGACTCAGTTCCCATTCGCTATTATCTGTTGGAGGTGTTAAGATGGTTAGGTTTGCAATAAATAAAATCAATGCAAACATATTATAAATACTTTATGTGGTTAGAGTATTTAACTATCCAAAACCAAAAGTGTTACAATTCCTGAGAATTTATTTTTTGAAAAATCAATAGGCACTACCGTATTCCGTTCCTAATTCAATGTATCCCGGATAGGTAATAGGAATACCATTCAGGTAAATAGTTGGCTTTATTTTCAGTCCAACTCTCGTTGGTTTATTACTGTTATCGGTGAGATTGAAACCAAAATTGAGTAAAGCGTTTTTCGTTTGATCATTTAATATATCCAATAGATTAATGGATATTTTCAGAGGAATAATTTGCGTGCCATCATTAGGTGGTATGTTGTACTCCTGGCTATTTGTCCCGGTTGCCATTTGGATATCATCAATTGATAGAATCCAGTCAAACTTCGCCATGGAAGCCACTGTAGGATTTGGGTTTTTACCTTCTACATTCAATTGAAATTCAAGTGGGATATTTCCGTTTAAATACGCTTTCGTCAGAGTCCCAAGCTGTATAAAACCCAATTCGGAATAGCTGTTAATGCTTTGTATATCAATACCCGCAAGTTGAGTATTTGACAAGGATTTCATTTTAAAATCACAGGTTAGAATATTGGTATATGACATTAAAGTTTTGCAGGACGAAAATGCAATTGAAATAGCGAGGATGTATATAAATAGATATGATTGTTTCATGGTTTAAATATTTATCCAAATAAATTTATTAAAATATTTTCACAAGGTAAGAGAGATGTACGACAGTTTAGCAAAAGCATCGATTACAGCGGAAATTTAATAGAAGGACTCCTGTATGCCAACATCAAGTAGTTAAAGAAATTTCATCATCTAACCGCCTCGGTCTGTGTACTCACCTTCGGAGGGCAGGCCCACAGGCCGAAAAAATACACAAAACTATCGTACACAAAGGATAAATATTAATCATGACATGATTGGATTAACCTTAAGGTTTTACCACGAATTTAATTGGAGTCCTTTGAAAAGGATCGAAGCCGGGAGTCAGAAGACCGAAGTAATTTGATAGTTGAGAATTCTAAAAACTAAAAACCGGATGTTTATAATCTTTTTCGGTTCGTTCAAAATACTACCAAGTTAACTTCCGACTTCGGACTAATCTCTGTTTCCACTAAAATAACAGTATAACCAGTCTTAGTAATTCATGGAAAGGTTGCGATACAGAAACAAGCTCTTCAGTATTTTGAGTGTTTCAATAATTATCTCCTGAATTATTCGGGTTAATTTTTAACTTTGTCCACGATGGGAATTAGATCATTTTTAAGTAAACCTCTGGCAGCAATAATCATCGCCCGACAAAGGGCCTGGTCCTCAAAACCCGGAGTGACTCAGCAACATGTTTTTCGTTCAATTATTGAAAAGGCAAAAGCTACTAAATTTGGCATCGATCATGATTTTGGAGGAATAAAATCATTTAAGGATTATAGCGACCGGGTACCAATCAGGGATTATGAGGCCTTATCTCCATACGTAAATATGATTTTGAAAGGAGAAAAAGATGTGCTCTGGCCGGGTAAACCTATATATTTCGCAAAAACTTCGGGAACTACATCTGGTACTAAATATATTCCCATCACCAAAGATTCCATTCCAAATCATCTTAACAGTGCAAAAAACGCCATTCTAAGCTATATCCATGAAACAGGAAAAGCTCAGTTTATTGATGGAAAACTTATTTTTTTGTCTGGCAGCCCGGTACTGGATCAGAAAGCAGGAATACATACGGGCAGGCTGTCCGGAATTGTAAACCATCATGTCCCCGGATATTTGAGAACCAATCAGATGCCTACCTATGATACGAATTGCATCGAAGATTGGGAACACAAGCTGGAGAAAATCATTGATGAAACTATAGATAAGAATATGTCTCTGATCTCGGGAATTCCTCCGTGGGTACAGATGTATTTTGACAGAATAATAGAGCGGACAGGCAAGCAGATTAAAGATGTTTTCCCGGGTTTTTCGATGTTCATTTATGGAGGTGTTAATTTTGAGCCTTATCGCGCAAAGCTATTTGAATCCATTGGAAAGGAGATTGATTCCATAGAAACTTACCCGGCCTCTGAAGGATTTATTGCCTATCAGGATTCACAAAATGAAGAGGGATTATTGCTTTTACTCAATTCCGGGATATTTTTTGAATTTATTCCGGCAGAGGAATATTTCAATGAAAACCCATCAAGGCTTACGATTGAAGAGGTGGAATTGGGAGTAAATTATGCAGTAGTTATAAATAGCAATGCTGGGCTTTGGGGGTATTCTATTGGTGATACTGTCAAATTTGTTAATAAAAATCCATACAGGGTAATCGTTTCGGGAAGAATAAAACATTTTATCTCTGCTTTTGGAGAGCATGTTATTGGAGAGGAAGTCGAAAAGGCCATGAAATACACGGCGGAAAAATTTCCCGGGGTAGAAACCATCGAATTCACTGTGGCTCCGCAGGTTACACCTGAGGAGGGGTTGCCATTACACGAATGGTATATAGAATTTTCAAAACCTCCGCAAGACATTCAACGTTTTGAATTAGAGCTTGACAATAAATTACAGCAATTAAACTCTTATTACGAAGATCTTATTGTTGGAAAAATATTAAGGCCACTTAAAATCAGGTCACTTAAAAAAAATGCTTTTAGGGATTATATGAAATCAAAAGGGAAATTGGGAGGACAAAATAAAGTTCCAAGACTTTCCAATGATCGACAAATAGCAGATGAACTTAGAACATATCAATTATAATCTTTAATTTTGCGCCCTCATTTTTGAAAACAATTCACGCTGAACAATAAAAAGAAACATATTGCTATTCTGGGTAGTACCGGATCTATTGGTACCCAGGCACTTGATGTGATTGCACAGAATTCTGAATTCTTTGAAACAGAGGTGCTTACGGCGCAGTATAACTCAGATTTACTCATTCAGCAGGCGATCAAATTTAAGCCCAATGCAGTTGTTATTTGTGATGATTCATTGTATCAGCAAGTGTTTGATGCCCTGGATCCCCTGGATATCAAAGTGTATGCAGGTGAAAATTCACTGATTTCGGTGGTTGAGATGGAGTCAATAGATATGGTATTATCCGCCGTAGTCGGGTATTCCGGATTGCGACCTACATTGAGGGCAATAGAATATGGAAAACAAATTGCACTAGCCAATAAAGAAACCTTAGTAATTGCCGGAGATTTGATTACTAAAACAGCGAGAGAAAAAGGTGTTAATATTTATCCTGTGGATTCTGAGCATTCTGCAATTTTTCAATGCCTGGTTGGTGATTTTCATAATAAGGTTGAGAAAATATTTCTTACTGCATCCGGAGGACCTTTTCGGGGAAAGCTGAGGGAAGAATTACTCAATGTAAAAGCAGCCCAGGCACTTAAACATCCCAATTGGGACATGGGTGCAAAGATTACCATCGATTCGGCAACGATGATGAATAAGGGGCTTGAGGTAATTGAGGCGAAGTGGTTATTTAATTTAAACCTGGAACAAATTGATGTTGTGGTTCATCCACAGTCCATCATCCATTCGATGGTGCAATTCGAGGATGGCTCCATTAAAGCGCAGATGGGTTTACCGGATATGCGATTACCTATCCAATATGCTTTGAGTTATCCGGATAGAATAAAGACTGATTTTCCGAGATTTAATTTTATGGATTATCCATCGCTGACATTCGAAAAACCTGATTTGAAAACATTCAGAAATTTAGCATTGGCTTATAATGCGCTGGAAAAAGGAGGCAATATGCCATGCATTTTAAATGCCTCAAATGAAATCGCTGTTGACGCTTTTTTAAAAGATAAAATAGGATTCCTTGAGATTTCCGATGTGATTGAAAAAAGTATGGAATCTGTAAAGTTTATTAAAAATCCCATTCTTGGGGATTACGTAGATACAGATATAGAAACGAGAATAAAAGCAAAAGAAATTATAAATAATGGGTAGTACATTAGACATCATCGTAATGGTTGGGCAGTTGATATTAGCGTTGTCCATTTTAGTTGGAGTCCATGAGGGGGGACATCTACTGGCAGCCAAGCTTTTTGGTATGAGAGTGGAGCAATTCTCTATTGGTTTTCCGCCAAAGGTATTTGGTTTTAAATACAAGGATACAATTTATTCTATAGGAGCAATACCGCTCGGAGGATTTGTAAAAATTTCCGGAATGATTGATGAATCCCTCGATACTAAGGCTATGGATGAAGAACCAAAACCTTGGGAATTCAGATCAAAACCGGCATGGCAAAGACTTATTGTGATGCTGGGAGGGATAATTGTAAATGTAATTACAGGGATTTTTATTTTTATTTTTCTTGCCTACGCTTTAGGCGAATCCTACTATTCATTGTCAGAAGTGAATAAATATGGAATAGTAGCCGGGCCTATTGGAGAAGATCTTGGTTTTAAAACAGGTGATAAAGTCATCGCTATCAATGGCGAGGCTTTTGATAGATTTGACGATGTACGGGATCCAAATCGATTGCTTGAAAGCAACGGTTATTATACCGTTATGAGGGATGGAGAAAAGGTTGATATGCCCATACCTTCAAATTTCATTGAGTATTTTTCAAAGCAAAAATCCAATGCCCTGTTTATCGAACCTATTCAAAAATTTGCAGTTGGTAAAATCTCCAAAGGTAGCGGCGCTGATAAAGGAGGTCTGAAACTTGGGGATAGAATTGAGAAAATTGATGGCCAGGATGTTAATTTTTATCACGAGTTTAGGGAAAAGATTGCAGGATACGCAGGCAAAATGGTATCCCTTGATGTGAAAAGGCCGCTCGATAAAGAAATGACTCAATTTGCAGATGAGCATCTAAATGTCCAGGTAGGAAATGATACAATTATTGGTTTTACTGTAGCCAGCTTACTATCTCCGACTGTTATGGAGTATAGTTTTATGGAAGCTGTACCGGTTGGTACAAAAAAGGCTTTCAGTGTAGTTTGGGTAAATATTAAAGCTTTTGGAAAAATGTTCCAGGGAGAGCTTTCGCCAACCAAGTCATTAAGGGGGCCGATTGGTATCATGAAAACATTTGGCGTCACCTGGGATTGGGTTCGTTTTTGGACGCTGACTGGTTTAATCTCTATGGTACTGGCTTTTATGAATTTATTGCCAATTCCGGCACTTGATGGAGGACATGTGGTTTTTCTTGTTTACGAAATCGTTTCTGGTAGAAAGCCATCAGACAAATTTCTCGAAAATGCTCAGAAAGTAGGAATGGTACTGCTGCTGGGATTAATGGTTTTCGTGTTCTTCAATGATATAATTCAGGAGTTTTTCTAGTGAAAGATTTGGTTGATGTAGTTGGAGGTGTTGCCGCCTCCTGCTACTTTCTTCCTTACCACTCATCATCATCTTCCTCTTGAATTTCCTGCTGCATTTGTATGAGTTCTTCCTGGCTTGGCCTGTATAGTTCAAACTCAACCCTGCGATTGAGGGCTTTATCCTCTTCAGTAATTTCTTCGACGATTGGCTGAGAGCTTCCAAAACCAAAGGTTTCTATCCTCGCGGCTGATATATTTCCAAAATAAATGATGTATTCAGCAATGGCTTTTGCCCTATTATTTGATAAATCCATATTAAAGTCATAGCTGCCATCTGAGTCGGTATGGCCTGAAATTTTCAACTTAAAATCAGGGTTATCCAAAAGGAAGTCTGAGAGCTTGTCCAGATCATCGTACATGCTCGTTTTAAGTTCGGCAGAGCCATTATCAAATTCTATGGATTCAAATTTCAACAAACTTTTTATGGATTCAGTGACCATGTTAAGCTCCATATCTCCATCTAAAAAGAATATTTCTTCTACTCTGAAAAATTCGTCTCCCTGGATGATCAATAAATATTGTTTATTGTTGATAAGTTTAAAATCAAATTTTCCTTCCACACTCAAATATTGAGGGGCCACTTCAATGCCTGTCTCAATGTCAATGATAGATACAATTCCCCTTTCGAATGGATTGCCTGTGTTGGAATCGAGTAGGGATCCTGTAAGTCTTGTGGTTGCCAGCGGCTGGCCTTCCATTGGCAATGGAAAGGAATATAAATCCAGGTTATTCAAATCATTTTCAATTGATCGGGCATAAAACAGGTCCTTGCTATTAGAATCAATCGTGAAATAAAATTCACTTCCGGCCCCGTTTACCAATGGGCCGATATTATCAGCTTCTTTCCAGGTGCCTCCCGATTTTGAGGATTTGTAAATATCAAATTCACCGAAGTTAAGTACATATCCATTGGAGCTAAAGTATAATATGTGATGCGTGGGATGAATAAACGGACTGACTTCGCTGTTGCGACTGTTTATAATAGGGCCAATATTTTGAGCCGGAATCCAGGCGCCTTTTTTATCTTTATAAGAATAATATATATCAGACATGCCAAATCCGCCGATACGATCCGATGCAAAATATAATGTATCATCATTGTGGCTAAGAGAGGGATGAGAATCCCATGCCCTGCTGTTTATATTTACACCGAGATTTACGGCTTTACTCCATGTGCTATCAGGTTGCAATGTTGAGACGTAAATATCACAATTGCCATAGGACTCGGGAGCATCGCATCGTGCGAAATACAGGGTTTTCCCGTCCTTACTCATACACACAGAGCCTTCATTATAAATTGTATTGAGTTCTTTTATAGGTTGAGCATAATCCCATTGATCGTATTCGATGGTGCTAAAATAGATGTCTTCATTTTGTTTTGTGTCCAAGCCATTGGACATAATATTTCTTTTTGATGTAAATATTAAGGTTTTATCATCCAGGGCCAGGGCCGGTCCATAGTCAGAATATTCAGAATTTATAAAATGCCCCATATTTATTTGCCAACCTTTGGGAGGTCTTAATGTATCCACATTTCTCCGGTAGTCGATCAATTCATAGTAATAATCAATTGGGACATACTTACCGAGTTCTTTTTTACTTATAGAATCATAGTATATTTCCAGCTTTTCAAGATCTATATCATCTCGATTGTGTTTAAGCACAAGTTTGTACAGAAGTTTAGCATCTTCCATATCTCCGTACAATTCGGTAAGCTTGGCATAGCGCCAGATCAGGTGAGTATTTTTATAAAAATTCTGGATTCCAAAATTGGCTATATAACTCCCCAAATCTTTATACAAACCCTCCCAATCTTTGGAGGCTTCTTTTTTCTCAATGGAATTGAGTTGCTTCTCATTGTAGAAAAAAGGGATTTTATTCACATTTCGAAATTGAAATATTTCATCAGTCGTTGAGGGCTCAAATTGTTCCACTACGGTCTTTTTCTTTGATTTTTTATTTTTCCGCTTCTTCTGAGAAACAGCCTGGACGTTGATCAGGAAGATCAGGCAGATGGTACCAATAAAAAGACGACTCAGGTTCATTGAGAGAAATTAAAAATCTTTACCGTTATAAGGTTTATTGCGCTAAATATGTTATAATTTTATTTTTTAACCAAATTCATTGTTGCCCTATGTTTTTTGGCATAGGTATTGACCGTTTAAAATGTTTTTAAATATAGAGGAATAAAAGTGCCAATATGGCAGGGAAGGCATATATATGAGCAGAAAAAAGAATGATTTAGTTACATCGCTTGCATTTTCTAGTTTTAATGAAGACGATTCCGGCGAATTAATTCAATTAATAGCCCCGGATGAGGAGGAAGGATTGAATAACGAACCATTACCAGGTGAAATCCCAATATTACCTGTTAGAAATACGGTATTGTTTCCGGGAGTTGTCATTCCAATTACGGTAGGAAGACAGAAATCAATACGATTAGTAAAAAAGTCATATCGTGGAGATAGGATAATAGGGGTAATTGCCCAAAAGAATAATAAGACTGAGGAGCCGGGATTTAAAGATCTTTATAATGTTGGAACAGTTGCGAGAATTGTGAAAATGCTGGTGCTACCCGATGGAAATACAACCATAATTATCCAGGGAAAAAAACGCTTTACAATTCTGGATGCTCTAAACGAAGATCCTTTTATGACAGCAAAGGTCAAATATTTAGAGGATAAATTTCCTGCAAAAAATAAGAAAGAGACCAAAGCAGTACTGCAATCTATAAAGGACGCGGCGAACAGAATTTTAAAATTGAATCCCGAGATTCCTCAGGAGGCTCAAATTGCAATTGATAATATTGACAGTCCCAGTTTTTTGACACACTTTTTATCATCAAACCTCAATGCAGATGTCGATGACAAACAAAAACTTTTGGAAATCAATAATGGTATAAAACGAGGAACTTTGCTGCTGGAATATATGTTGAAAGACATTCAGATGCTTGAGCTTAAGCGTGAAATTCAGAATAAGGTTCATACCGATATCGACCAACAGCAAAGGGATTATTTTTTAAGACAACAGATTAAGATACTTCAGGATGAATTGGGAAACGAAGGTCCTGAACATGAATTGAAGCTGCTGAAGGAAAAATCGAAAAAGAAAAAGTGGGAGCCAGAGGTACGCGAACATTTTGAAAAAGAATGTGATAAAATCATGAGGATGAATTCCGCTGCTGCCGAATATCCGGTGGCCATGAATTATGTTGAATTTCTCGTGGATATGCCTTGGAATGATTTCACAAAGGATAATTTCGATCTGAACAGGGCGTTAAAAATTCTTGATAGAGATCATTATGGATTGTCAAAAATTAAGGAAAGAATCATTGAATTTCTGGCGGTAAGAAAATTAAAAAATGACCTTAAAGGGCCAATTCTTTGTTTTTATGGCCCTCCGGGGGTGGGTAAAACAAGTCTGGGAAAATCCATTGCCAAAGCACTCAACAGAAAATATGTTAGAATGTCATTGGGGGGTGTTCATGATGAGGCAGAGATCCGCGGACACAGGAAAACTTATGTAGGCGCAATGCCTGGAAAGATCATTCAGCATATTAAAAAAGTAAAAACTGCTAATCCTGTCTTTGTTTTGGATGAAATCGATAAGGTGAGTTCTGATTTCCGGGGAGATCCTTCTTCAGCTCTTTTAGAAGTTTTGGATCCGGAACAGAATAATTCCTTCAGCGATAATTACCTCGAACTGGATTATAATTTGTCTAATGTGCTTTTTATTGCAACAGCAAATAGATTGGATACCATTCAGCCAGCGTTAAGAGATAGAATGGAAATCATCGAATTGACAGGTTATACTTTAGAAGAAAAAGTTCAGATTGCAAAAAAGCATTTGATTCCCAAGCAAAGAGAGGCACACGGCCTGAAAGCAAAGGATATTTCGTTCACCGATCAGGCTATCGTTAAGATTATTGAAAATTATACGCGGGAGTCCGGGGTTAGAAATCTTGAAAGACTTGCTGGAAAGGTAATTAGATATGTTGCTAAATCAGTTGCGATGGAGCAAGAATACCAAAAGCGAATTACGCCTGCAAAGGTCAGAGATATTCTTGGCGCGGAAATTTTTGATAAAGAGCTTTATGAGGATAATCATACTTCCGGTGTCGTAACAGGGTTGGCCTGGACACAAGTAGGAGGAGAGATTTTATTCATAGAATCTAGTTTGAACCGGGGTAAAGGGAAGTTAACACTCTCTGGCCAGCTCGGTGATGTGATGAAGGAATCTGCGATGGCGGCGTTGTCTTATTTAAAAGCCAATGCAGATAAATTGGATATCGATTATAGAGTTTTTGAGAACTATGATCTGCATATCCATGTTCCGGCAGGGGCTGTGCCAAAAGATGGGCCGTCGGCAGGGGTCACGATGTTTACTTCGCTGGCATCGGTTTTCACCCAAAGAAAGGTGAGGGCTAAATTGGCCATGACAGGAGAAATCACACTGCGGGGCAAAGTATTGCCTGTGGGAGGAATTAAAGAGAAAATTCTTGCTGCTAGAAGGGCGGGGATTAAAGACATTATATTGTGTCAAAAAAATAAAAAAGATATTGAGGAGATCGATGATAATTATTTGTCGTCATTAAATATTCATTTTGTAAATACAGTGGATGAAGTGATAAAGCTTGCACTGCTTGATGAAAAAGTAATTGATCCAATGATATTCGATATCATTGATACAAAAAGTAAGGTTGCGCAAAATTAGAAATGTGTCATCAACCTCATAAAATGCCAGGACACGGGATAAAGTTTTATGGTTGATTTTAATTTTAAGATAGAAAATAGTATTCATGAAAGGATTTGAAGAAAGAGATTTAACACCGAGACAGATTGTCAAGGAGTTGGATAAATATATCATTGGCCAGGAAAATGCGAAAAAAAATGTTGCAATTGCCATGCGCAACAGATGGCGGCGAATGAAGGTAACAACGGAGATTAAAGGCGATATCATTCCAAATAATATTCTTATGATTGGCACTACGGGTGTCGGGAAAACTGAGATTGCCAGGAGAATTGCTAAAATCACAAAAGCTCCATTTACGAAAGTAGAAGCTTCGAAATTTACGGAAGTTGGTTACGTGGGAAGAGATGTAGAAAGCATGGTAAGAGACCTTGTGGAGCAAAGTGTAAATTTGGTTAAAACAATTAAAAAAGAACAGGTAAAAGAAAAGGCAAAGGAAAGTGTAGAAAGGATTATACTAGATGCATTGATTCCACCTGTAAGTCCTGCTCCTGTTGCGATGCCAAATAAAATGGCTGTGTCCGCTACTTCAGAAGTCCCCAAGAATGATGCTGAATTGAACGAACAAACCAGGGAACGTTTTAGAGAGAAGATAAGGAATGGTGAGTTGGAGGACAGAAAAATTGATATCAGCATCCATCAACCAAACTCAAGTGGAATAGGTATGATTGGAGGAGGGATGATGGACGAATCTTCCATGATTAATATCCAGGAGATGCTCGGTAATATGTTGCCAAAAAAATCTAAGAAAAAGAAGGTGACCATAGCCGAAGCAAGGAGATTTCTATTGGAAGAGGAGACTTCTAAACTCATAGATATGGACGAGGTGAAGGACGAGGCCATAGAAAAAGCTGAAAACTCCGGCATCATATTTATTGACGAAATTGATAAAATAGCCGGGAATTCAAAAAAAGGGTCAGGCCCGGATGTGAGCAGAGAAGGAGTTCAGCGGGATTTATTGCCAATAGTAGAAGGAAGTACTGTCAATACAAAATATGGAATAATAAAGACTGATCATATACTATTTATTGCAGCGGGAGCATTCCATATTTCCAAACCATCAGACCTGATTCCAGAGCTTCAGGGAAGATTCCCAATCAGGGTAGAGCTCGATAATCTCACTAAGGAAGACTTTATAAGGATCTTAAAAGAGCCTAAAAATGCGCTCACCAAACAATATATAGCCTTGTTTAATTCGGAAAGCGTCGAAATAGCATTTAATGATGATGCACTCGATCTATTGGCAGAAAAGGCTTTTCAAATCAATGAAGATGTGGAAAATATCGGAGCGAGAAGATTGCATACGGTTATGAGTCAGATTCTCAATGATTTTCTATTTGATGTTCCGGACGTAATAGGAGCAAATGCAAAAATTACGATAACCGTCGAAATGGTCGAAGATAAATTGACCAGCCTGATAAAGGATAAAGATTTAAGTCAATATATTCTTTAGTGGGAATTACTATTTTATAGCTATAATAAAGGA
This sequence comes from Bacteroidota bacterium, assembly GCA_024280115.1. Classification (GTDB taxonomy): domain Bacteria; phylum Bacteroidota; class Bacteroidia; order Cytophagales; family Cyclobacteriaceae; genus JAAUQL01. Next base: position 68,403 of record JAJRQT010000106.1, on the reverse strand, counting down.
TAGTCTGCCGGAATTCCCGGGTTTTAAATTAATTTTCAGAAAAATGCTGATTGAAAATATTTTGAATTGAGCATTTGTATTTGATGCTTTAATATAAACACCAATATTGGGTATATCAATGAGCTAAAATAAGTTCCATAATACTTAAAAATTGTTAATTTTGATTCAGAGAAATTAATTCTGCACAATTGAAAACGAAAAACAAACTCCCAGGTGTTCTCAATTTTGAGAAGCTGTTCAATACGCTTTCAAAGTTCATGGAATTGAAGTTTGAAATCTTTGAGCTAAAAGTCAAGGAACAGGCTGTGGCTATGATTTCGAATTTTATCGCAATTGCAATTATCGCAACATTTGGATTATTTATGATATTTTTCAGCAGTCTTGCATTGGGATACTATCTAAACGGACTATTGGGAAGTAATTTTCTTGGTTTTGTAATAATCGGATTTATTTATCTATTCATTAGCATTTTATTGCTGATTTTTAAAGACAAGCTTATTACAAATCATCTATTACAAGCTTTTTTTAGCGATACACTTACACGTGATGAAGACGAACAAGACTAATACAGATAAGACAAAAATAAAGCAAAAAATTGAGTCTCTCGAAAAACAGTCTCAACTGATAAGAAATGAGTTGAATGATGAAATTGAAATTTCAATAAATAGAGTTGTTGATATAGGAAAAGTTGTTCTCGGAATTGCAGGAGGGCTTGTTTTTTCTGCAATTGTATTAGGGGGACTTTCTGGGAGAAAATCAAAAAAAAAAGAAATAGGTAAATCGAGACCTTCAAAAAGAGTCTATCAACGTCTCAAGAATCAGTTGGCCAATGAACTTTCTTATCAGGCGACACTATTTATAACTGGTGTATTAAAAGATAAATTGAGTTCGTATTTAAAGGAAAATGATAAATCGGGAGAAGATGATTCTGAAGACCTTGGTTAAAAATAAGGAGAATAACAAAAAGTCGCTATCCATACTTATAGATCCCGATAAGATTTACGATACTAAATCTTTAGCCAAACTTGTTGATCTTTCTTCTGATAACGGGGTTGATTATTTTATGATCGGCGGGAGTTTGATAATTTCTGACAACCTGAGCGAAACCGTAAAATTTGTAAAAAATCGATCAGAAATTCCGGTCATTTTATTCCCGGGCAGTAATTTACACATTGATAAATCAGCTGATGCAATTCTTTTTTTATCCCTGATATCTGGTAGAAATCCGGAGTTTCTTATTGGGCAACATGTAATTGCAGCTCCGGTTTTAAAGATATCAAATCTCGAGATATTATCAACCGGCTATATATTAGTGGGGAATAATGCCAATACAACTGTTGCCCATATCAGCCAGACCTTTCCCATCCCAACCCGTAAACCGGAAATAGCTGTATGCACTGCGATTGCTGGAGAAATGCTTGGAATGAAGCTGATTTATCTAGATGCGGGCAGCGGAGCAAGTGAAGAAGTTCCACAGGGTATGATTGAACAAGTCAGAAAATCCATTGAGCTTCCGTTAATTGTCGGAGGGGGTATTAATACACTTGAGAAAGTTAATACTGCCTATAAAGCCGGAGCAGATATGCTTGTACTCGGTACTGCGGTAGAGGATCAATTAAAATTCATTGGTGAGGTCGCTGGAATTAAAGATCAAATGAACCGTTAAACGTTCATTAATGATTCTCTTCGTCTCATTTTTCCAGCCGGAATACCAAACATCATTTTAAACCTGCGGCAAAAATATGCAGTATCTTTGTATCCGACGTCTGTACCTATTTCCCGAATGCTTTTTTTGGAGGTTCTCAATAAATCCACAGCTTGTTCCATCCTCTGGTACTCAATGTAATCCTGAGGATTTATCCCGGTAAGCATCTTAAAATACTGGCCCACATAGTCTTCCGAAACATTGGCCACTGAGGCAAGCTTCTTATTGGAAAGATCACCATCGAGATGGTCTTTAATATAACCAAATATATCAATGAGCCTAGGGTCCTTAAAATAGGTGCTATTCGTAGCGAGCTGTTCAACAAATAATTGATTTTTAATCACATACCGTATGATCTCCACAGCAAGGTGATCCGTGATTAAATTAATAATTCTCTCATGACCCGCCAGGGTAGAATGTGTCTCTTCAACGATTGTTGCAACCGCAGCATTGATTTTTGGGTTATCTCGCAGTACAAATGGAGGGATATCCAGAGAGGCAAAAAAGTTTACCGAATCAAAAACTTTAGCATCAAAATTTACAAATGAAAAGCTTTCAATACCACTAGTTTCAATTTCATTTAATTGGATGCTTTTGAAATAATTCTCTTTCCTTGAAATAAAATCGTCATTCGATAAACTTACCGCGTTTCCACTACCAAAAGTGACAGATATATTTTTTCCGCCTGGTATAAAAAGAATGTCTCCTTTGTTGACAATTTCTTTTTCTTTACCAAACATTATTTCGCCACTATTAAGCCTTATCACCGTATTTTCAACATCATAGTAATTCTCTATAGTGATTGGCTGAGTAATACGAATATTATTAGCTTTCTTGAAATGTACGTTTAACGATTCTATTATCTTATTATAGTCTTCCATCTAAGAATTGTGCAATTAAAATTAAATAAACAATCACCTTGTAATATTAGAAAGTTTTCAAAAATCAACAAATTTGAACCAATAATCAAGAAAAATATAGTAAAAGTGCAATAATATTTAGTAAAAACACTAAATCATTTTTGAATACAATATCATGGATTATTTCAAATTTACAGAAAAAGCATTGTGGTATAAATAAAAAAAGGAGTTTGTACATATCAAAGATTTTAATAGTATTGATATGATTGTGAAATGAAAAAGACTCACCATAATATGATAAGCCTTTTATTAAAGAGATAATTTTATAATTCTAATCCCTGCTTCCCATGAATAAGGATACATAATAGAGCAAGGTAACCAAGGAGCCTAATGCTGCAACTACATAGGTAAGGGCAGCCCATTTCAGTGCATCCTTGGCCATATAATGTTCCTGAGAAGTGACAATCCCTTTTCTTTCAATCCATTGGAGGGCCCTCTTGCTGGCGTCAATTTCTACCGGAAGTGTTATAAAAGAAAAAAGTGTAAGCACGGTATATACTCCAATAATTGCTAAAAGAACTAAGTCATAAGGGAAAACTGAGAAAAAGAAAAATCCCCCGAATATACTAGCTAAAACTATAAAGTTGAGAATTTTTCCGCTTGCATTTTGAAGCGGTACGAGGGCAGTCCGCAATTCAAGGAAGCTATAGGCAGTAGCATGTTGCACAGCATGACCACACTCATGTGCAGCGACAGCAGCAGAAGCCGCATTTCTTCCAAAATATACGGGTTCGCTTAAGTTTACCGTTCGGTTAGCTGGATTGTAATGATCTGTCAGGGATCCCGGGTGGGAATTTACTGTTACATCATAAATTCTATTATCAGCTAACATTTGTTCCGCAACTTCCTTTCCGCTTAGATTGGATGCCAATGAAATTTGCGAATACTTTTTAAATTTTGATTTTAGCCTGGAGCTAATTGCAAAACTTAAAATCATAAAAATGATACCGATTACCAATATCCCCATGCTCGTTTATTTTAGTTTCTTTATTTTTATAATAACATTGGTTGTGGAAAGTCCTTCCGTCAATTCAATCGTTTCTACTTTGCCACCATTTTTCAGTACGAGGTCGGCACCGATAATGTTACTTATATCATAATCTTTTCCTTTTACCATAATATCCGGCATTATCGCTTTGATCAATTCGTAAGGAGTGTCTGAGTCAAAAAGCACCACAATATCTACAAATACTAATGCTGCAAGCACCCTGGACCTTGACAACTCATCAACAATAGGCCTGTCTTTTCCTTTAAGCCTGGAAACTGATCTATCGGTATTTAATCCTACAATAAGGTAATCTCCTTTTTCTTTGGCTTTTTCAAGATAATCTACATGACCGGCATGTATGATATCAAAACAACCATTTGAAAAGACAACTTTCTTGCCTTTTTTTTTCCATTCAGAAACTTGCTGTAAAGTTTTATCTAATGATAATATCTTATTTGCCGATTGCATTAGCAGGTACTTTTTTCATGAAAACACTTATGATAAAACTAAGGCCTCCAAAAACCATGATGGTGATGAAGTGAGTGGAATGCAGTACCAATGCAAAAACTTTTCCTTCTTCAAGAGATACTCCATATAAAACTAATATTCCACCAACCAGCATATGAAATACACCAATTCCTCCCTGCACAGGTGCGGACATCCCGATGCCGCTCATTATCAAAATTGATAGACCAGCCATAAAATCGAGATTTGATGTTTCCGGGAAGGCATAAAAAACAACAAATGGTACTAAATAATAAAGAAACCATATTCCCACTGTTGACAACCAGAATCCGATCGGATTTTGAATTTTCCTTATGGACAGGAATCCTTTTAATAAATCCTTGATAATAGATTTGATTTTGAGGTAAATTGGATTTCTATGAAATTTGTTTCTGAATATTCTGAAAAGGACAAATCCTAGCAAACCTAAAACAACAAAAATTCCAAATGCCATATAGGCCAGCCCGTAAATTGATTCAGCATTGGGAATTTTATCCCCAAAATTGTCCATTACAAATTTATTTAATTTGTCAAATTCCACGAAGAAGGTAATAGATGCCAGGACTATTAGTGTTAGTAAATCTATTACCCTCTCGGCTACAACACTCCCAAAAGCAGAAGTCATAGCAACATTATCATTTTTTTGAGAATTCCACACCGTGTAACTTCGCCTAGCCTTGGGACTAAATTATTCACAAAATAGCCAAACATTACTGCTATGAATGTCCTGCTGGTTTTTAATTTATAGCCCAAAGGTTCCAAAAGTATATTCCATCGATAAGCCCTGAGATAATGACTTATGAGCACCAAAACCAATGATAAAAGGATCCAATTATAATTTATGGTTCTGAATTTTTCCAGCAAAGAATCTATAGCCAGATCGCGGTAAACGTACCAAAGTAAAAAGGAGGCAACACCGAGTGACAGAGAATATTTCAGGATGTTTATTGCAACTTTGCGGGTCTTGCTAGCCAATTATTTTATTGTTTTTGTCAGGGAATATAATGGTAGGATTGTGTTTTTTTGCTTCGTCGAGATCCATAGTGGCATAGGAAATGATAATAATAATATCACCTACCTGGGCTTTTCTTGCTGCGGGACCGTTGAGGCAAACTTGACCGCTTCCCCGCTCTCCTTTTATCACATAAGTTTCAAGCCTTTCGCCGTTGTTTATGTTAACAATCTGAACCTTTTCATTTTCAATAATATTTGATGCAGCCATCAAATCTTCATCTATAGTGATGCTGCCCACATAATGAAGCTCTGCCTGAGTGATTTTTACTCTGTGGATTTTTGATTTTACTACCTCTATAAACATCTTTTATCAAATTCCAGCCGCAAAGGTAAATTAATTTAATGATAAATTATCTATTAATCTCACTTTTCCAAGTTGTCCGGCAATGCAAAGTGAGACCCGTTTTCCCGGTTTAAAATGGGCGATATTATTGAGAAATTCAGAATCGACAATCTCAAAATATTCTAACTGAATTAAACTTTCATTTTTAAAGTATTCTTTTACATACTCTTTAACAGATAAAACACTTTCTCCTGCGTATAGTTTATTTTTTGCCTCATTAAGGGCTTGAATTAAATCAATTGCCTGATTCCTTTCCTCCTTTGTGAGTAGCAGATTCCTTGAAGACAAAGCAAGCCCATCTGACGCTCTTACAGTTTCAACTGGAATAATTTCGACATCGAAAAATAGTTCCTGAGTCAACTTTTGGATCATTGTCAGTTGCTGGAGGTCCTTAGTGCCAAAATAAGCCTTATTTGGAGATACGATATTAAATAACTTTGCCACAATCAGCGCCACACCTTTAAAATGTCCGGGCCTGTATTTGCCCTCCATGATTTCTTCCAAATAGCCAAAATCAAAGTTAAGAATGTCGCCTTTCCTATACATAATTTTTCCATCGGGAATAAAAAGAACATCGCAATAAATTCCCTCTAGTTTTGCGATATCTTTTGAAATTTCACGAGGGTAATTTTTTAAATCATTTGGATTGTTGAATTGAGTGGGATTAACAAAGATACTGCAAACCGTTATGTCATTTGCTTTGGTGGAAACTTTAATCAATTCAAGGTGGCCACGATGTAATGCACCCATAGTCGGAATGAATCCAATACTTTTCCTTTGATCTTGAAAACTCTTTAAATATTGGCGTAAGCCCTTAATATCTGAAAAGACCTCCATAATGTTATTTGACAAAAAGGCTGCAAAACTACTGTTTATTTTTTAATATCTATTGAGATGCGAGGAAAATTTTGTACTTTTGTGCAGAAATTTGAATAAAAAAATAAGCTAGCAAAACTATGTCAAAGTATAGAATTCTTTATGTTGCAAGTGAAATCAATCCTTTTCTACAAACCTCAGAAGTTGCCGATTTGGTTAGAAAACTACCTCAGGCTATGCAAGAAAGAGGAATGGAAATCAGAATATTAGTTCCCAGGTTTGGTTTAATAAATGAAAGAAGAAACAGATTACACGAAGTTGTAAGACTTTCAGGTATTAATATTTCTGTTGGAGAAGAAGAAAAACCACTTATTATAAAAGTTGCGTCTATACCTAATGCAAAATTGCAGGTATATTTTATTGACAATGAAGACTATTTCCATAGAAAGAGCGTTTTCCATGACAAAGAAAATAACTTTTATGAAGATAATGACGAAAGAGCCATTTTCTTCTGTAAGGGAGTTTTAGAAACTGTTAAAAAATTAGGATGGGCTCCGGATATTGTTCATTGCAATGACTGGATGACAAGTTTGATTCCAATGTATCTTAAGACTACGTACAAAAACGATCCGATTTTTCATAATGCCAAGTCTGTATTTACAGTGTATGACACTCCATTTGACCATAAATTTGGAGTAGATTTACTTCAGAAGGTAAAAATGATGGACATTGAAGACGAGATGTTAATGCCATTAGGTTCAACTGATTATGAAGGCTTTATTAAATTAGGCATAGAGTATGCTGATGCAATAATTAAATCAGAGAGTGAGTTTAAAAATGGATTGAACGCGGTATTTGCGTCTATTGAAAAGAAAGAAGAAGTTTTAATTGATACTATTGAAAAAGACGAGAATTTCGAGGAGTCATATTATAACCTATATAATGACCTTGTGGGATAGGAGATTTGGGCTAATCCTTGGATTGGCCTTTTTTACTTTTGCGTGTGAGGATCCTGGTGAAATCGGTTTAGAACTTAATCCTGAGAATGGTGATTTTGTAGCCAGATACGAGGAGATTTCAATCCAAACTTCCATTATTGAGCATGAGGATATTCTTTCTGATAATTCTACTAGAATTGATGAGTTTACTCAGCGCCCAACCGGAAGTGGCAGATTGCTGGCTGGTAATTATATAACCCAGGATTTTGGAAAAATTCAGTCAAAGGGGTTTACAAGTCTTTATCTCAGCAAGTCTGGATTTAATCCTGGGGAGAGTTTCATTTTTGATAGTTTAGTGCTTAGTATTCGGGTAGATTATCTGTATGGACAAAATTTCACAGGAAATAAAAAAATATACATTCACGAACTGGCAGAAGAAATCAACCTTGATTCAATTTATCTGACCAAAAATAGTACACCATACCTCAATGATCCTGTTGGAGAATTTAATTTAGATATTTCAATTTATGATACTGTAAGAGTAGATACGGTTTATAGTGCCAGATTAGCCGATGAGTTAGGAATGCGGTTCATGGAAAAGGCACGGACGGACACTTTGACGTATTCCAACAATGTGGAATTCAGAAAGTTTTTTAATGGATTTGCGATAGTTCCTGAACAATCAAATGAAGTAATTGTCGGGATACATGCCGAAAGCCAGTCAACTTTTGCAAGATTGTATATACATGATGCTGTGGACACGACTTTTTTTGATTTCATTCTGCAAGGGCTTGATACTGCAGGATTTAACGTGACGAAATACTATAATAATATTACGCTTGATAAATCAGGAACGCCAATCGAAGGGATTCCCGGCTATAATACGGATTTTGAGACAAATAACGGACTCACTTATGCTCAGGCGGCAACTGGAATTTTCACCAAATTGAATATTGGTTCTTATTTAAATTTTCTGGATACGATAGACCATCTCGTAATAAATAGAGCCGAACTTGTAATCCCTGTCGAAAATTATGCTGATTTTTTAACGCCACCAGGATCACTTGATTTGTACATTACCGGGGAGGATAATAATTTCGTAGAGGTATATGATTCACTTACCATGGGCATAACATTTGCGACAACGGGACGTTTGACATTTGCAAAAGATCCGTCTGAGAACAAAGGTCAGTATATCGGGAATGTCACCAACTATATTCAAAATTTGACAAGTGGTGCTACAACAGATACACTATTATTGATTGGCCAGATAAATCTTTGGAAATCCATATTATCTGTAGATCAATTTGTTTCTCCCAAGGATCAGATTAAATTAAATGTTTATTATTCTGCATTGCAGCAATAAATTCATCTATTTTTTAAATTAATAATATTTCGGGATTATTACCTTTAAATGTGAATGAGTTATTGGAAGCCTCTTTATATTGTAATTCCCAATAATCGGTGTCCTGCTTGTTTCTGAATTTTTACATATATTTTGAGTTGCTTATTTAACTTCGTAAAGGTGTTTCTGAAGGAAATTTAAACTAAACCGCTGAACTCTCTATTTGAAAACCAAGTTAAATCACACTAGATCTTTCCTGGGATTCTCCTTTAATTTCCTCACTGGATTCCGATTGTTCTTCACTAATTATCGTTTCAAATTTAGTCTGAGGTAAGCTGTCTTTTGACTCCTTTTCTTCGAGGAAGTAATTATTGATCATTTTCCTAATTTCCTGAATGGACATATTATGATGGATTTTCCCGGTTCGCACAATAGACATTTGTCCAGTCTCTTCAGAAACTACCAAGACTAAAGTGTCTGTTGTCTCGCTCATGCCAATGGCGGCTCTGTGACGGAGGCCAAATTGTGCCGGTAAATTTTCAAGATCGCTCACGGGTAATATACATCTCGCTGCAGAAATACGGCCATTGTGAATAATCACTGCACCGTCATGCAATGGGCTATTCTTATTAAAAATTGAAAGCAATAGTCTCTTTGATATCAGGCCATCGATGCGATCTCCGGAGTCTGCATAAAACTTCAATTCCGATTCTCTGGAAAAAACTATTAAGGCGCCAGTGTAGGAACCTCCAAGGGTTTTCGCGGCATCTATTACCGGATTTATATCAAATTGATCGGTACTTTCATTCTTTTTCCAGGGGAGATTTTTAAAAAGATTTTCCCTGCTGAAAGTTGTTGACTTTCCAATTAGTAATAAAAATTTTCTGATTTCCGGGCTAAAAAGGATTATTAGAGCCAAAACTCCAACGCCCATAAACTGACCCAAGATGGCTGACAGGAGTTCCATTTCAGCAGCATTTACCATTAAATAGGTCAGATAAAGTAGGAGGAACCCAAGAAACACTTTGGAAGCTATGCTGCCCTTCATCAATTTGTAAACCTGATACAATAGCATAGTAACAGCCATGATATCTATAATATCAACCCAGCTTATTTCAAGGAAACCGATATTAAAAAGTAGAATCAATTTGATAATAAATTTACTAAGCTAATCGTTTCTTTCGCTTCTTTTACATCATGAACTCTTAATATATTGGCCCCGTTTAATAGGGCAATTGTATTGAGGACTGATGTACCATTTAGCGCTTCTTCAGGCTTGCAATTCAAACTTTTATAAATCATGGATTTCCTTGATATTCCTGCTAACAGAGGTGAATTTAAGCTTTTAAACCACCTTAAATTATCAAGTAATCTATAGTTTTGAAGAATAGTTTTTGAAAACCCAAAGCCTATATCAATAATAACATCTTTTATGCCAAATTGTGTTAATTCCCTTAGTTTTTTATTAAAATAATCAGCCATATTTATCAGAATATTGTCATATGAAGCATTTTTAGACATATTTTGAGGCGTTCCCACCATATGCATCATTATATAAGACACATTATATTCCGAAATTGTTTGAAACATTTTTGCATCGAGGTTGCCTCCTGAAATATCATTAATTATATCCGCCCCCTCTTCTATCGATATCCTTGCTACACTTGATCTAAAAGTATCTACAGAAATTGGAATTTCTTCGCCAAAAGACCTAACGATTTTTATCCCCATTAAAACTCTCTTCGTCTCAATTTTTTCATCAATGTGTTTGGCCCCCGGGCGCGAAGAATAGCCTCCAATATCTATTATATCCGCACCATCAGAAATTAATTTTTCTATTTTAAAAGCAATTTCCTTTTCATTCATATACCTTCCACCGTCATAAAAGGAATCATTTGTCACATTGAGAATCCCCATAATTTTAGGTAGCGACACATTTAGAATTTTTCCATTTATGTTAAGTGTATTTTTTGAATAAAATGCTTTATCTTTCGATGCCAATTATCTATTAAAATTTTTATTACACACTTAGAAACCTGCATTTTGGCTAGCAAAACGATAAGCGAATATAAAGAAGTTATAAAGGCTTGCAAAGAAGTATTTGAGAAGAAAACGAGAGATTACGGAACTGCTTGGCGAGTGTTGAGATTGCCCTCCATCACGGATCAGATCATGATCAAAGCACAAAGAATTAGATCAATTCAGGAAAAAGGTGTTCAGAAAATCGATGATGGCATTCAGAATGAATTTTTAGGAATTGTGAATTATTGTATCATAGCAATAATCCAGCTTGAACTTCCCAGGGATGCTTCAATGGAAATGAAGTTTGAAGAAGTAGGCGCTCTTTATGATAAAACCGTCCATGAGACAATAACACTCCATAAAGACAAAAATCATGATTATGATGAAGCCTGGAGAGAAATGAGGGTGAACTCTATGACTGATATTATTCTCATGAAAATACTGAGGACTAAACAAATAGAAGACAATAAAGGCAAGACTATTATATCCGAGGGTGTAAAAGCCAATTATCAGGATATGATGAATTACGCAATATTTTGTTTAATTAAGCTAAGGAGTGAGTAAATGAAATATATCGATATAGTCGTGAAATGGTTTGTGGGTTTACTTTTTATTTTTTCCGGTTTGGTTAAGCTCAACGATCCGATGGGGACAGCCATCAAAATGGAAGAGTATTTTGAGGTTTTTGCAAATGACATATCTTCGATATTCCATTATTTGGTTCCTTTTGCTTTATCTATTGGTCTATTTGTTGTAATTCTTGAAATATTGTTAGGAGTAGCATTGCTCATCAATTTTAAAATTAAGATAACTTCTCTGGTGCTGCTCTTATTGATTGTTTTTTTTACATTTCTTACTTTTTATTCAGCGGCATTTAATAAGGTGACGGATTGTGGATGTTTTGGAGATGCAATTCCATTAGATCCCTGGCAGTCATTCTTTAAAGATATCATCTTGTTAGTTTTATCTGTTTACATCTTTGTCAGACAGAAAATGTTTAAAGAGAAATTTTCTCAAAATGCTGGGTTTGCAATTTTGGGAGTCATATTGACATTGAATATATTCATAGCCTACAATGCAATTGAGCACCTTCCCATGATTGATTTCAGACCATATAAAATTGGTGCAAATATCCGGGAGTCAATGCAGCCATCTGAAGATTTTCAATATGAATACATTATGGAAAAGGATGGAAAAACGTATGAATTTGAGTCTTATCCTACCGATACGACATATAAATTTTTGGAAATGGTATTGCTCAATCCGGAAGCTCAACCAAAAATAACGGATTATAATATATGGAGTGAGGAAGGAGATTTTACGGAAGAGTCTTTTAATGGTATAAAAATGTTGGTGCTCTTTAGTGACGTCAATAAATCCAGGTATGAGAAAGTTGATGAAATAGTCAGGTTGGCAGAGGAAATTAAACCAGAGGTGCAAACATGGGTAATTACAGCAAATGATGAGGCTTCCTATGAAAATTTCAGACATGAGTATCAAGTCTCAATTCCTTATTACCATGCCGACGGAACGGTAATTAAAGCAATGATTCGCGCCAATCCAGGCTTAATTCTTATGAAAGATGGTGTCGTGCTTGGAAAATGGCACAACAATGATATACCTACCAAAAGGGAAGTTATGACATTAATTAATTAATATTTCATGCTGAGATTTTTTATAAAGAGAATCGGATATGGGATATTAGTGCTTTTTGGTGTTGTAGTGGTTGTTTTTTTACTATTTCACGCATTACCAGGAGACCCGGTTGCAATGATTGCAGGTCAACGGAGTGATATTAATACCCGTCAGTCCATCACTTCAGAATTAGGCCTGGATAAACCACTACATATTCAGTTTTTACATTATTTGAATGACCTTTCCTTTATTTCTGTCCATAAAAAATCCGTTGAAAACGGACAAAAATATAGTTACAGTGAGATAAAAACATTTGATGATAAGGTTTTGGTATTTAAATGGCCTTACATGAGGAGATCATTTCAGACCAATAAAAAGGTAACGGAAATCATCTATGATAACTTTGATGATACAATGTGGTTGGCGTTATCCGCGATGATGATAGCCAGCTTTTTTGGAATTATTTTTGGAATAATTGCCGCGCTTAATCAAAATTCTTTTCTGGATCATCTGATCATCTCTATTTCAGTCTTTGGAATCTCTATACCATCATTTGTTTCTGCCATTGTCATGGCAATGGTTTTTGGTTTCTATTTAAGTGACTATACAGGATTGAATATTACAGGGCAATTGTGGGTGAATAATCCGTTGAGCGGTAAGGAATTGCAAATCAAAAACCTGATTTTACCTGCAATTACCCTGGGCATTCGACCCATGGCAATAATTGTTCAATTAACCAGGAGCTCAATGCTTGAGGTATTGTCAATGGATTATATAAGAACCGCTTACGCCAAAGGGTTGGCCAAATATAGAATTGTATTTAAACATGCTTTAAAAAACAGCATGAATCCCGTAATAACTGCAGTTTCAGGTTGGTTAGCGTCTCTCATGGCGGGGGCATTTTTCGTGGAATATATTTTTGATTGGAAAGGTTTAGGATTTACGACCATAAAAGCTGTGCAAAGTTTGGATTTTCCAGTGGTTATGGGCGTCACCTTATTTATAGCTACTATATTTGTGATTATAAATATATTTGTAGATCTATTGTATGCCGCCATTGATCCAAGGATCAGACTTTCATAATAAATGCTCTATATTATTTTGATTTAAAGTCTTCATGAGAAAAGGGAAATATTTTTTAATAGGTATGCCAGCCTCCGGGAAATCTACAATTGGGAAATACCTTTCCAGGGAAATAGGGGTTAAATTCATAGATCTGGATAAAACTATTGTGGAAGAAGAAGGGACTTCGATTCCGGAAATATTTAAAAATAAAGGAGAGGCATATTTCAGGGAATTGGAACGGAAAATGTTATTAAAGCAAATCAGTTCAAATAAGGATTATATTCTCGCAACAGGAGGGGGAGCTCCATGCTTTTTTAATAATATGGAATTAATGAATAATGCTGGGATCACCATTTTTCTTAGCGTCTCTTTAGATTCACTTTATAAAAAGTTGCTAAAAAAAGGAACTCATAAAAGGCCACTGCTTAAGGATTTGAATCAAAGCGAACTGTATGCTGAATTAGAAAAAAAATTAGAAGAGAGAACCTTGTTTTATAGTCAGGCAAAAATAACTCTTGAGCAAGATCTTTCTGAGATTTCAAAAAGAGTAAACCAAATAATTTTTGCAATAGAAAAATTAGAAAAACAGGCCAAAAGATAATACAATATTCATATTGTTATTTTTAATGTCAACATAATTGGTTTGGTATGTTGATAAATCATCCGGATTATCCAAAACATATGGCGAATAAAAACTGCTAAATTGTTTATATGAAGCAGCCAGATCTACGAAAAACTTGCTAGATCTGAATCCAAGACCGGCAGAGAATGTCTGTATATCTCTGTCAATTTCTTTTGCTTTGTATGGACTTGGCTGAAAATTGTAACCCGCTCGTAATCTGAATGCTTTCAACCTGAATTCTCCACCTATTCGATAACTTAGCACAGAATTATATAATTCTTTAATGTCATCATTATTTCCTGAAAGAGATCCGTCATTTGCTTTCAAATTCATCGTGGAATAATCAATGTATTCAATATCTGCAGAAATAAAACCACTTTTACTAATGAAAAATGTAGCGCCTCCATTGATTCTTAACGGGGTGGTCAATTTGTAATCAAACAGGCTTTCTTCATTAAAAGATTCACTATTTAAAACGGGTGTGTTGCTCTCTTCAAAAAATGTCGTGAAGCTTCCGGGGAATTCATAATCCGGGTCATTAAATTCCGGATTAACAATAAGGTCATAGTTGGCATCAAAATAATTTCCATAATTATCCATGTTGAAATTATTATAATCAGCCGTTGTTGCATATTGATACCGTTCATTCATTGAAAGGTATGTGGGAGTAATCAGTGAGAATCCAAGGGTCATGAAATTTAATGGTCTTGCAATTAAACCAAAAGTACCATTTACTCCGATGCCCTCTGTAAGTAAATCTTCTCTTAAAGATGAATTGTCAACGATATCACCATCCAGTCCCGGATAAATTTCAGAATACAGTGTCACAACATTATATCTCAAAGATTGAACGCCTAAGGTAGCTCCAAAATAGAGGAAGTCTCCGTAATTTCCTCCATAGCTAAAACTCCATTGATTTTGACTCCCGGAGGAGGAAATAATTTCAGATTGCTGAGTTGGAAATTCCTCCGATGGGAATTCACTGAAAAATGTTCGTTCGTAAAAAGGGAATAAACTGGAATCTCCATTATCTACGATGACATCGATAAATTCGCTCATGAGATAGGTCGCAAAAGCGCCATAAGTCACACCCACCAACTCATCTTTGTTCACATTTTGCCGATTAGCATCCTGAACATAAAAATCTAAAATATCATTGCTGGGGTTCATCCCTGAATAATTAATACTACTATTAAATTCGTTGATTTTTGAGAAAGATATGGCAAAAGAGCCACCTCTCCATTTTCCCGGGATTGCATCATCTTTGCTTTTGTTGAAAACTGCGCCCAGGTTATCAATATTAAATTTCCCTAACGTTGATGTTGTCATGTTAGAAAAATATTCACTTTCTGTGGTGAAGACATTGTAGGAAGGAGTTATACTTATTTCAGAGCGATTATAAAAGCCAAGGCCTGCAGGGTTCGATAATGCAGAACTTATATCCCCTCCTAAACTAATCTGGGTATTTCCAATTCCCTGAATCCTGGCGCTTCCCGTATAGTTATAGTTACTAAACATTAAGGCCTGATCATGATAATTCAATGCTCCCGGTACATATTGACTGTAACCATAATGATGAGTCAATAATATCCCCGCACTTAATATAAGTGTATATAAGGTTTTCATAATAAAATATTGAAATATCCTACCCCAGATAAATACTAATGTCTTCCACTGCTTCTGGATGAACTTGAGGACCTGGAGCCAGAGCTTGAAGAACTGCTGCTGCCAGAAGAATAAGATCTTGATCCACTACTACTTCCACTATAGCTTGAACTGCTTCTGCTCGGAGAAGAAAAGGAACTTCTCGACCTGCTACCAGAACTATTATTACCTGAATAGGATGAACTGCTTTTAGATGCAGATCTGTTATAACCTGAAGAATAACCGCTACTTCTTGAAGGTTTATTATTACTTATTGAAGAAGAATATCTAGTTGTAGATCCAGTGGATGTCCTTCTGTATGAATTTCGGCTATTGCTACTCGTCGAAATTCTTTTCGTTGAAGAACTGTTTCTTCTGGCCTGGCTATAATATTCATTTTGCACCTTAGAGTAATCTTTGCTTGTACGTCCATTAGAAGCAGATGTGCTTGTTGTAGTGGCCCTGTTTGGAACTCTAATTCTAGAATCAGCAGATGTAACTCTTACTTTATCCGAACTTGTTCTGGTGTATCTTGGAGTTGAACTGCTCCTTGATGTTCTTGACTTGTACTGGATATTTCTACCATTTACATAATCTGAAGAACCTCCAGCGAGGATTACACTACCGCCTCCATAAAAACCTGATCCATAGCCATAAGATGGGTAACCACCACCATAACCAAATCCGCTATTATATGGTGAATATCCATACATTGGTCCCCAGGGATCATAAAATCCTCTTCTATAAGGGTTGCTATAGCCAGGATAACCATAACCTCCCCATGGATTGTAACCCGTGCCCCATGACATTCCGATGTTGTAAGACATTGATGGTGAAAATCCAAAACCTGAGCCAAATCCAAAGCCAATCCCCATTGTCATGCCAGAGCCATAGCCCATCATAAATGGGTCGTAACCATATCCATAACCTGGATATCCACCAAAACCCATGCCCATACTCATATAAGGGCTAAATCTCCATGAAGGACTTGAATTTGTACGGCTATAGTTGCTATAACTCATTTGATCCCTTTTATTTAAAGCCGCATAATCAATTTCGCCTTTTTTCGTATCACTTACATATTGATCTTTGTCATATCCTTCCACAAAATAATCCTGGCTACTGTAGGAATCATCCTTATTAGCAGATTGTCCGCTGACCTCATTAGATTCACTGCTTTTATACCTTGCAATATATTCCGGGTTCACATTTTTTGCAGAATATGTTTCCGTTGTTTCGCTTATTGATTTATAATTAGTACTGTTTTGATTTTTATTTTCTTTTGATAAAATAGTGGACTTCTCAACTTTCGCAGTTTTTCTGTCAGATTTTTTGAAATACATATCATCGTACTCCTGAGCATAAACAGCTGAATAAATGACAGTTAAACTTAAAAGACTTATTGACAAGGACAATAATTTAATTGATTTTAGCGCTTTCATAACTTTCCTTTCTTTATTTCTATACTTCTCCGCATTAAAGATAACGATATTTTAAAATACTTAGTTAATATATCTGCAAAAACTTATTTTTGCCTAAACGATTGCATTCTTATGTGCAGCAAATTTTGTACCAAATTATAAAAAGATGAGCAAAGGATTGCCAAAAAGAGCTGATGACTATTCTGCTTGGTATAACGAATTAGTAAAAAAAGCTGATTTAGCCGAGAATTCGGCTGTTAGGGGGTGTATGGTAATAAAACCATATGGATATTCTATTTGGGAAAAAATGCAAGCAGCCCTGGACAAAATGTTTAAAGAAACCGGGCATTCAAATGCCTATTTTCCACTCTTTATACCAAAATCATACTTAAGTCGTGAGGCCGACCATGTAGAAGGTTTTGCAAAAGAGTGTGCTGTTGTTACACATTATCGGTTGAAAAGCAGTGATGATGGCAAGGGAGTGGTGGTAGATCCTGATGCCAAACTAGAAGAAGAATTAATCGTAAGGCCAACATCAGAAACAATTATTTGGAATACATATAAAAATTGGATTCAGTCATACAGAGATTTACCAATTCTTGTCAATCAATGGGCCAATGTTGTGAGATGGGAAATGCGGACCAGGTTCTTTTTGAGAACCACAGAATTTCTGTGGCAGGAAGGTCATACGGCCCATATAACTAAAGATGAAGCTGTGGAGGAGACATATAAAATCCTGAATATATATGCGAAATTTGCCGAAGAATTTATGGCTGTTCCGGTTTTAAAAGGTATAAAAACTGAAACTGAACGATTTGCAGGAGCTGTTGACACCTATAGCATCGAGGCGCTTATGCAGGATGGAAAGTCACTTCAAGCTGGGACTTCACATTTTCTTGGACAGAATTTCGCGAAAGCTTTTGATGTGAAATTTGCAACTAAAGAAGGTGGATTGGATTTAGTATGGGGGACTTCATGGGGAGTCAGCACAAGGTTGATCGGGGGATTAATTATGGCACACTCCGATGATAACGGATTGGTATTACCACCAAAACTTGCCCCGATACAAGTGGTAATAATTCCAATAATCAAGAGCAAAGACCAATATGCTTTAATAGATGAGAAGGTGAGTGGTGTCATTCAAAAGATGAAAGCTCGTGGAATTTCTGTTCATTATGATAATAGAGATACCTATAAGCCCGGTTGGAAATTTGCTGAATATGAGCTTAAAGGTGTTCCCTTAAGGCTGGCTATCGGGCCGAGGGATTTAGAGAATAATACGATGGAATTAGCTCGCAGGGATACTTTGACAAAAGAAATAGTGAGCATGGATAATATCGATGAAATTGTAGAAAATCTATTGAATGAAATTCAAAATTCTATTTTCCGGAGAGCGATGGAATATAGGGAGGAAAATACCCGTGAAGTTGATTCTTACGATGAATTCAAGAAAGTTTTAAAAAATAAGGGTGGTTTTGTGAAAGCCCATTGGGATGGCACTGCTGAGACGGAGGCAAAAATTAAGAATGAAACAAAGGCCACCATAAGATGTATTTTGCTTGATGAAAAAGAAGAACAGGGGAATTGTATTTACAGTGGCAAGCCTTCAAGCAAAAAAGTAGTTTTTGCAAAAGCATATTAATGTAGTGATCTTGAGTGAGAATTTATTACATTTGAATAACTACTCCTAAAGGCTGAAAATGGATTGGATAACTGTTATTTTGCTATTAATAGCCGGCATCGTTTTGTTGATTGTTGAAATCATATTTGTACCGGGAACTACCATCCTCGGGATTATAGGAGTAGCGCTTATGGTTTTTGGAGTAATTTTCGGATACAGCAAGTTTGGTGCTCAGATTGGGACCTTCATATTAATCGGAGCCATAGGTACCGGTGGGGCGGCAACTTTTTTCAGCTTTCGGTCTGGATTATGGAAAAGATTTGCGTTGAAAACAATTAATAAAAGCAAAATTAATGAAGACCTGAAAGTTGAGCATTTAGTAGGAGCCGAGGGGATTGCTTATTCAGCATTAAGACCTTATGGAAAAGCAGAGATTTATAATAAAATCTATGAGGTCAAAACACTAGGAAATTATCTGACTACTGGCAGTAAAATAAAAGTGACCAGTGTGGACAGTGATCGCAAAATTTATGTAGAACCTATAAAATAATTATTAAATGGAACCAATGACGTTGTTGATTTTCTTGGTATTAGGGATCGTATTCCTTTTTATATTTTTGTATTTCGTGCCTGTAAATCTATGGATTACAGCTATTTTTTCCGGAGTAAAGGTTGGGCTCTTTGAACTCGTTTTTATGAGAATCAGAAAGGTTCCTCCGGGAGTGATTGTCCGGGAATTAATCACAGCGAATAAAGCTGGAATTCCGGTAGGAACTAATGAATTAGAAACTCATTACCTTGCTGGAGGGAATGTACCAGGTGTTATCAGGGCATTGATTTCTGCTGAAAAGGCTAATATGAATTTGGATTTTAAGCAAGCTACAGCAATTGATCTGGCAGGAAGAGATGTTTTTGAAGCTGTTCAGTTTTCTGTAAATCCAAAGGTAATTACTACACCTAAAGTAGCAGCAGTTGCTTCGGATGGAATTCAGCTAATAACAACGGCAAGAGTGACTGTCAGGGCAAACATTCAGCAATTAGTAGGGGGCGCAGGAGAAGATACTATATTAGCCAGGGTTGGCGAGGGTATTGTAACTTCAATTGGCTCAGCAGATTCACATAAAGAGGTACTTGAAAATCCGGATAAAATATCAAAACTCGTCCTCCAAAGAGGTCTTGATGCGGGGACAGCTTTTGAGATATTGTCCATCGATATTGCAGATGTTGATGTTGGTATAAATATAGGAGCAACTCTGCAAACTGATCAGGCCAGCGCTGACTTAAAAGTTGCAGAAGCTAAGGCTGAAGAGCGTAGAGCCATGGCGGTAGCTGAGGAGCAGGAAATGAAGGCCAAATCACAGGAGGCGAGAGCGAAAGTAATTCTTGCTGAAGCAGAGATCCCAAAAGCAATAGCTGATGCATTCCGTTCCGGTAACCTGGGTTTAATGGATTATTATAAAATGGAAAATATCCAGGCTGATACTTCAATGAGAGGTTCAATCGCGGGTACTTCTCCCTCGGAATCTAAAAGAGGAAAGGGAGGAAAAGAGAAAAATTAATTCATGAAAATTATATTTGGAAAGGCTCTTATTATAGGAGCCTTTTTTATTTATTGAAAACTGTAAAAAACATCTTTTCATAGCGATTAAAAAAAATATGATTTAGCCAACAGAAATAATCTGAGATTTTGGCATTTTAAAGATATCCGGCAAGATGTTTTTCGACGTGAATTTTGTGCAAATAGTCAAAAAGTGTCAATTCTATTTGTTAAAAAGTGTAATGAATGTATGACTGCGAACTATTGTGTTTTGTGAACTGTTGAAAAATTTATAATTAATTTTGCATTGATAACTCAAGAAATACTTAGGTTTATTCTTTCACTTTTTATTTTATTAAAAAATACAATAAAAAATATTTTGAATTGTGAGAAAAATGTGTTTTTATAGCATTGGAATAGTTATATTTGATACTATAAAGAAAGAAATATCAATTATATATTTCTACGTAGAAGTATATAATTTAACATTAATAATTTTTTTGGTTGTTTGGTTGATGTTGAAAAGGGGAGGCACTCAAGTTTCCCTTTTTCATTTTACTCCCCTCTATAATTCTTCAGTTTTTTTTGTTAAGTTGGAATTGCAATTACAATTGAGCTATTATTAATTGTAAGTGAAATCCTAATAATTTCAGTTTAATGATATGAGAAAGAAAAGTATTCCTAAAATCGTGATTGATGACCCATGGTTAACTCCATATACACATGAAATCAGTGATCGTATTACCAGGTTTAGCAATGCCTTGAAAGGGATAAAATCAGTATCAAAATCGTTGAAAAACTTTGCCTCTGCATATAGATACCTGGGGATTAATTATAATAAGAAAGAGAAAGGTTGGTATTATCGGGAATGGGCGCCTGAAGCGTACAGCCTCTCTTTAATAGGAGATTTCAATAACTGGAATAATACTGCCCATCCCTTGAAAAAGGTAAAAGAAGGAATTTGGGAAATATTCATACCTCAGGATGTGCTTGCCGAGGGCGAATTAATAAAGGTCCATGTTGTTGCTAAGAATGGCGCACATGATAGAATTCCAGCTTATATTTTTCGAGTTGTTCAAGATGAAAAAACACATGGTTTCAATGGCCAGATATGGGATTTAAATAGAAAGTTTAATTGGTCTGGTAAAGGTTTTGATCTGAAAAAAATTACTCAAAATCCCATAATATATGAAGCCCATGTAGGAATGGCCCAGGAAAAGGAGGGTGTTGGGACTTTTGTGGAATTTACGGAGCTAATGCTGCCGAGAATTAAAAAACTTGGATATAACACCATACAATTAATGGCTATTCAGGAGCATCCATATTATGGCTCCTTTGGCTATCATGTATCAAACTTTTTTAGTGTATCCAGTAGGTTTGGAACTCCGGAGGATTTTAAGAATTTGGTGAATAAAGCCCATAATATGGGAATGGCAATAATCATTGATCTTGTTCATTCTCACGCAGTTAAAAATTTTGCCGAGGGGCTCAATGATTTTGATGGCTCAGGGCATCAGTACTTTCATGAGGGAGGAAGGGGATTTCACAATCAGTGGGACTCTAAGCTTTTTAATTATAGTAAGATCGAGGTGCAGCAATATTTGCTTTCCAATGTTAGATTTTGGATAGAAGAATATCATATCGATGGATTTAGGTTCGATGGCATCACTTCCATGCTGTACCACCATCATGGTGCTTTTATGGATTTTGACCATTATGATAAATATTTTGTCGAAGGGGTCGATTGGGATGCTTTGAAATACCTGCAACTTGCAAATGAATTGGTACATCAGTTAAATCCTCATGCGATAACTATTGCAGAAGATATGAGTGGTATGCCGGGCCTTTGCCGAAAAATCATGGAAGGTGGTGTTGGTTTCGATTTCAGGCTTGGTATGGGGATTCCTGATTTTTGGATAAAGTATCTAAAAGAAAAAAGAGATGAGGACTGGAATATCCATGAACTTTGGAGCGTTATGACCAACCGCAGGTTCAATGAAAAAACTGTCGCTTATGCCGAATCTCATGACCAGGCTATTGTTGGAGACAAGACACTTGCATTTTGGCTAATGGATAAGGAAATGTACTTTCATATGAAAGTGAATGACCAAAATATGGTAATTGACCGTGGTTTGGCATTGCATAAAATGATTCGTCTGTTTACTGCAAGTCTTGGTGGAGAAGCATATTTAAACTTTATAGGAAATGAATTTGGACATCCTGAATGGATTGATTTTCCAAGGGAAGGTAATGGATGGAGCTATAAATATGCGAGGAGACAATGGTCCTTGGTGGATGATGAAAATTTGAAATATAAGTACCTGGCCCAATTTGATCATGATATGATTTCTGTATTGAAAAACTACAATATTTTATCTTCTTTACCGGCTCAGCAGATCAATATGGACGAACAAAATAAAGTGATTATCTTCGAAAGAAATAATTTAATTTTTGCTTTTAATTTCCATAATGAAAATTCTATTCCTGGTTATAAATTTAATTCGATTGGGAAGGGAAAATATAAAATAGTTTTATCAACAGACAGTAAAGAAGTCGGAGGATTTTCAAGAATTGATACCGATATCGATTATCATACCCTCGAAGAAGATCAATTAAGTATTTATCTGCCGAGCAGAACTGCTATTATCATGAAGAAACAATAGTTGAAGGCTAAATAATTATAAGGTTTAGTATCTTTTTTTATGGAATTAACACCTATTTATTGCCTTGCGAAGGATTTTAAAAAATAATTTTTTAACATTAATAGTATTTTGTTTTAAAGGGTTTTAACAAAGCCAGGTGTATAGAATTTTGATGGATTTCTCACAAAGAATCTTAGTGGTAATTGTCTTTGCTATATCTATAGTAAATCATTCCTATGCACAAAATATTGAAATTAAAACCTTTTACGATGACAACAATACATCGATTAAGGAGATTTATTTCATTGAGGATTCAATCAGTGCCCAGCTCAGTGGCCCTTATAAATCCTTCTACCAAAATGGTGTTTTAGAAAAGAAAGGATTTTTTAAAGATAATTATCCTGACAGCTTGTGGACCTACTATTATGAAAGTGGTGAAAAGAAAATGAGCGGGATGATTCGCAAAGGGATAAATCATGGATTTTGGGAATACTATTATGAAAATGGAAATTTGAGTATGGCTGGGAAAATAGTGAATTCCAAAAGAGAGGGAATATGGAAATTCTACTATGAAAGTGGCAATTTAAAATCACAGGGTTTTATTAATAAAGGAAAGAAAGAAGGAATTTGGAATTATTTTTATGAAGAAGGAGAACTTAAAGCTCAGGTCTATTACAAAAATGACAGAGGTAGGTATAAGGAGTTTTATATTGATGGAAAGTTAAAAGCAGAAGGTTTGAATATAAATGGGAAGAGTGATAGCATATGGGTTTTTTATCATGAAAATGAGAAAATAAAAGCGATGGGAAAATATGATAAGGGAAAAAGAGTAGGGCCCTGGGTTTTTTATCATGATAATGAATTAGTATCGACAAGGGGTAATTATACAGACGGTCAAAAAGAAGGACAGTGGATTTATTTTCATAGAAATGGAGAAAAAAGTTCTGAAGGAGCACTGCGGGAAGGTAAAAAAGAAGGCTATTGGAAAATATTTGGAGAAGATGGGAAATTCAAAGCAGAGGGAGTATTTAAACAGGATAATGGGAGTTATACAGAATATTATGAGAGTGGAAAGATAAAGGCAGAGGGACAAATACTTGATGGAATGAGAGATGGGTTATGGAAGTATTATTACGAAGATGGAACAAAGGAAGGTGAATGTACATATACATCTGGAAATGGAGAATATACCGGTTATTATAAGAATGGCAATCCTAAAATGAAGGGTAAAATCAACAATGGAGTAAATGTTGGAATATGGGAATTATATAAGGAGGATGGAAGTCTTGCTGGTTATTACAGGCCTTATTATGAAGACAACAAACCGATTTATAAACTGGTAGAGAAAAAGAAAACACAAAGAGGTAATTACATTAAACCCGAGTATAAATTTAAAAGCTATAAGTCTAGATATTTTGACCCGGTAATAAATGAATATAAGGGCATTATAATATCAACTAATCCTTTAGCTACAATTTTTAATCAACTGCCAATTTCTTTTGAATACTATATAGAAGAGCGTCTTGGATATGAGATCATGGGGACTCTCCTTCGAGACCCATTTTATACTTCATCGGAAAACTTACCACTAAATGAGGTCTATAGTAGGGGATTTAATATTGCATTAAAGCAAAAATTCTATCATCCTGAAGGAAGTTTTGGCATGTTTTATTTTGGTCATGAGGTGAGTTTAACTTCTCTTAAACATTTTGCAAATGTCATTGATTCAACATCTATGAATCTGAATAAGATAAAAATTGATACAAAGGAAACAAAATTTGAATACGCTTTCTTTATTGGAGATAGGTGGATGCGACTTTTTGGTGACAGATATAGGAATAATTCTCTGGGATTTACAATAGATGCCTTTATCGGTTTTGGATTTGGATATAGGCTATACGAGAAAAAATATCCAAATAACCCAGTCTATGATGAAATATTCGAGGATGTTAACGATTCCAAGTTTGTCATTTCGCCAAGGGTCGGTTTAAACTTTGGCTTTATTTTTTAGAATTGGCCCGTGGATATAGATTGTCGATGTTATTTTTTGTAACTGAACCGTTTGCCTATATTAAGAATAATTTTAAATAAGCCTATTTTGCAAAAACCTGATAAAGATCATATTTTTAAAAGAAGACCTCCATTACTTTTGATATACTTTTTAAGCGATACAACAATTATTATTTTTTAAGTTATACCAAGTCACAGGGTGAGTGATGTCTAATAGAGGTCGTTCACTTTGTGGCTATTTTTTTTCAACGGATTTTCAGACAAAAAGGTTATCTTTTCATTTTGATTCCGAACTTATTTCATAATGTCCTTTGGCTTGTGATTATAAATCAAAACTCCACCAGTATATGATTTCGGGGGATCAACTTATTATATTGTCTCAGAAGTTTAGGTTTATAATATTGAAATAGGTTAAAAAAAAAGTCCATCATAAAATGATGGACTTAAACTTTAAAGGGTTATAATATTATTTTTGTTTCTGAAATTAGTTTACTTCAGAAGTTTCTTTAGCAAGAAGTATTTCCTCGATTGCCTTTTTCATAGTTGCTTTTGGTAAAGCTCCCTGGGCCATTTGAGGCTGACCTTCTGTTGGGCAAAATAATAATGAAGGGATACTTCTGATTCCAAAAGCGGCAGCTAATTCCTGCTCAGCTTCAGTATCGATCTGATAAATATCGATTTTTCCTTCATATTCTTTTGACAACTCAACGAGTATCGGATGGACCATTTTACATGGACCGCACCAATCAGCATAAAAGTCTATAAGACAAGGCTTATCGCCTTCAAACTTCCATTCTTTATTTTTTTCATAATCAAAAACTTTCTCTAAGAAAGCCGCTTTTGTTAACTTTTCCATATTCGATTTATTTGTTGTATTTTCTGCTTTTTCGATTCTTGATACTTCTGGTGATTCCACCATTTCATTTTCTCCACCTTTCTTTAAAAAGATCATGCCTACTGAAATCATCACTGCAAACAGAATCCCGATAATGAATATATTTTTCTTCATGACATTATTTTTACACAAATATATGAACGTTTAATCATATAAACAAATATTCATATATACCATGACGTGAACTAAGAAAAAAGGTTTCATTCAATAACATTTAATAGTCTTAATTCGTAATTAATTAGGCATAATTAAAAACTAGCTAATGAAAAAAATATTTATTGTAAGACATGCTAAATCAAGCTGGAGTCATCCTGAGCTTGATGATTTTGATCGCCCTTTAAATAGAAGAGGAAAGAAAAATGCCCTCGAAATGGGGCAAAGATTAGCTGACAGAAATGTTAGACCAGATGAATTGCGGACTTCTCCCGCAAAAAGAGCAGCGGCTACAGCAAAAAGAATTGCTCAACAAATTTCTTTTCCGTTAGAGAATATAAATAAAAATTTTCGCTTATATCATGGATCAACGAGTGATATGATAAAATTAATTCAATCCATTTCAGATGAAACTGATACCTTAATGTTGTTTGGCCATAATCCAGGATTAACAGATCTTGTAAATGATCTTTCTGGGGCTGATATATATAATATACCAACCTGTGGAATTGCCGAGATTAATTTTGAAGTTTCTTCATGGAAGGAAGTAAATGAGGGAATAGGAGAATTAGTTACCTTCGATTATCCAAAGAACATTCAAGAACATTCCACATCCTAGATGACCATGTAAGCATATAAAATACTTGAATTTCAAAAGTCAGGATTTTCAAGAATTAAAAAACTAGTTAGTTAAAACTAAATTCAGGCTATATTAACGATCCTTAATAATTAACAAGCTAGTTTTATATTCTATTTCGAAGTATATTCTTTTTATCTTTGGGCGTCAATTTTTTAAGTTGCAAATTCGTTTTAAAATATATTGCCAAAACTGCGCTGATTAGCGCACTTTAGGTAATGGTTGAATTCAATAGTAAAATTGTTATTTAGGATTTATGAAAACTTTTTTCATTCTGCTCTCCATAATTTTTTGCATGAATATCCAGGGATATTCATCTCTAATACATCAAAATGATTCGGTTGGTGTTATTAAAGAAAATGGGAATAATTTTATAATTCATAAGGTCGGTCCAGGAGAAACGCTTTATGCGTTATCCAGGAAATATAACGTTGATGTTCAGTCTATTAAAGATGCAAATCCAAATTCCGTAACAAGTCTGAATGTCGGACAGAAAGTACTTATTCCAATTCATGTTATTAATAATGCGAAAGACCAGAAATACCATACGGTGAAATCTTCAGAGACACTTTTTTCAATTTCGAGATTATACAATGTGAAAGTTGATGATATTAAAAAGTGGAATAACCTTAGTGAAAACGATATTTCTATTGGTCAAAAAATAATAATAAAAGGAGTAACAGATGATCAGATTAAAGCTCAAGTGACGAGTAAATCAGAAATTGTAGGTAAAACGCATATTGTAGAGCAATCGCAAACAATGTATTCAATTTCCAGGATGTACAATGTATCTACCGACCAATTAAAAAAATGGAATAGTTTGAAATCCAGTTCTTTAAACGTCGGACAAGTATTGATTGTTTCCTTATCGACAGAGCGTCCAGACGTAGTGCAAAAAGCAAATTCATCCATGTTACCGATTGCTGCTGCTAATGAGGGAAAAATGACTGCTTCTCAAAAAAATGAAACCGCTTCAACATCTACATTGGGTGTAACTCCGGTAAGCACAGCGAATTCGATTAAAGAGGTAGAAACTCTGAAAGAACCATCCGAGAAAATGGTAATGAAAGGACTCGCCGAGGTTATAGACGATACATCTAACACTAAAAAATATCTGGCGCTTCACCGTGAGGCACCTGTTGGCACCATTATGCAAGTCAGAAATGAGATGAACAACCAGAGTGTATTTGTGAGGATTGTAGGTACGATTCCTCCAACAGGTGACAATGGAAAGGTAATTTTAAAGATTTCTAAAAAAGCCTATGATCGACTGGGTGCTGTTGACAACAGGTTTCCCGTGGAAATTTCATATATACCATAGAACTATCTAAATTGGATCGGGACCATTTATCAGAGCTATTTGAGCTTAATTTTCTTAAGTACAACAATCTTGATTTTATCGAAAATGACCCAATTTCTATACCCCATAATTTTTCAATTCTACAGGATATAGAAATTTCAGGTTTTTTTGCGGCTACTTTTGCGTGGGGACTTCGCAAAACAATCATTAATAAAAGCCTGGAGTTGATGATGCTTATGGAAAATGCCCCATATGAATTCATTCGGTATCATTCAGAGTGGGATTTAAAAAATGTACTCAATTTTAAACACAGGACATTTAATGCCACTGATCTCCTTTATTTTATTCATTTTTTTAGAAAATACTATACAAACCATATTTCATTAGAGGAGATATTTATACCGGTCGATGGTGCAAATAATGTCGAAAAAGGGATTGATAATTTTTATAACCTATTTGTGTCAGATGATTATTTTCCCAAAAGAACAGGTAAACACGTTGCAAGTCCATCTAAAAAATCTGCCTGCAAAAGGATCAATATGTTTCTTCGATGGATGGTGAGAAAGGATAATTGTGGAGTTGATTTTGGAATATGGAACAATATAAAACCATCCCAGTTAATATGCCCGTGCGACGTGCATGTTGAAAAAGTTGCAAGAAAATTTAACCTAATTCATAGAAAGCAAGTCAGTTGGGATATGGCCGTGGAACTCACTGATAATCTTAAAAAGTTCGATGCTGAAGATCCTGTAAAATATGATTTTGCGTTATTTGGAATGGGAATAAACGGCGATTATTAGTTTACATTTATGCACTCCACTCAGAAGGGTTTTCTCTCCATTTCTTTAAACTAACTACCTGCTCTTGAGTTACATAATTCAAGTTTAATGCTTCATCTATCAATTCATTGTAATCACTCAAAGAAATTAATTTTACATTACTCGATGTGAAATTTTCCTGGGCGACAGGAAAACCATAGGTGAATATTGAAACCATTCCAAGCACTAAAAACTCATTGCTCTTAAGGGCTTCAACAGCTTTTAAAGAGCTTCCTCCTGTTGATACGAGATCTTCAATTACAACGGTCTTCTGTCCAGGTGTGATCTTGCCTTCGATAAGATTTTCCATTCCATGGCCTTTTGGTTTTGACCGAACGTAAATGAAAGGGATATTTAAGGCATCCGCAACCAAAGCACCCTGGGGAATTCCGGCAGTTGCAACACCAGCGATGGCTTCAACATCTGGGAAAGAACTTTTTATCGTTTCTGATAATTGGTTCTTTATATAAGTTCTGATTTCCGGGTAAGACAAAGCAAGTCTATTGTCACAATAAATGGGAGACTTCCAGCCAGATGCCCATGTAAATGGTGTTTCAACATTTAGCTTTATCGCATTTATCTCCAATAGTTTTTTTGCTACAATCTTCGCTGTGTCCTTCATATCAAATTTTTTTCTAATCTGTCATAAAAGTAAATAATATGATTTTTAACCAGAATAATTCTGAGAATAATTCAAAATAATTTAATTTTTAAAAAATAGTTTATCTATATCCACTTTATTATATGCTCGTGAAAATTTATTCTCATGAGCATTTTATTAGAATATTTTGATTGTTAATGCTTTTTTTTAAAATGGTGAGATATTGGTGAATTAAGGAGGCCAAATAAAAATAATTTTATTTCTTGCAGTGAATTTTTTATTAACGCATGAAAATTTTTATAAAAGATATTCCGGTAATTATCCTGTCTGACCAGGAGTTCATTAAAACTTCTAATTACGATTATATATATGAAAAAGGATCATTCAAAGGGTTTGACAAACTTGTGGGAGAGGTATTGATTAAAGATGCTAAAGCAGAGTTGATTGATGAATTTTTAGTTTTTCTAAAGCAAAATTTTATTAAAAAACTCGAGGAAATTACCTTTACGGTGCATGACTATAAAAAAGTTGTCACCGATATAAAAAATGATTATACCATCATTAAAGCAGCGGGTGGTTTGGTCCTTAATGAAGGTGAAGTACTAATGATATGGAGACTGAAGAAGTGGGATTTACCAAAAGGGAAGCTTGAGAAAGGTGAAAAACCCAAAAAAGCTGCCATCAGAGAAGTGGAGGAAGAATGCAATGTGAAAGTGAAATTAGGAAAAAAAATATGTCATACCTGGCATACCTACAAACAAAACGGGAAGAGAATACTCAAAAAAACTTACTGGTTTAGAATGTATTGTGTCGATGACTCTAAAATGAAGCCACAGCTTGAGGAGAATATTGAAGAAATAAAATGGATGAATGAAACAGAGCTTGTTGAAGCATTTTATAATACATACCCTTCAATTAGAGATGTTTTTCGCCATTATAATCTGATGGACTAAAGTGTATAAGGTATGTATTTGCTGACATCGCCACCATAATTATGAACCTCCCTTATGATGGTTGAACTTATAAATGCAAATTTTGGCGAGGTGATTAAAAATACGGTTTCAAGCCCATTGTAAAGATCTTTATTGACCATTGCAATGCTGTTTTCATATTCAAAATCTGTTGTATTGCGCAGTCCCCTAAGTAGATAATTGGCCCCATTTCGATTGGCATAAATAGCAGTCAGCTCGGTATATTTATCTACTATAATGTTGTCCTTTCCCGAAAAGCATTCTTTGATTTTGGCAACCATATAATCAATATCGAAGTGGCGTTTTTTTTGCGAGTTATAACCAATTGCAATTATGATCTCATCAAATATTTGTGTTCCTCGCAAAACAATATCTTCATGACCTTTGGTAAAAGGGTCAAAGGAGCCTGGAAATAATGCGATTCTTTTCATAGTTGAGTTAAACTCTAAATGTGTCTGCTGAGAATATATCGAAATACTGGTGTTCCAATACTTCGTCAAATACGTATCCGAAATTTAAATTTTCCGGTCTTTCTCCCAAAGTTAATTGATGCAATGATTTCTTCAGGGCGCCAAAATGTGGTGTATCCTGCCCTAAATACCCATATAGTTTGATCTCATCTTGTTCCAAATTAATATTTAATTCCTTAGCCACCATCTTAATATACTTTAGATAGTCATTAAATTTTTTGATAGCATATTGATTGTAAAACTCAAGTTTTTTATTTGAAGCGACAAGAATATGCAGTCCAAACCTGTCTATATAAATAACAGTATCTCTTTGACCATTTTGATTTTTTTTAATAACCCCGTTTATCAATGTGCTGCTCTGATGAATGTATCTGACTTTTTTTTCTGGGTAAATTCCGGAGAGTAGATCGACGATTTCTTTTTTCACCGTGAATACATTTACCATATCCAATTGCTTGTGGTAGGTGAGCATTATTTCATCCTCCGATGAGTCAAAAGCGGAATTAACTTTTAGATAGGTGGCAGCTTTGTCTTCGATAAACAGCCCTTTTGGAACAAAAGAGAAATTTCTGTTTTTAATGATAAGATTTATTGAATTCCAAAAATTTGCGAGTAGAAGATGATGGTCGTCAATAATGAACTTTATGACAAAAAATTTTTCATCATATGACAGGGATGGGTCAAAAATAAAATCTTCAAGAAGTAAACATTGATTATTTTCGGAATCTGTAATTAAAATTTGAAAATCTTTCAACCCCATATACAACGATAGGCTGTAATGTTCCAGCCTATCAATTTCAAATTTGGGATCTTTAATTTTTTTTAATAATCTAAAAGATTTTTGATTTATCCGTTCCAAATTTATTCCCAGTTCCCAGTTACTGAAACTTCAGTTCTAGAACCGACTCTTAGTGGGTTATTGGTTTTTCTTCTTACAGGGTTCACAGGCTGCGTATCTTTTGCTTCGAATACATTTACAACAACATTGCCTTTTGAAACTTTACTGGCAAATAATTCAAACTTAGCATTGTTTTTAGATTCCGGTATAAATTCCAGCTTTGATATATCAGTTATTCTTTTATAAGATAATTTGGCTAAAGCATCATTAGCTGCAACTTGCTGCCCTTCCTTTACGGGAATACTTTCTATGGTTGCATTATAGGGTGCTCTTAATTTTATGGTTTTACCTTTGTCGCTTAAGATGGTAGCTACTTTTTCCCCTCTTTTCACCACATCACCTGCCTTTATATCCAACTCCTGAACGGTACCAGAAGCAAGGCATGTCATTGGCTCTCTTACCACAAATACAGAGTCTTTAACCGAAACTTTGCCAATTGTATCAATCGTAACTGTTACCTCTTCGGCACCGTATTCAAGCATTTTTATATCCTCAGTTCTCTGAGTGATGTAAATACTGCCTGTGTCAATAAAACTGATTAAGGTATCAAAACTTCCGGTATATCTACCATTAGCTGCTAAGTATGCAATTTCAGCATCCCGAATCATTTCTAACTTATTGATAACTAGATTTTCTTGTCTCTCAATACGTTTATCTTCATCAATTTTGAATTTGATATTATTATACAACACAACAGAAAGACCTATTGCTACGACAAAGAAAAAAATGGAAAGTACTCTTGTTACGATCATTGGAGTAAAATTTTTTTTTGCAATTATAATTATTTTATACTTTAACTTCTATTATTCATAAATATTTCTTAAGCAGAAATAAGGCATTTTTATTCATTTAACATGCCAATTGGCTGAAATAATTGACTAAAATACTACATATAGAGTCTATCTCAAAAGGCGTTAATATTTTTAGCAATATAAATGTAGCTTTTTACAATCAGATGTAAAACTTACTTTTATTTTATTATTCATAATCACTTTTCTCATTTGGAAATATACTTACCAAGGAAATAGCCATTTAGGTCTGTCAATTGCGGAATGTCTTTTACATTCAAAAACATTTGATGGATGTTTTGCGCCTTTAATTTGTCGATCTCTTCAAATGGCATAAATCTCACATTTTTTATTATTTGTTCTGATTCAGCTAATTCTGGATCAAAACCAACCCTGATAGAACCACCAATTCTTTTTACCTTGAATATCAATTCAATTGCATGCAGTGGAGGGTTTAAATATTCATGGACAAATAGGAATTTTTCAATATCAATTATAAGTCCTGTTTCCTCACTAAATTCTCTTTTCAGGTTTTCTTCAGCAGAATACCCATAATCCATTCCTCCTCCGGGCGGTCCCCAGAAATCTCCCTTTTTAACTAAGGAATGATGATTTACAAGAAGGATGCTCTCATTTTCTATACAAATTCCACAAACCCGAACTCTCAGTCTGTTACCAAATTTATCAACAATCTTTTCTTGTATATTTGTCATTTATCATCATAATCTTTTGGATTATTAAAAGTAACATGTTAGGTGTAAAAAAATAACACTATGGACTAACTTTGAAGTCTTTATTATTTTCGCATTGTTTTATAAAATTTTCACTTGCCTACGATATCCAGTATAATCAGATCAAAGTTTCCTTACGAGCCCACCATGGGGCAAATACGGTTTTTTAATATTCTGGACGATATGATAGGAAAAACCGGTGATCAAAAAGATACTCTAATTGTCCGGGGATATGCTGGTACAGGAAAAACAACTGTTATCAGTTCAATCGTAAATGTGCTGCCGCTTTTTAATTTTAAATTTGCATTGCTTGCCCCAACAGGCCGGGCTGCAAAAGTAATTTCTTCCTATTCCGGTAAAAAAGCCCATACCATCCATAAAATTATTTACCGTCAGGTTGAAGATGCTGAATCCGGAGCGCTGCGTTTTGTAAGACAGAAAAATTACTTCAGGAAGACAGTATTCATCGTTGATGAAGCATCGTTGATATCTGATGAATCGGGATTTCTAAACAATGGGCTGTTAAGCGACCTTGTGGATTATATATTTGAGCATAAGTCAAATAAACTTATTTTGATTGGTGATAATGCACAATTGCCACCAGTTGGCAGCGCTGAAAGCCCGGCACTTTTATTGGGATATTTAAAAGAACGATTCGGCCTGGATGCAATTGAGATTGAATTGAATGAAGTTTTGAGGCAGGAGCAGGAATCGGGTATCCTGTGGAATGCTACAAGGTTGAGAGCTTTAGTTTTCAGTGAGGATAAATCAATAATTTTCAATACAAAAAAGTACCGGGATATTTTTAGAATGACCAGTGAAAAACTAGAAGAAGGTGTGAGGTATGCATTCGATAAGTTTGGTATGGAAAATACTGCAATCATTTGTCGTTCCAATTGGCAGGCGGTTCAATATAATGAGTACATCAGGAGAAATATATTATTCAAGGAAGAAGAATTAGAAGCAGGAGATATACTCATGGTGGTGAAAAATAATTATTTCATTTTAGAACCAGATTCACCAGCCGGATTTATTGCCAATGGGGAATTTGCTGAGGTCCGTAAAATCATTTCGTTTGAGGATGAATATGGATTCCGTTTCGCAGATATTGAAATACAACTCATTGATTATCCAGAAATGGTCCCATTTCAAACCAGAGTTATATTGGATACCCTTCACAGCAACACACCCTCTTTGACCAGGGAAGAAAACAATAAGTTGTATCATCAGGTGGCAGAAAAATATAAAGGTGCCAAATCGCGAAAAAAGTTTAAGGAAGCCATTCAAAATGATGAATATCTCAATGCCTTGCAAATCAAATTTGCCTATGCGCTTACATGCCATAAATCACAAGGTGGACAATGGAAGGCTGTTTTTATTGATCAGGGAATGAGAAAAGAACCAGGAATTGAGACAGAGCAGGTAAGATGGCTATATACCGCTCTGACAAGAGCGGAAAAAGAAGTCTTTCTCATTAATTTCGGGAATCAATTCTTTACCGGTTCTTAACGTTTTTTTAATATTAAGCGTTAATTTTGGAAAGATTCTTTACCTATGTTTAAAATAATATTCATACCCCGGATCTGTTTGTTCCTTCTTTTTGTAGTCCTTTCCATCGGAACTAAAGCTCAAAATGCCGAAGTCTCTGATACTACAATATTTGCACAAATGGAATTCACAGAAATGGAATATAATTTCGGCGATTTATACCAGGGAGAAAAAGCGGAGCATATTTTTAAATTCAAAAATATTGGAAATTCGCCACTGATATTAAATAATGTATTGACTACCTGTGGTTGTACAGCATCAGAATGGCCCAGGGAACCGATTCCATCTGGAGTAAAAGCTGAAATTAAAGTAATTTTTAATTCTGCCTCCAAAATTGGCCGTCAGAATAAAGTTATCACAGTCCGATCCAATGCAAAAGGAGGTGATTTCCGTCTGAGAATTTCAGTTATGGTGCTACCATCAAGGAAAGAGAAGGATTAGCTTTACATAGATTTCAATATTCCAAGCATCAGAAATATCCAACCTGCTATCATAGCCAATCCGCCAATAGGCGTTATCATACCAAATTTTGTGATTCCTGTAAGGCACAATATATAAAGTGATCCCGAGAAAATGAAGGTTCCGATAATAAAAGAATACCCGGCGTATTCGAAGAATTGATGCTTCAAATTGAACATTAATATTCCCAGAAGGATTAAGGCTAATGCGTGATAAAATTGATATTTTACCGCTGTTTCAAAGGTTTCAATGCGGCCTGTGGATTCTAATAAGCCTTTGAGTGCATGTGCTCCAAATGCGCCAATAATTACGGATAGTGCTCCCAATAATGATCCTATAATTAAAATTGTCTTTTGCATAACCTGCTTATTTAGTATAATTTCTTGCTCCAAATATTTTGCTACCTACCCTGATCATCGTGCTTCCCTCCTCAATGGCAATCGGATAATCATCACTCATGCCCATCGAGATCTCTTTCATTTCCAGGTTGGGTGCTGAATGCTCACCTTTTATTGCGTCAAAAATCCTTTTTAAGGTTTTAAATTCCGACCTGATCTGATCCCGGTCATCTGTGTAGGTGGCCATGCCCATTAGCCCCGAGATTTTAATGTTTAGTAATGAATGAAATTCCGGGGAGGATAACAATTTTTGTAGGCCGGATTCATCAAAACCAAATTTGTGCTCCTCTTCGGCAATATGGACCTGCAACAAACAATTGATGATTCGGTCATTTTTTAAAGCTTGTTTATTTATTTCGGCAAGTAGCTTCAAACTATCCACGGCGTGGATCAGATAGATAAATGGTGCGATATATTTTACCTTATTAGTTTGCAAATGACCTATCATGTGCCATCGAATATCTTCCGGGAGTTGGCTCGGTTTTTCTCTTAATTCCTGAACTTTGTTTTCACCAAAATCAAGCTGTCCGGCACTATAAGCGTCTAGTATTAGTTCAATCGGTTTGGTTTTACTCACAGCTATCAGTTTGCAGTTTGTTTGGTTTAGTCGTCTTTTAAATTCTGTAATATTTTCTCCAACACTCATATAGATTAATTCATTATTTTCACAAAATCCCCATTCAAAAACACATTTTTTAAATGTAAAGCAATATTAATGGCTTTCTTCAGAACGCCTAAACAATTTAAAAACAAAAGTATGTGCACCTTACAGATTAACAAAATTTTATATTGGATAAACTGAGCAAATAATTGATAATGTTTCAAATGCGCAGGCTCCATTTTTTTTGTAATTTGCCCGAAATTTAAATTAATAATCAATGAAAGCTCAAAGTAAAAAATTTCTATATAAATATTTGAACAGTGAATCTCCAACTGGTTTTGAAGTCGAAGGGCAGAAAATCTGGTTGGATTATGTAAAGCAATATACGGATGAATATATCACCGATACTTATGGTTCAGCAGTTGCCATCGTAAATCCTAAGGCAAAATATAAAGTGGTCATTGAAGCGCATTGTGATGAGATATCATGGTTTGTGAATTATATATCGAAAGAAGGATATATCCATGTGATCCGAAATGGGGGATCTGACTACGTAATTGCACCATCGAAAAGGGCAAAGATCCGTGGAGAAAAAGGCATGATCCCTGCGGTTTTTGGATGGCCAGCAATTCATGTTCGGGATAAGCGCGAAGAGGGAGGTAAGATGAATGTGGAAACGGTGGTATTGGATTGTGGTGCAGGTTCTGACGAAGAAGCTAATAAAATGGGTGTTCAGATTGGTTCGGTAGTGACTTTCGAAGATGAATTGATGGAGTTGAATAAGAAATATCTGGTTGGCCGAGCTTTGGACAATAGAATTGGTGGATTTATGATCGCAGAGGTGGCAAGGATGATTAAGGAAAATAATGTGAAATTGCCCTACGGACTTTATGTGACTAATGCGGTTCAGGAAGAAATTGGCTTGCGAGGAGCTGAAATGATTGCTCATCGAATAAAACCAAACCTGGCTATTATTACGGATGTTTGTCATGATACGACGGCCCCTGGTTACAACAAAATCAAGCAGGGCGACCAACGCGCCGGACTTGGACCGGTACTTTCATTTGCGCCTTCTGTACACAACAATGTGCTCAAAATGTTATTTGATGTGGCAAAGAAAAAGAAAATCAAATATCAAAGATCGGCATTGTCGAGATTCTCCGGCACCGACACAGATGCATTTGCTTATTCCAACGAAGGTGTAGCTTCCGCGCTGATTTCTCTGCCGATAAAATATATGCACACTACCGTTGAAATGGCTGATCTCAAAGATATAGACAATGTGATTAAATTGATGTATGCATTTTTACTTCAGCTTAAACCAGATCATGATTTTAGGTATATAAAATAGATTTATCTAAAATTGATCTGAAATTGAGCTTTCTCCATATCTCTCCAAAAACTCGGATATGATTTATTTACCACACTAGGATCTTGGATTTCTATATCCAGCAATGTTGCTAGTGGAGCGAAAGCCATGGCCATTCGGTGGTCATCGTAAGTATTTATGGAGATATCATCGTTTATACTATTTATATCTGTAGAAGGGACTAATATCCATTTTTCGCTATTGATTTCGTTTAATTTAGCTCCAATTTTGTGCAATTCATTCTGAAGTGCCGCAATGCGATCTGTCTCCTTTATTTTAAGGCTTTCCAATCCGGTAAATTCTGCATCTATCCCTTTGGCAGCACATACGACAGCAACTGTTTGTGCGAGGTCCGGACAATTGCTGAAATCGTATGAAAAATGATTTTTATGAATTTTTTTAGTGAGAACTATCCCTTCACGAGTAAATTCTGACTTTACACCAAGAGGTTCCATAATTTCTATAATTTTATTATCCCCTTGCAATGAGTCAGATTTCAATCCTTTTAGCAAAATATTAGCCCGATTAGCCAGCGCTACAAAACTAAACCAATAACTTGCCCCAGACCAGTCTGACTCTACAGAAAATTCAGTTGCCTTGTATTTTGAAGGTTTAATGAGAATTTTATTGTCGGTCGTAAATTCAACATTGGCACCAAATTTTTTCATCAGCTCCAGGGTCATTAGGATATATGGTTTGCTGGCTATTTTTCCCTCCAGATTAATTGTCAAGCCATTTTGCAATATGGGAGCAACCATCATTATGGCAGAAATATATTGGCTACTTATATCTCCTTTTATTGAAATTTGATCTGTTATTTGATTTTGAAATCCATTTGTTTCTATTGGAGGATAACCATCTTTATCAAGGTATTCAATATCCGCTCCCAATTCGCGCAGCGCATTTACCAAAATACCAATTGGTCGTTGGCACATTCTGGGTGTGCCTGTCAATATTTTATTTTGATCAGTAATAGCATAATAAGCCGCAAGAAAACGCATGGTTGTACCTGCGTCCCGCACGTTCAGTTCCTTCTCCACTGATCGCAACAACTTTAGCATGGTTTTTGTGTCTCTGGCCTCGGAGATATTATTTAGTTTACCTCCAGCAAATGAATTGATAATCAATACCCGGTTGCTTTCACTTTTAGACGAAGGCAGGCATAGAGTAACCTTTTCAATTTCTGGTTTTTTGAAAATTTTTACAGAGGTAAATGAAATCATATAAATTAAAATGAACTTTTTAGATTTAAATATTGTATTATATTTATAAAAATTATAACTTTAAATATATTTAGCAACTATATTCCAACTAAATAGGTTTTAATTTTGTCAGGAATAAGTAAGCGATAACTTTTTTAATAACCATATCATGAATAAAATAATAAAAACGGCTTCCATAGTTACATCAGGGATCATTGTCGGTGCTTTAGTAAAAAAGTTTGCTTTGCAGGGACTAAACATCGTTAAACAATCACCACTAGATTCTATTAAAAGTGTTAAAAACATTTTTAATAAAAGAAACATAACCGAGGATGTGGACAACTACTTTGTATAGTTAGTTACACAATGGTTGAAATATTCAATTGATGCTTTAATATCTTGTTGATCGATTTTGATATTATAAGTACAATTGCCGATATTATTCAGGAGGGAACAATTGATTTTGTTGCCCTCATTTTTTTTGTCCTGTTTAGTGAGTTGGGCAATTTCCTCAATCTCATCTGTTGGAACTGCTGCGGATTTATAAATCCGGATTATATAATCTGTAATTAACTTAAGGTCAGGTTCAACTAATGCTAGTTTTTTGTTGGATAAATAAGATTCACAAATCATCCCGATTGCAATGGCCTCTCCATGTAATAGTTTTTTGCCCGGTTTTTCAAGAAAATAACTTTCAATTGCATGGCCTACTGTATGGCCAAAATTAAGAATCTTTCTTAGCCCTTTTTCAGTTGGATCTTCAGCGACTACCTTATTTTTAATGTCAACAGAGTGGCGGATCAATGAGAACCAATCTAATTCCTTATAGGGCGTTTGGATTATTTCATCGAATTTATTTTTATCCCTGATTAAACAATGTTTGATGATTTCAGCAAAACCAGATCTTAATTCTGCCGGATTCAGAGTTGCAAAAAAGATTGAATTCAGGAAAACTTTCGATGGGTCTTGAAAAACACCTATATGGTTCTTAAAGTTTTGGAAATCTATACCTAATTTCCCTCCAATACTCGCATCCACTTGCGCAAGAAGTGTTGTGGGAATATTGATAAATTCGATACCTCTTTTATATGTTGCCGCACAAAAACCACCCATATCTCCAATCACACCTCCGCCAATGTTGATTAGTAGTGATTTCCGATCAAATGAATTTGATGTCAATTCATCCCAGATATGCTTGCATGTCTCAAGATTTTTCTGTTCTTCCCCACTTTTTATTTCAATTAAAATATGTTCTGGAATTGCAGATTGTACCAGCGAATAACAATGCAATTTTGTATTTTCATCAACCAGCACGGCAATTTTCGAGTATTGATGTCTGGAAATATAGGCGCTTAAATCATGGCCAATATCCTGGCAAAAAACTATATTATTTGGTTGATTCATCTATTTTATCAATTGGTGTATTCATGATGTACTCCTGGCGTCTAATTGATGCATCATGGATTAGTTTGAAAAGATCCCAGACAAATTCCGGGTTTAACCCCAAGTCTTTCGCCCACTTATTGCGGGACTCTGAAATTTCCTGCCATCTTTTCCTCTGAAAAACGGTCACATTATTTTTCTTTTTATAAAGACCCATTTTTTCAACGATACTCATTCGCTGGGCTAAAATCTCAAAAAGTTCTTTATCTGTTTGATCTATCTCTTCCCTGAGCTCACCCAGTACTGTTATAAAATCCCTGTCCTTGGAAGTAGGCTTTCTAAATTTCAGATTTTTAATCATGGTACCCAAAATTTCCGGTGTAATCTGCTGGGCAGCATCACTCCAGGCATTTTCCGGGTCTCTATGGGTTTCA
The DNA here is from genome assembly GCA_024280115.1 of Bacteroidota bacterium. Lineage (GTDB taxonomy): Bacteria > Bacteroidota > Bacteroidia > Cytophagales > Cyclobacteriaceae > JAAUQL01. Next base: position 27,955 of record JAJRQT010000106.1, on the reverse strand, counting down.
ATAATCAAGCCATCGTAATCCAGGTCCATGGCGTTTTGGGATAATTCAAATATATAATCCCTGTTGCCGCTAATATGACTGGGATCGCAAATCAGCGGAATGCTATTGAACTGCCTTTTCAACTCTAATGGAATTTGCCACATCGGGAGATTCCTGTATTTTGATTGTTTGAATGAAGAAAACCCTCTATGAATGGCGCCGATTTTGGTGATTCCTACATTACTGATGCGTTCAATGGCTCCAAGCCACAGAGCTAAATCGGGGTTTATTGGATTTTTTACCATTACAGGAAGATCTGCACCACGTAATGCTTCTGCAATTTCCTGGACTGTAAACGGATTGGTTGTTGACCTTGCACCTATCCATAACATATCTACATTGTGTTTGATCGCTTCATAAACATGTTTCGGAGTAGCAACTTCAATGGCAAATTTTAACCCGGTTTCTTTTTTTACATTTTGAATCCACCTAAGCGCTTCTTCGCCAATTCCTTCAAAATTATTTGGCCTTGTTCTGGGTTTCCAAATACCTGCACGAATTATTTTTATACCAACATCTTTAATTCGTTTGCTTGTTTCAAGTAATTGATCCTCCGTTTCAGCACTGCAAGGCCCTGCGATTAATATAGGTTTTTTAAGATCTGCCTCCCAATTCTTTAAAGGTTCTATTTTCATAATTTTTTATTTAAATTCGAGCGGTAATTATTTTTAGTTTTTATTCATAAGTTAATCCAGGAATTTTTTAGTTTTCATGAAATCTAATATCTCATTCTCGGACACTTCAATAGCCTTTTCATATAAATCTGATAAAGAATTAAAGAAAAGCTACTTGCTTTTTTTATCGATCAATAACCCGGTTTTGTCAAAATTGGGTGCAAATATCGTGAAATTCGCCTTGAAAGTAAAAGTTCCTATTAAGGGAATTATCAGAAATACGGTATTTCATCAATTTTGTGGCGGAGAATCCATATCTCAGTGCGATGCAACTATAAATAAACTCGCCAACTATAATATTAAAACCATTCTCGATTATGCTGCCGAGGGAGATTCCGGTGAATCGAATTATGAAAAAGTTACCAGTGAAATTTTAAATACTGTTGAAAAGGCGGCTTCTAATTCTAATATTCCATTTAGTGTATTTAAACCAACCGGGATTGCTTCTAAGGAATTATTGGAAAAAATCCAGTTAGGGGAAAATCTCAGTAATAAAGAAATGGAGGAGTTTGAGGCTATACGTAATCGATATGATACCATAGCAAAAACCTGCCTCAAACATGGAATTCAATTATATGTGGATAGTGAAGATAGTTTCTACCAAGATCCAATCGATGACATGGTAACTGAATTGATGGAAAAATATAATAAGAGAAAAGCTGTGGTCTTTAATACATATCAGATGTATCGTAGAGGAATGCTGAATAATCTCATGGAAGCCAGTGAGCGAGGAAAAGAGAAAGGTTATCACGTTGGGGCCAAGTTGGTCAGGGGGGCCTACATGGAAATGGAAAGAGAAAGGGCTGAAGAGAAAGGGTATGATGATCCAATATTACCGGACAAGGAAAGCACTGACAGACAATATGATGACGCATTGAAGTATTGCGTTGAAAATATTGACCATATGGAATTGTGTTCTGGGTCCCATAATGAAAACAGTAATTATCTGCTTACAGAGCTTATCCAAAGGCATAATCTCGCAAAGGACGATAAGAGGATATTTTTCGCCCAGTTATTTGGCATGAGTGACCACATTTCATTTAACCTCGCCCACCACGGATATAATGTAGTAAAATATGTACCATATGGACCGATAGAAACTGTTATGCCATATTTATTCAGAAGAGCAGAGGAAAACACCTCAATTGCAGGACAAAGTAGCAGGGAGCTAGAATTGATCACTAAAGAGATGAAAAGAAGAAAAGCAAAATAAGCTTTTGTTTCGACCAATTATGCAGAACTTCCAACACGTCCATATCAATTGATTATTAACCTCTTTTAACCTTTCAGATTCCACAAATGCGAACTAAATTGTATTTTCGCAGTTCTATCAATTACACAACAATAATTCTAAATACAGATCATGTCGGGAAAAAGAAAAATCACCGTAGCTTATGGAGACGGAATAGGTCCGGAAATCATGCAGGCAACACTTGATATACTTATAGCTGCAGGAGCACAAATTGAAACTGAGGTCATTGAGATCGGAGAAAAAGTTTTTCGAAAAGGTATCTCCACAGGAATTGCTCCCGAGTCGTGGGAATCCATTAAAAGGACAAAAGTTTTTCTAAAGGCACCGATTACCACACCCCAGGGTGGCGGATTCAAAAGCCTGAATGTAGCAACACGGACTACCCTTGGATTATTTGCAAATGTAAGACCTTGCAGATCGTTTTTCCCATACGTTCCGACCAACCACCCTTTAACTGACATGGTGATAATAAGGGAAAATGAAGAAGATCTTTATGCAGGAATCGAGCATCAACAGACTAACGAGGTAGTTCAGGCCTTAAAATTAATTTCAAGACCAGGATCAGAGAAAATTATCAGATATGCTTTTGAATATGCAAAGGTTTATGGCAGGAAGAAGGTGACTTGCATGACAAAAGACAATATAATGAAACAGGTGGATGGCCTATTTCATAAAATTTTTGATGAAGTAGCCCGGGAATATCCTGAGATTGAAAATGATCATATAATAATTGATATCGGTTCCGCCATTATTGCCGACAGACCACATTCACTGGATGTTGTAGTTACTGAAAATTTGTATGGAGATATTATTTCTGATATAGCTGCACAGGTAACAGGATCAGTAGGTTTGGGGGGGTCTTCCAATATTGGCGAAGAAGTTGCCATGTTTGAAGCAATTCATGGCTCCGCGCCTGATATTTCGGGATTGGATATCGCAAATCCATCCGGATTGATAAATGCCGCTTGTCTGATGCTGGTACATATCAATCAACAGAAAGTAGCTGAAAGCATTAAAAATGCCTGGCTGAAAACTATCGAAGATGGGATTCACACTTCTGATATTTATAATAAAGACTCATTGCGCAAGGTATGGACTCAGGAATTTGCCAGGGAGGTCATCCTAAGACTTGGACAGGAACCTGTCAGGTTGAGGCCTGTACATTATAATGAAGGTGATGTGATGAGTAAAATTAAAATTACCAAAAGACCAAAAGCGAATAAAGAATTGGTGGGAGTTGATGTGTTCTTAGATTGGGATGAAGAAAAAAGAGATCCCAATAAGTTGGGCGAAATACTAAAAACACTTTCGGGAAGTAATTTGAAGCTGGCTATAATTACCAACCGGGGAGTAAAGGTATATCCTGACGGGCATCCTGAAACCTTCTGTTCTGATCATTGGCGTTGCAGGTTTGTTGATGAGAAAGACGGAGATAAAGTGACTCACGATCAGATTTTGGTACTTCTCAGCAGTATAAAAGAGCTAGGACTGGATTTTATCAAGACTGAAAATATGTATAATTTTGATGGTGAAAGGGGATACTCACTGGCCCAGGGTGAATGATCATAAAAAATTTTATATCGTAGATTCATTTAAAAATACCGTTTTTCTCATACTATTATTTTTGTATGGGACTATTTCAGCTCAATCCGTTGAATATGGGGAGGCTTCCTATTATGCGGATAAATTTGAAGGAAGTAAGACGGCCAGTGGTGATTTGTATAAGAGGAATTTGCTGACTGCAGCACATCGAACACTGCCATTCGGGACGAAGCTCAGGGTGACAAATGTGAATAATAACAAATCTGTTGTTGTAAAAGTTAATGACCGGGGGCCACATATAAAAGGCAGAATTGTGGATCTTTCGCGCAAAGCGATGGATATCTTACAAGGGTTAAATGACGGTGTGATTAATGTGAAAATTGAAGTTTATTCAGACGAGTGAATCAGTGGCCACCAGGTATTATCAACCTTGATGTTGGCTTCATCTCAATTTTCATATATTTGAATACCCATAATATTCAGCATGCTGATTTTAATAACGATACTGCTTACCCTTTTCTATTTTCTTTTTCCCATCCTAATCATTTATTCCACTCAAAAAATTGATCTTTTAAAAAAATTGGGTGTGGTGGTAATGGCCTATGGCGTTGGGATGTTAATTGGGAATATTGGCCTCATTCCAAGGGCGAGTGATGGCTTTAATGAAATATTAAAAGATAAGACCACACTTTCTGGTTCGGAAGTTGAGCAGCTTTTCATCCAGGGGTTGATCAGTGAGTCTGACCTCGTTGCTAATCAAATTACATCTGTTCAAAACACATTGGTTGACATCGTCATTTTGCTGGCAATACCCCTGCTGTTATTTTCTCTGGATTTCAGAAAGTCATTAAAACTGGCTAAGGAGGCACTGTTTTCGTTGTTATTGGCCATGATTTCGTTGTTGCTGGCCATTTTTGTTGGTTATTTTATATATAAAGATCTGATCTAAGAATCGTGGAAAATTACTGGTTTACTGGTTGGTTTATACACAGGAGGAACACCAAACCTTGCAGCGATTGGTACTGCACTTGAGGTCAATACCAATACATTTTTGTTAACTCATACATACGATATGGTGATTGGAACAGTTTGCCTGCTTTTTCTAATGACTATTGCCCAAAGGCTTTTCAATACATTTCTCCCCAATTTCACCGGAAAACATATCAAAATATCTTCCAACGTTGCAATTGATCAAAATGAAGATATTGATAATTTTTCCGGTATGTTTTCAAGAGCGGGTTTCCCCCTTCTTTTGAAGGCCCTGGGTTTGTCTGCCATCATTGTGGGAGTTGGGGGCGGACTAAGTTTATTGGTTCCTGAAACCCTCCAAATGGTAACGGTCATTTTATCCATAACTACATTGGGGTTATTTTTCAGCACCCTGAAATCGGTTAACAGGCTGAGAAGCACTTTTCAGTTAGGCATGTATTTCATTATTGTTTTTTCACTTGTAGTAGCTTCAATGGCAGATTTTTCTAAAATGTTTCAGATTGAATATTTACATCTTTTCAGTTTTGTGGCATTGGTTGTAATCGGATCCATGGCAATTCATGTGGGTCTGTCATATGTATTTAAAGTTGATTCAGACACCACTATTATTACGATCACCGCCCTCACATATTCACCGCCATTTGTTCCGGTTGTAGCTGGTGCTTTGAAAAACAAAGATATAATTATTTCCGGATTGACAGTAGGGATTTTAGGGTATGCTATTGGGAATTACCTTGGCCTGGCCATCGCTTATTTTTTGCAGTGACAGGTCTGTCAAAGAATCACTTTCCACAAAGGGTACCATGGCGGTTTGATTTTTATAATCAAATTCAACAGCCCGAAATTCCAGTGAGATTTTTGCAGTTTTTTCTTTAGTTCTATAAATTTCAACGAGGCCTCCCAATTTTCTGTTACTAAAGCCCATTTCAACTCATAGTTGATTCTTTTGAGCAGCGCATGATTTTCTTCTGCTGTTTTATTGAGTTTTATAACTTTTTCACAGACCAAAGCAGTGCTCAAACAATGTCTGTTTTTTCTTTGATATTGTATCGAAGAGAGCGATTTGGAAAGAATGTTTTTTTTAACCAGCACTTTGTCAGTAAATGAATACTTATAATTTCTGGAGGAGCGCACCCAAAAATCGAAATCCTCATAGCTGAGATTTTCAGCATAACCTCCGAGCTCTTCCAGGACTGTTCGCCTCATCATTGTGGATGGCGAAGAAAAGAAATATCTTTCTACTAAAATTTTATAAATATCGCCTTCAGGAATGTTATCTAACAATTTTCCATTTGAATCTCTTTTAAAATGAGTTCCAATACTTTTCCCATTTTTATTAATCAATTCCACATCACAAAAATTAACGCCAAAAGAAACACCTTTTGCCTCAAGATTTTTTACCCCTTCAAAAACACGAGTTGGCAACAATTGATCATCAGTTGCGAGATCAATGATATATTTCCCTTTAGACAGGCTAAAACCTATGTTAAAAGATTTGCAATTCCCTAGATTGGGAGTGTTGATAATTGCCTGAAAACCATGGATAAGTGACATTTTTTCAATGATGGAAACACTGCCGTCAGTGCTCGCATCATCTACTAGGATCAATTCGATATTGTCATAGGTTTGGAGCAAGACCGATTCAATAGCCTGCTTCACATAATCTTTGTGATTGTGGCACAGACATATAATACTGACGAGCGGATTTTCCAATTGGGTTTTAGTTTATAATTAATATTTTAATTTTGAGAGACAATATAAATATCAATTGGAAGTGTCAAAAGCAAAAACAGGAGTATTTCTGATAAATTTAGGTACCCCGGACAGCCCATCTGTTCGGGATGTGAGAAAATATCTGCGTGAGTTTTTAATGGACAAAAGAGTTATTGACATCCCATATATATCCAGATGGATGTTGGTTAATTTGATCATTGCCCCGTTTCGGGCACCAAAATCTGCAAAGGTTTACCAGGAGTTATGGGAAGAAAGAGGCTCGCCATTGATGTTCCATGGGCTTGATTTAAAGGAAAAACTTGAGAAAAAGCTTGGCGATGATTTTGCCGTTGCCTTAGGGATGCGGTATCAAAATCCGTCTATCGGTTCAGCTTTGGAAGAATTACTGAAACAAAATGTCAGAAAAATAATAGTTCTGCCATTGTTCCCTCAATATGCCTCTGCCACCACAGGCTCAGTGATTGAGCGGGTACAATATGATCTTAAAGGGAAGGCCAACCTCCCGGAAATTGAATTCGTTAAACAATATCCTGATGATGATTTGATGATAAAAACCTTTGCTGAGCTTGGCCAAAAATATATGAAAAGTATTGACTTTGATCACATTATATTCAGCTTTCACGGTTTGCCCAAGCGGCAAATAATTAAGTCATCCGTTGATGGGTATTGCGAATTAAATACTAAATGTTGTTCTACATATCATGCTAAAAATCAGTATTGCTACCGGGCTCAATGTTATCTCACCTCAAGGAAGCTGGCGAAACAACTCAATTTAAAGGAAGAACAGTACTCTGTATTTTTTCAATCCAGGCTGGGGAAGGACCCCTGGATTCAGCCATATGCCGAGGAAGAGATTAAGCGTATGGCAAAGCAAGGGAAAAAGAAAATATTGATTTTTTGTCCATCTTTTACCGCTGATTGTCTTGAAACAACTATTGAAGTTGGTGTGGATTTTAAAGCACTTTTCCTTGAAAGCGGAGGGGAGGAGTGGCAATTGGTAGAAAGTCTTAATGCCAATGATTTGTGGGTAGATAGTTTGGTGGAGATGGTAAAAAATCGTTTGTCATAGTATTTTTTTTACTGGCATCCGGTTAAAATTAATTTCGTGAAAAAATGATGCATTTTGAGGTGTATGAATAGTTTTTAACCAAACTTCAAAATGAACCAGCACTTTGAAGGTAATATTGAAATTAATCATAACTCATTGATTTTCAACATCAATCCCCTAAACCCCCTTCTCCAAGGGGGATTTAGTCAGGCGGGAGTAGTATTTTTATACAAACCTCTTTTGAGAAATAACCAAGCTCTCCTACTTTAAGTGAGAAAAATGGTTGAATGATTGGAAAACCAAATAAATTTGACTTTATTTGTCAAAGCAAATATTGTCAAAAATGGAAAATGTCGGTCAGCTCATTCGTAGATTACGAGAAGAAAAAGGAGAGCCTTTAAGAAAAGTGGCAGCATACCTCGATATAGACCAGGCTATACTGAGCAAGATTGAAACCGGGAAGCGAAAAGCCAACAAAAAGCAAATTGAAGAACTGGCAAAATACTTCAGGGTGGATAAAAGAGAATTGATTGTGACTTGGTTAAGTGACAGAATCCTTTATGAAATAATTGATGAAGAATTGGGTGAAGAAGCTTTAAAAGCTGCTGAAGAAAAGATTCGTTATTTGCGGATGCCAAAATTAAATATGACAAGATTAAAAAATGCCGTTGCAAAGGAGTTGAAAAAATATCCGGTAATTGAGCAAGCATGGTTATTTGGGAGTTTTGCCCGTGGTGAAGAAAGCTACAAAAGTGATGTTGATCTGATGATAGATGTACCCGATAAAAAAAACTTTTCAATGTTCGATGCTTTCCAAATTCAGGAAGATCTTCAAAATATTTTTAAAAGGAAATTTGATATTGTAATGGCTGGCGCGCTAAAACCGTTTGCATGGGAAACTGCAAAAAACGACTTGAAATTGATTTATGATAAGTCCATATGACAGAAATCTACAACGGCTCCTGCACATTGAGGAAGCTTGCGAGAAAATTGCGCGTTATGTAGCGAAAATTGACAAAGAAACCTTTTTATCAGACAATAAAGTGCAGGACGCCGTGTTGTATCAGCTGATCATTATCGGGGAGGCCGTTGTGCATATCGATAAAGAAATACTCGATAAATACCCTTATCCCTGGTTCAAGATTCGGGCACTGAGAAACTATGCGGCGCACGAGTATTTCAATATTCAAATGTGGACAATTTGGGATATTACCTCAATACACATATCTGAATTGTATGGAATTGTGAGTGAGATATTGAAAAAGAAATTCTGATAATACCAACCCTTGTTTGAAAAAATATCGGATTAAAAATGACTAAAAACAAAATTATTTTATTACCCAAAATCCTGATAATTCAATATAGCTTAAATTATCTCCAATAGCTTTTCAATAAAATAATCAATCTCCTCTTTTGTATTGAATTTGCTGAAAGATACTCGTAAAACCCCAGAATCTTCATCAATATTTAGTGCGTCCAATACATGAGATCCCACACTCGCACCACTGGCGCAGGCACTGCCACCGCTGATGGAAATGCCATTAATATCCAGGTTGAAAAGCAGCATATCATTATCCACAATCCCCGGAATGCTGACACTCAATACTTTATGCAAGCTGTTTTCTAAATCAGCGCTAAGGCCATTAAATGAAATATTATCAAAATCCCTACGTAGTTTGTCTATGGTATATTTTTTCAGCTCAAGTAATTTGGTCTGATTTTTTGCTTTTTCTGAATATCCAAGCTCCAGCGCTTTTGCTAAGCCGATAATGCCGGAAATATTTTCTGTTCCTCCGCGCATATTTCGCTCCTGCCCGCCTCCGATTAACAGAGGAGGTATTTGCCTTTCAGCATTGATGTACATCAGCCCGACACCCTTTGGACCATGAAATTTATGTGCAGAGCCAGCTATTGCATTTATTTTAATTTTTGATAAATCCAGATCATGATGTCCCAGGGTTTGCACTGTATCAGAGTGAAAAAAGGCATGATGCTCAACACACAATTCGCCAACTCTTTCAAGGTTGATGATATTACCAATCTCATTATTTCCATGCATGAGGGAGACAAACGAACTTTTGTGATCGGTCAGTAGATTTGTGAGATGGTCATAGTTTATCTGCCCTACACCATCGAGTTCTACAAAATGAAGTTTAATTTTTCCCTCCTTCTCAAGCTTCTCAAGTGTGTGTAATACAGCGTGATGTTCTATTTTAGAAGATATTGCATGTTTTATACCATAAGAGCTTATGGAATTGTTAATAATGGTATTGTCAGCCTCAGTTCCCCCTGAAGTGAAGAAAATCTCAGATGGAGCGACGTTAAGAATATCTGCGACTTTTTTTCTTGCTTTTTCAATGGCAGATCTTGCTGTTCTGCCATGGCTATGGATAGAAGAAGGATTTCCAAAATGCTCAAGCAAATAGGGCTTCATTGCCTCAAAAACCCTTTCATCGAGAGGGGTTGTAGCAGCATTGTCGAGATAGACTTTCATTCTTCACTTTTCTCAGTGACCAATTCTTTGATGTCACTGATGATTTTATTAGCTAAGTGTTCAGCAGTAGCGAGTGTTTCTGATTCAGAATAAATCCTGATTATCGGCTCTGTATTTGATTTTCTAAGATGGACCCATTCATTTTCAAACTCGATCTTAACGCCATCTATCGTATTGATCGGATTATTCTTATACTTATTCTCAATAGCTTCTAAAATTTCGTCAACATCGATATCGGGGGTCAACTCGATTTTATTTTTTGATATATTGTAGTTGGGATATTGTCCTTTTAAAAATGAAATAGATTTACCGAATTTTGCCAGGTGAGTGAGAAACAAGGCGATTCCTACCAATGCATCTCGACCGTAATGCAGCTTCGGATAAATCACGCCTCCATTACCTTCTCCTCCTATAATAGCATTGGTTTCTTTCATTTTATTTACCACGTTCACTTCACCCACTGCAGCCGCACTGTAACTACCACCCTTTTTCAAAGTAATTTCTTTGAGCGCTTTTGACGATGAAAGATTTGAAACTGTATTGCCGGGTGAATTTTTAAGAATGTAGTCAGCAACTGCCACCAGGGTATATTCCTCGCCGAAAGGTGTTCCATCTTCATTGAGCAATGCCAGACGGTCCACATCCGGATCCACCACAATTCCAAGGTCAAAATTTCCACTTTTTATACCGTCAGAAATATGGGTGAGATGTTCTGGAAGAGGTTCCGGGTTGTGAGGGAAATGTCCGTTGGGTTCACAAAAATACTCAGTAACATTCTTTACCCCAAGAGCTTTTAGTAGTTTTGGGATAGCTATTCCACCAGTTGAATTCACACAGTCGATTGCAATTTTAAAATCCTTTTGAGTAATTGCCTCTACATCTACCAGGGGTAAATCCAGAATCAAAGCTATATGTTTATCGATATAAGTATCATCATACTTGTATTCACCAAGATGCATATATTCAACATATTCCAAAGCGTTGTCGTTTTCAGCCAATTTCAATAGCTTCTCACCATCTTCCGCCGAAATAAATTCACCTTCATGGTTGAGCAGTTTCAGTGCATTCCATTGAGCTGGATTATGACTCGCTGTCAATATAATTCCCCCGGCAGCTTCTTCCAATGGAACGGCAATTTCTACTGTAGGAGTAGTGGATAAACCCAAATCTACAATATCAAAACCCATACTCATAAGTGTTGACGTTACTATGTTCGACACCATTTCTCCTGATGTGCGCGCATCTCTTCCTATGACAATTTTCTTATTTTCAGATTTTTCCCGACATAAATAACCAAAAGCGGTTGTGAATTTTACGATATCCAAAGGGGTAAGACCTTCACCCACTAATCCACCAATTGTCCCCCTGATCCCGGAGATAGATTTTATAAGCGTCATGGTTAATGATTAATTTGACCTAATAAATGTGAATGAAAAATGATTTATTAACTAAAATCTAAATAAAGCCTTCTCTATTGCAGACTTTTTACCGTCTTTTTTGCAGGATTCTCCCGCATTAACATTTTCCCCACAATAACCGCATGATCCGCCCTCTACCCTTCGAGAGGCGCAAGTGCCTCTGAATTTTCCATTTTTTAAGAAAATAAGTCGAACCGACATGAACAGGAAAAAAATTCCAAGAATGCCGATTGTCAATAATAATGTAGCCATATTTTTAAAATTTGATGCAAAGATAATTAATAGAATTATAACGCATAATAATAGTACAAAGTTTATACTTTTGAAGTTCAAAAAAGAGATAAATGTCACAAATTATCAAAACCACGGACCTTCGGAGAAAAGAAAAATTGGAAGCATTTGACAGGCTTTTAACAATTATGGATGAATTAAGAGAAAATTGTCCCTGGGATAAAAAGCAAACTATGGAATCTCTGCGACATTTAACTATTGAAGAAACCTACGAGCTCTCCGATTCGATTTTGGAGGGAGACATTCATGAAATAAAAAAGGAGCTTGGGGATATCATGTTGCATTTGGTGTTTTATTCTAAGATCGCCGATGAGAATAATGCTTTTAATCTCGTAGATGTACTGTATGGAATATGTGATAAATTAATTTACCGGCATCCGCATATTTACGGTGATGTATCAGTGGAAGATGAGGAAGCTGTGAAGCGAAACTGGGAAAAATTAAAGCTCAAGGAAAAAGGAAATAATTCAGTATTAGGAGGAGTACCTAAATCTCTTCCAGTTCTTGTAAAAGCTATGCGAATTCAGGAAAAAGCCAGGGGTGTGGGATTTGACTGGGAAAAGAAAGAGCAGGTTTGGGAAAAGGTGGAGGAGGAAATGAGAGAATTCAGAGATGAATTTAATGTCGAAAATGATGCCCCAATAAATCAAACCAGGGCGCTGTCTGAATTTGGTGATTTACTTTTTTCTCTGATAAATTATGCTCGATTTGTCAATATAAATCCTGAAGAAGCCCTGGAAAGAACCAACAGAAAATTCATAAAGAGATTTCAGTACCTGGAAACCGAGTCTTTTAAAGACGGTAAAAATATTTCTGATATGACCCTCGCCGAGATGGATAAGTATTGGGAGGAAGCCAAAAACCTAAAATAATCCTCTGATTTAACCTTAATTTAACGGTCACTTACTATTTTTGTCAACTTGTAAATTAGCTACAAAAGCTGAAAAATATATTTCGTCCTCATGAAAGTATTGAAATTTGGCGGCACATCTGTCGGGTCTTCAGAAAGCATTAAAAAAGTAATTGAGATCATTGCTGAGTATAAGGTGCAAAAAACTCATGTTGCCGTGGTTTCTTCGGCCATGGCCGGAGTCACAAATATGCTTTTGCTCACAGGGCAGAAAGCCTCGGAGAATGATGAATCTTATCTCGATATACTCAAAGAAATAGAGCGGCTTCACTTTGTGGCCATTAAGAATTTGTTAGATGTTAAAAACCAGAGTCATACGCTGGCCTCTGTTAAAAAAATGCTCAATGAGCTTGAAGACCTTATGCACGGAGTATTTCTGCTAAGGGAGCTTTCTTTGAGAACTACAGATTTGCTTTTGAGTTTTGGTGAGCGCCTTTCCTGCTATATTATCAATGTGTATGCAAATCAACAAGGCCTCGAAACTGAATTACTGGATGCCCGGCAGTTAATAAAAACTGATGACAAATTTGGAAAAGGTCGTGTTCAGATGGATACGACAACAGCGCATATTCAAGAATACTTCAGAGCTCACAATCGCGTTCAGGTGATTACCGGATTTATAAGCTCTACTGATAAAAATGAAACAACGACCCTTGGCAGAGGTGGATCTGACTATACTGCTTCAATTTTTGGTGCGGCATTGGGCACTGAAGAAATTGAAATCTGGACTGATGTTGACGGAGTATTGACAACTGACCCAAAGCAGGTAAAAAAGGCATTTTCACTTAGTGAAATGACCTATGAAGAAGCTATGGAAATGTCACACTTTGGAGCAAATGTCATTTATCCGCCTACATTGCAGCCCGCATTTCAAAAGAAAATACCATTAAGGATTAGGAATACCTTTAATAGAGATTTCCCCGGAACATTAATTAAAAGCAGTGCGAATTCAGGTAATTACCTTGTAAAAGGGATTTCATCTATCAGGGATATTTCATTAATAAATTTCCAGGGGAGCGGAATGGTAGGTGTTTCCGGCGTATCGTCCAGACTATTTGGTGTGCTTGCAAACAACAATATCAATCTCATCCTCATTACCCAGGCATCTTCAGAACATTCGATTTGTTTTGCTATAAATCCAGAAGATGGTGCATTGGCAAAAAAGGTGGTTGAGGAAGAATTCAGTAATGAGATATCGGCAGGGAAAATAGATTCATTGGCCGTGGAGGAGGAAATGTCTATTGTTGCAATTATCGGGGAAAATATGGCGAAAACTCCAGGCATTTCAGGAAAGCTTTTTAATTCACTTGGAAAAAATGGTGTTAATGTGGCTGCCATTGCTCAAGGATCTTCAGAGCGGAATGTTTCTATTGCCATTGCACAAAAGGATATCTCTAAAACTTTAAATACCATTCATGAAGTATTTTTTCTTTCGGACATTAAAACGCTCAATGTATTTATAGTCGGAGTTGGGTTGATAGGCGGGACGCTAATTGATCAGATTGCAGAGCACAACAGGAAACTGATCACAGACCACTCTTTAAAAATTAATATTGTCGGGATGACCAACTCTAAGAAAATGATTTTTAATGAGGATGGATTAAAATTAAAAAATTGGAGTGAGAACCTTGTCAAACATGGAGAGGCATCAACTGTTTCAGGTTTTATTGATAAAATGATCGAACTCAATCTCCAAAAATCAGTTTTTGTGGATTGCACATCAAATTCAACTGTAGTCAATGGATATGAAAAAGTGCTTGCACATTCTATTTCTATCACCACACCTAATAAACTGGCAAGCTCCGGAGATCTCGAATTGTTTAAAAGACTGAAGTCCACAGCCCTAAAAAATGATGTAAAATTTGTATATGAAACCAATGTTGGCGCCGGATTGCCGGTCATAACGACATTAAATGATCTTAAAATAAGTGGAGACAAGGTGCTGAAAATCGAAGGTGTATTATCCGGAACATTGTCTTATATTTTCAATTCATTCACGGAGGGGACTAAATTCAGTGAGATCGTTAAACTCGCCAAAGAAAAGGGATTTACTGAACCGGATCCGAGAGATGATCTCAACGGTATGGATGTCGCCAGAAAAATATTGATATTATCCAGAGAAGTTGGGCTCGATCTCAGCCTTGAAGATGTAAAAATTGACAATATTCTCCCTCAGTCATGCATTGATGCCAGCTCTGTGGATGAGTTTTTTGTGAAACTTGAGCAGGCAAATGATTATTTTGATGGGCTGAGGGTGTCCTCTGAGAAAAGCGGTAAAGCGCTCCGTTTCATTGCAAAAGCGGAAAACGGCATGGCTTCTGTGGGACTTGAATCTGTTGATCAAACAAATCCATTTTATGCTTTGGATGGAAGTGACAATATGATTTCTTTTACAACAAACAGGTATTTGGAAAGACCACTGGTGATAAAGGGGCCGGGCGCCGGGGCAGAGGTTACTGCAGCAGGGGTTTTCGCCGAGATCATCAGCATCAGCCATTTTTTGGATTAATTACATCTTTGGTAAAATGGATAATAGTGAGAATAAAGACATTCGCTGGGAACAAAGGTTTTCGAATTTCAATAAAGCCTTTGTACAATTTGAAAGATTTCTCCAAAAGGAGAAATTAAATGAGATGGAGAATCAAGGCCTTATTAAAGCATTTGAATATACATTTGAACTTGCCTGGAAAACTTTGCAAGATTTACTTAAGGAACGTGGGTATAAAAATATTCACGGTCCAAAACCTGTAATTCAGCAAAGTTTTCAGGATGGTTATATTGCAGATGGGAAAGGTTGGATGAAAATGTTAGAAGGAAGGAATTTAACAAGTCACACATATGATGAGGATTCTGCAAATAAAATAATTGATGAAATCAGAGATGCCTATTACAAGCTTTTGAGAGATTTAAAAAATATTTTGGAAACATTAGAACTGGTAAGCAAGGAGAAATTTTTTAAGTATTATGCCCTTTGGAATTGATGACAACGATGTTGAGCGGATTGTTGATATTTTAAAATCAAATAGGAGAATATCAGCAGCTATATTATTTGGCTCAAGAGCTAAAGGTTCATACGAACCCGGTTCAGATATTGATATTGCAATTAAAGGGCCTAAGCTGGAATTAGGTGATATTATCGATCTGAAAATTTCATTAGATGATTTATCACTCCCTTTTAAATTTGATTTAGTGAATTATGAAAGTATTTCTGAAACTGCCCTTATTGATCATATAGATAGGGTTGGTATTAAATTGTTTTAACAAATCATATGCGAGACTCCATCAAAGTATTTGCGCCTGCCTCTGTAGCCAACGTGACCTGTGGTTTCGACATACTTGGGTTTGCCGTCGATCAGCCGGGTGATGAGATAACCTTGAAAAAGTCTGATTCAGGAAAAGTTAGCATATTGCAAATTACAGGTGATGGAGGAGCATTACCGATGGACGCTGACAAAAACACATGCAGTGTCGTCATTAAAATGTTTTTAAATGACCTCGGCATTGACACGGGAATAGATATTTATTTGGATAAGAAAATGCCTTTAGGCAGTGGACTTGGTTCCAGTGCAGCCAGCTCGGTAGCAGCGATTTGTGCCATCAATGAATTATTGGGAAAGCCTAAAAAACTAGAAGAACTTTTGCCCTATGCTATGGAAGGTGAGCGTGTTGCTTGTGGCGCGGCCCATGCAGACAATGTAGCTCCGGGCCTTTATGGTGGGTTTGTACTCATCCGCAGCTACGATCCGCTGGACGTGATTAAGCTGAAAACGCCCGATAAATTATACGCAACACTGGTTCATCCGCATATCGAGGTTCAAACCAAGGATGCACGTGAAATTCTTCGCAAACGAATCTATTTTAAAGATTCTGTGAAGCAATCCGGTAACGTGGCCGGGTTGATAGCCGGTCTCCTCACTTCAGATTATGGCTTGATTTCCAGATCCATGCATGATTATATTGTGGAACCTACCAGATCGATACTTATACCGGGTTACAATGAGGTGAAGGATGCTGTCATGGATTTGGGAGCCTTGGGAGCGGGGATATCAGGTTCAGGACCATCGATATTTGCATTGAGCAAAGACAAAATTACTGCTGAAAAAATTGCATTAAAAATGAAATCTGTATATGCCGGTTTCCGGATTGAAAGTGAAACTTATGTTTCTAAAATCAATCAGGCCGGTCCGAAAATTTTGTAATATTTTAACTAAATAATAATAGAAATGAAAACGAATAAATCAATTAATTTACTTTTTGCGATGCTATTCATTGCAGTTGTTACCTATGCCCAGGACAGACCGACTATTGAGCCAAAACTCACAGAAGTTTGGGAGCCTGTTCCAGCGAAGATCACTCCCGGCGAAAATAATGCCCCTCCCTCAGATGCGATCGTCCTCTTTGACGGTAAAGACCTGAATGAATGGACAGACGGTGATGGAGGTCTGGCAAAATGGATAGTCGAAGGTGGCGCTATGACCGTTAAAGCCAAGACAGGCGTGGTGAAAACCAAACAAAAATTTGGAGATTTTCAATTGCATATAGAATGGAGGACACCTGCTGAAGTAAAAGGCGATGGCCAGGGACGTGGAAATAGTGGAATTTTCATGATGAAAAAATATGAACTTCAGGTGTTGGATTCTTACGAAAGTAAAACCTACTCCAATGGACAGGCAGGAAGTTTGTACAAGCAAGGCATCCCACTGGTGAATGCATGTAAAGGTCCCGGAGAATGGCAGACTTATGACGTCATTTTTATGGCGCCGGTATTTACAGAAAAAGGATCTTTAAAAGCTCCCGCCAGAATTACCGTATTACACAATGGAGTATTGATTCAAAATAATTTTGAATTGAAAGGGCCTACCGAATACAACAGAATTCCTGTGTACACGCCTCATGGTAAAGGTTCTCTGGTATTGCAGGATCACGGAAATCCTGTTAGCTACAGGAATATTTGGGTGAGGGAGCTGTAGAACATTACAATCAATTGCTTATTCAAATTACCAAAATGAGACGATAATGACTTTCATCCTAATATTATCAGAAATTGTTTTAATGCAACGCTTTCGCTCATGGATAAACATCCGGTGTTTTGGAAACATCGGATGTCTTTTGACCAGCTACGTTTCCTCAAAAAGTGCTTCCGTAACCATTGAAAAAATAGTACAATGCTATTTGGTTTTAAAGGTATTACTAAACACCAACGGAATTCCATATCGAATCAATATCGGATAAGGCGAATATATTACTCTCTTATTTGTCAAAAATTTACCTTTAATGACCAATAGGTTACAAAAAAGCCATTTGAATTATTAATGAAAAGGTGAATTAGCTTTAATTTTTAAATTAAAAAGTTAATTTTACCCTAGCTTTTTGTCATTAATTAAATAATCCAAATATGACCTCATTTAATACTCACTTTAGATCTGACATGAATAATTTTCTACACTCCGGAATCAAGTATTTATCGTTGTTTATTTTATCCTTTTTTTTATTGGAGTTTTCATATGATAATGCTTATGCTCAACTATCAATAACCGCCAGTGGTACACCCTTTACTATAGATTTTGACGCTACAGTAACAGGGGTAAATAATGGGCAATTTGCGGGGTCGGGTTTCCAGACAAGCCCAACTTCAGGCCAGCTAAATTCTAATGCGTTCTCAGTGATTGGCCTTTCCGATGGTGATTTAAGTTTTGGTGGCACCGGTACAACCGGTGATTATGCAAGAGGGCAAAGCAACGGTGGTGTTACTACAGGAGGCATATATGCTTTTCAGGTAGATTCCGCTGATTATTCTTTAGGTTTTCAAGCTTCTGATAGTTCATTAACGCCAGGTGATATTATTTTAAAAATAACCAACAACTCAGGTGTTTTGGCATCATCAATAAAAATAGAGTATAGGATTTGGGAATTAAATAATAGTACGGGAGATAGATCAACTTCCTTAAACTTTTCATATTCACCTGATGATACAACATATACCCAGGTTTCAAGTCTTGATTTTAGTACTGGGGGGAATGCTGATTTTGTTCCGGTGTGGAAATCACCATCGTCAACGCATTCAAAAAACAATATAATAGATCTAACAGGCTCTGAAATAAGCAATGGATCCGATTTTTATTTAAAATTTTCAACTGATGATTTCAGTGGAACAAATGGTGACAGGGATGAGTTAAGTATTGATGATATTAACATAACACTCAATCCACAAAAAGATAATGATAGTGATGCAACAGTTTGGGCTGTTTATCAGGAACCAAGTGGTACTATTTCGTCACTTGCAGATAGTGTATCTAATCCCAGGATTGTATTTTATTTTCAAATTTCAGATATAGGAACTTCTGACGGTGTGCCAACAAATGTTGAAACAATTAGGTTTGTACCAAATACTTTAAATGAAAGTTGGATTTCGCAAATTCAAGGTATAGTCATAAGTGACAGTGTAGCTGATTATACTCAGCAAAGTCTTGTTATAACTGATTCATTAATTGATGTGACATTTTCTGAGGGAGTATTGTCAGTTGCAGATGGCACGGATTTACCTTTACGATTAGAAATTTTTCTCAATTTGACTGGCATTGTTGATGGCGGTAATTTAGATTTTAAGATAAATAGTTCTGCTCATGGATTTACCTCTTATGGTTCTGGTTCTTCTTTTGCAACTACTTTTCCTGCTGATATTTTATCAAATCAATTTACTATAGATGTTCAAGCTTCAGAATTAAGATTTATTCAGCAACCAATCGATGCTAATTCCAATATACCAATGGCAGTGGATGTATCAGTTGAGGCTACGGACATAAACGGGAACAGAGATCTCGATTATGTTACAAGTGTAGATTTAGCATCAAGTGGAACGTTGACAGGAGATACTATTTCTGTCGCAGCAGTTTCCGGTTTGGCTACCTGGCTGCAATCTACAGATCCGATTACCCATAGTGTTGGAGGAACCGGACTTACTTTGACTGCCAGTGCAACTGACATTACAAGCCCTTCTGGAGATGCTGTTTCTGATCCATTCGATATTTCACAAGGTGCAGACCGGTTGGAATTTACAAGCCAACCTACAACGGGACAGTTAAATAATCCAGTTGGCACTATAACTATCAGCGCTTTACGCCCGGACCTGACATTGGATTCAAGTTTTGTTGATAATATTACCATCAGCGTAAACTCCGGACCAGGCACTATTGCCGGAACTTTAACGAAAGCGGCCGTCAATGGTGTTGCGACATTCAATGACATTAGTTTTGATACCCAGGGCGGTTATACACTTTTAGCATCCTCAGCTCCATATATGACAACTGCGATTTCCGGGACTATTCAGATCGGAGCTTTTTTTGAAGACTTCTCATCCTGCCCGCCTGCAGGATGGTTGAGTATTTTGATCAGCGGTGACCAATTCTGGCAATGCGACGATGTAAATGGCTATGCTTCAGCATCGGGATTGGGAGGTAGTTCAGCGAGTGAAATGTGGTACATTACGCCATTGTACGATTTCAATGTTAATACCAACGAGAAATTGAGTTTTGATACCTGGACGAGCGGTACAGACAATGTGCATCCTAAACTTACTGTAAAATATTCAAAAGATTATGCAGGCAGTGGCAATCCCAATATTGCTACTTGGACTGAATTAACATTTAACCAATCAAATGAAAATTCGCAAGTTTGGACAACTTCAGGGCTTATCGATATGTCCGCAATCACCGATAGCGCATATATAGCATTTAAATATAATTCTAGCGGAACAGTAGCCGGTCAGGCAACCGAATGGCGCATTGATAACGTACTTATTTCAGATGAAGTTTGTTCAGCGCCCTCGGTACAAGCTTCAAATTTAAGCTTCCCGGAAGCTCTTGAGAACCAAATGACGCTTAATTGGGACAATGGAAATGGAATTGGCCGGATGGTAATTGCCAGGGCAGACTCAGCCGTTACAGAAATTCCAATTGACGGGACTAACTATCTTGCAGATTCGGTTTATGGTGCGGGGTCGCCAATTGATAGCTCATTTGTAATTTATAAAGGGAGTGGCAGTTCTATGACAGTTACAGGTTTGATTCAAAATACTGAGTATTTCTACTCTGTATTCGAATATAATTGCAATGATACAATTCCCACATTTAATACGGCTTCTCCAGCTAGTGGAAGTCAATTCACAATAAATCCTTTAGCATCAGACATTGTTGCCACCTCGACTTATGTATATAATACCGATATAGATTATACACCTTATATTGCTCTTAGTGGTTTGGCTGTAGGCACAACAATTGACATGTTCGGTTTGACTTTAAGGGATGAAGGGAAAATCAATATTGCGAATTCAGATGGAAACCCAACGGAACTTACAAGTATATCTTTATCAACCAACGGTTCTACTTCAATAAGAGCAGCGGGCATTTTTAAAACCGATGGGACAAGAATTGCAGAAAAGCTAGTCAACGGAGCGACAAGCTTTGTATTGGATAGTTTTGAAAATACATTAATAGCGCTCAGTGATGACTCCATAGATTTTGTCTTGAGAGTTACCTTCGAAGATCAGGTATTGGACAACGAGCAGATAGTATTTACGGTAACAGGAGCAACTGCCAATGATTCAACCTCACTTATCCTTCAACCTGATGCCGGAGGCGCTGAAAGTATAAATACAGGAGGGCCGGAAAACAAGATAATTGTTACTGCGACTATATTGAATATTGTACAGGCTCCAACTTACTCTCTTCCAATAAATGTTGACTTTACTATAGAAGTAGAAGCTGTTGACACTGTTGGAAAAAGAAGTAGCCGGGATTTGGATAAATCTTTAACGGTGTCTGTTATTCAGGGGACAGGAAGCCTTACTTCAACATCCGGTTTAACTAAGCCTACAAGTGACAGTACTGCATTGTGGACAGATTTGATTTATAACACAGCAGAAAGTCCTGTGCAGTTTGCAATAAGTGATGGAGGTTTGTTAGCAGATACTACAACCGTATATATTGCTAAGGAAGGCATGGCAATATTTACGTTTACCGGGTCTTCAGGAGATGAAACAACGCTGCCGCCAGATTTTCAACCTGTAAATATATCTGTCAGCGATATTTCAAGAGGGCCAAATATTGTAGCCTCACCTTTGGCGGATGCCTTTAGTGCTAGAAGCTGGCCTCAAACTGGTTTTAATGATAGCAGCTATTATGAAATAACCTTAACTGCGAATGCCGGATTTACCTTTGATATAAACTCCATTGAATTCGATCATAGAAGATCTGCAACCGGACCGAAAAGGTGGGAAATCAGAAATAGTACGGATAACTTTAATGGTTCTACTGCCGGTAATATAGATAGTGTAAAGTTCTGGAACCGGAATACCGATATTAGTTTAACAATCACTAATGAAGACACTGTAACCTTCAGGATTTATGCATACCAGAATGTAACAAGCGCCCTGGGTACCTGGGCAGTTGATAATATAGAGTTTTATGGAATTGTTAAAGATATTAAGCCACCGGCGTTTAATGCTGGATTCCCCAAATATGATAGTGTTTCTGTCAGCGGGTTTGACTTGCAGGTCAATATTGATGAGGCTGCATTTGCTTATTACGTAGTTCAAAATCCCACTACTCCAGCGCCGGATGAGTCGCAGATAAAAACAGGTCTTGATGGAAACGGTGCAGTTGCTGATGCAAGTGGATTGATAGACGTTACGGACGCTGATAGTACCTTTATTGATAGGATTACCTCGCTTGGCTCATTACCGTTATATGATGTGTATTTTGTGTTGGACGATGGTACATTCACCAGTCCCATTGATACATTGGTAGATGTGCCAATCAGCGATACTGATACCGATCTGACCAGCGCAACTCAACCGGGAGGTTCAACAATACCGTCTATCTCAGATAATCCGGCGGACTCTGTCGCTGTATTCAGTTTTAATATAAGTGATATCGGAACCAATGATTCATCTTCAACTCATGTCACAAAGCTGGTTTTTAATGCAGGGACAAACAATATTGCTGACTGGTCGGCTACAATCGGGGGGATAAGGCTTTATAATGACACTAAGTCGATAAATATACCAATTTCAAATACTACAATTGGCACCAACTCATTGGTAGTTGACATTAATCAGGGTGATTTGTCTGTAGATGACGGAATGGTAGAGCAAATCACTTTATCAATATGGCTCACAAATACGATAACTGACAATGAAAATTTACAATTTACTATTGGAGGCAACCCTCATGGAAATATCACGAGTACTTTCGGTTCTCAATTTAAAAGTAGCACTACAGTATTAAATTCTAATACATTTACCATTGACGTAGCTGCAGACAGGCTTCATTTCTTTAGTTATCCTGCCTACCCAACAGCACTTCAGGTAGGTGTGAATTTTACTGTTGAAGTTGAAGCCATAGATGCATTAGGCAACAGAGATACCGATAATGATTCCACTATTGTAAGTTTAACCAGGGGCCTTGGTACCGGTATCATCACCTACGACACCAGCCTTGTTATGACCAATGGCCTTGTAACCTGGACAGATGTTCAATATGATACCGGAACAGAATTCTTTACAATTATCGCCTCAGATAATGGAACAATTCTTTTATCTGATACTACAAGTACATTGAGAACGGATCCTGGAGCTGATCTTTTAGTTCAAACGGGAAACACTTTAACTATTTCCGGTAATCAAAGTTTCAATAAAGTAACGGTAGAGGATGGAGGGACATTGAATTTGGCCCAGGGAGCAATTCTTAATATAGCCGATACCTTTTCGATTAATGGCCCAAATGGAGTTTATAATGATTTGGGAGGCACAACTATTTTCGCCTCATCGTCCGAGCAATTTATACGAAGTGATGAGGCCGGTAAAACGGTAAGCTTTTATAATATTACTATTAACAATGGTGTTGATCGGGGAGTAGTTAATGAAATAAATATTAATCTTATCAACACACTTAAATTAAATTCCGGGTCTAAATTTGATGCGGATGGCACCTCCGACGCAAATAATTTCACTTTGGTTTCAACATCCACTGCCACTGCCAGAATTGCCACTGTTGAAAATGGTGCAGCCCTAAGTGGGGATATTGTTTGGCAAAGAAGCTTGAGAAGCGGTCCGGAGGGTTGGAGATACGTTGGAACACCAATTAAAGGTCAGACTGTGGCTAACTGGAGAGATGATGTTCATATCCAGGGAATAGATGAAAATTTCCCAAATAGAGATCCGAATTTTGGCTATTATCATGAACCATCAGGCACCCAGGGTCCATCTGGTTTTGATGGATGGGTGAATTATACAAAAGATGCTGATCCTGTTCCGGTGGGAGTTGGAAATAAATTGTGGGAATGGGATTTCTTATATGATCCAACACTAACTATTATTAATAAAGGGCTTCCCACAATAGGAGATGGTGCCGATAGTACTATCATCGGGACCGAAGTCATAAACTTTCCGGTTTCTTTTACACCAACTTCATTTGATGGAGGCGGCTGGAATTTCTTTGCCAATCCATATCCATGTGAGCTGGATTGGGATTCTCCTGATTTTGTACATACAAATGTTGAAGGAGGAGCTGTTTACATCTGGAACCCTGCTACCCAACAGTATGGTACTTATGGTGGAGGCGAATCCATCAATGGAGTCACGCAGTACGTTGCCTCAGGTCAGGGTTTCTATATTAAAGCTGTAAATGGATCGGCAACTGTTTCTGTAAATGAAAATGCAAAAGCTACAGTTGATGGAAATTCATTCTTGAGAGTTGGTGATGAGCCATATGCAAGTTTGAAAATAAAAATCACTTCTGGTGACAGTAGAACTGATGAAACTGTGGTCGCTTTCAAATCACATACCACTGATGGATATGATATTGAGTATGATGCAAGAAAATTTGCCGGAGGATGGGTAAACCTTTCTACTAAACTGGATAATAACCTATTGATGGCCATAAATTCCATGGGTGCTCTCGGAGGAATAAAGAAGGTTCAATTAAATATCCAATCATACATTGCAGGTGGATTCTCATTTACCTTCCCGAAATTTTCAAATTTTGATACTGAGACAGTCATCATGTTGAGGGATAATTATTTAGATCAAACAAGAATTGTCACTCCAACTATGAAATATGATTTCAGCATAGATGCTAATATCCCGGAAACATCCGGAGATCAAAGATTTGAATTACAGATTTTGTCTCCAGTTAAATTCTGGTTTGAAGAATTGCAAGCAAAATCAGGCCAGGAATTTGTGATGCCTGTTTATGCAGACCAGATTTCTGATATTATCAATACAGTTATGGGGCTTGGATGGGATGCTGAAGCGCTTACATTTATTGGAATTGAAGATGTCGGAGTCATGGATATGAGTGATTTTGATTTGAGCGATATTGAAAATGGAATATTGAAATTGAATGCGACTGAAGAAACACCTTTGGAACTTCCAGGTGAAAGCATATTATTTTCAATAAGATTCAAGGCAAATTCAGGACAGGCTCAGGCACAATTAAGATTCGAAAGATCATCTATGAAATTAAAAGCAATTGGTGATATCGATATGCCTTTCAGCACTGTGGATATAATTATTGATATTTTGCAAAACAGATTGATTACTGGAAGAATAGCCACTTATACCGGTATAAACATCGATGGTGTGGACATTAAACTTCAAGGTGATGAGGCGCTTGAAAATATCACTGATATAACTGGTGAGTACTCTTTCGATGCTTTTGAACAATCTCAGTACACAATTGCAGCTTCAAAAACCGATGATCAAAAACTGAATGAAGCTGTTACTACTTTGGATATCATAAAGACAAGAAGGCATATCCTTCAAGTAGAACCACTGACCAGTCCCTATCAGGTGGTTGCTGCGGATGTCAATATTTCGAAATCTGTAACAGCACTTGATTTGGCTCAAATGCGCAGGGTTGTACTTGGTTTTGATGAAGGCTTCAGTGGTGGATTGAATTGGCTGTTTATACCGGAGACATATGATTTATCTGAGAATCCTTTCAATTTTGAATCGAGCGTAGATCTGGATGTCACAGATGCTGGTATCGACCTTAATTTCATTGGTGTTAAAATTGGAGATGTCAATGATTCATGGACAAATCAAAGTGATACCCGAACTTCCAAAGGGAAGTTAGAGCTTAGCCTTGAACATCTTAAGCTTACTACGGAAAACATCATTGAGATTCCGATAACGGTTTCTGACTTTAAGGATATCAGTGGATACCAGTTCAGCATTTCATGGAATGCGAATCAATTAGAATATTATGATGTTGAGCACGTTGTGCTTGAAGGTTATTTTAATGATGAAAATGCCTCTAATGGTATTTTGTCCACAATGTGGGATGATGCTGATGGTAAATCAATTGATTTGGATGACGGGAAAGTCTTATTCATTTTGAAATTCAATGTTGTGGATGAGAACATTTCCGGTTTGGTTGAAATAAATTCTTCTTTGACAAATGCTGTAGCGGTCGATGGGAAGTTGAATTTAATGAAAATCAATGCCACATCAGCTAATGTAAATATCGATGAGCTCAGAAATGGAAAACTTGAACTTTATCAAAATATTCCGAATCCATTTGACTTTACTACTGAAATCGGATTTAGAATTGTGAAAGCGGGTAAAGCTCAACTCACCATTATTAATCTACTTGGCGAAATTGTCTATTTACATGAAGATGATTATGAGCCTGGTGTATATTCAGTAAACTGGGAGATCAGTAATAGTTTGAGCAATATAAAATCAGGAATGTATTTGTATAGGTTGGAAAGCAATGGGCAGGAAGTAGTGAAGAAAATGCTGATTGAATAAAACCTTAATGAAAGGATAATAATTGGCCATCTGAATGTAACATTTTGGATGGCCTTTTTTATTCTGGTTATTAATCAGATTTTCCTTTTATAAAAGTAATATCTGAAATCTTAAGGGCTGAACGCCAACTCACTGTTAATGAAAACAGATACTCCTTTATTAATTATCATTTTTAATCGAATATAGATTGCCACGAAATCCAATAAAAGCCAGCGTTTTAATATTTATCCCTATTGCTACAGGTGTTTTGTTGTGGACTTTTTACATGGCCGCTCAAAATAAATGGCATTTGTTTGCTGACTTTTGGTTTATGTCTGTCACGATGGTTTTTGGGTCCTTTATTGCCGGGGCAAGCGCAGAAGGTGGGGGAGCGGTAGCTTTTCCCGTAATGACCTTGATCTATAACATTCCACCGGATGTAGCCAGAAATTTTAGTCTGGCAATTCAATCAATTGGTATGACAACCGCTTCCTATTTGATATTGGTAAAAAGATTTAAAGTAGAATTTGGATATTTGTGGCTCGCCAGCATAGGCGGGACAATAGGAATAGTTTTGGGGACATACTATTTGGTTCCAATTATACCCCCTCCATATGCAAAAATGCTGTTTGTGACTTTCTGGCTAAGTTTTGGTCTTGTACTTTTCTATATCAATGTAATTTACAAAAGAACAACCAGTAGTGAATTGAAGAAATTAAGTTGGGCTGAGAAAATTACTATGATAGCTATTGGAATCCTCGGAGGAGGATTGAGTTCGCTCCTGGGAAGTGGGTTGGATATTTTCAGTTTTTCTTATGTGACAATGCGCTATCATCTTTCGGAAAAAATAGCTACTTCCACCAGTGTGATCATCATGGCCATTAATTCAGTTGTTGGTTTTATGCTCCATTATCTTATCATAAAGGATTTTGGTGTTCAGGAGTTTAACTATTGGCTTGTATGTATTCCTATAGTTGTTGTCGGAGCGCCCTTGGGTGCATATTTCATAAACAATAGAACACGCGTTTTTATTTCAAAATTTCTTTATGTAGTAATTATCGCTCAGTTTATTGGAGCATTGCTCATTATTAAACCTACGGGGAATCTATTGCTATTTTCTACAATAGTATTTGTTTTAGGATTAATATTCTTCTTTGGTTTTTCGTGGTTGTCCAAAAAAATTAAGTTCCTTAAGTGATGACAATTAATAAGATTTACATATTTGTTTTGCATCAGACAATTTTCTTAAAACAATAATAAATATATTGAGTTTATGAAATGATATTAAGCTAATAATCGTTTTATAATAGAGTACAGTATTGAATAAATTTTATCGTTATGAAAAGTCCAATGAAAAAGATTGTTAATCTGACAATCGCACTGGTTGTTCTTATCGTTATTTTCATTTCAACGGGAACCTTTCTCTAAGCTTAATTCATAGAACAGAATTATGACAGGGTATGTGAAATGAAAAATTACAGATTCACTTTATCAATAAGCGAATTTTGTTGATGGTAAGTTTAAAAACATTAAAGGAGGAGTAATTCCTCCTTTTTATTTTTAATTCAAATGATATTCCATTGTGAATTAGTGTCTCTTTTAAATCATGTAACTAAAAGATTATCAATAAATTAAGGTCAATTTTTTATGTGAATCTTTTCGCTATTTATTAGGTTTTTTCAGTTAAAATGCAGATATTCAGGCTATTACCGGTCAGAGATTCGCATATTTGGACACCACCATAGAAATAGATTCATAAATGAGAAAAAGATTC
>JAJRQT010000105.1 GCA_024280115.1 Bacteroidota bacterium | reverse complement strand
GCGAATCTCTGACCGTTAATAGCCTGAATATCTGCATTTTAACTGAAAAAACCTAATAAATAGCGAAAAGATTCACATAAAAAATTGACCTTAATTTATTGATAATCTTTTAGTTACATGATTTAAAAGAGACACTATTTACAGGGATGTGCGATTTTCAAAGGATAAGTCTCCATACAAAACCCATCTTGGCGCTCATATCAGCGCGGCAGCAAAAAAATCTGAAATCCATTCGAGGGCGGGTTATTATGTTCACATAAAGCCCGGTGCATCGATGCTGGCCGGAGGAGCATATTTGCCCCAGGGACCCTGGATAAAGGCAATAAGGCAGGAGATCAGCTACAATGCAGATGAATTGAAAAGTATTTTGGCCAATAAAAAGTTCAAAGAATATTTTGGCGAAATGGAAGGTGGAAAATTAAAAAGAGCTCCAAAAGGCTATGAACCAGAACATCCGGAGATTGAATTGCTCAAATTCAAGAGCTTTCTCGCGGTTAATAATTGTACCGACAAACAAGTTATTTCCAATGATTTTATTGATCATTGCTCCGAAGTTTTCAAAACCCTGCAACCATTTGATCAGTTTCTCAACAAGGCGATAGAATGATTGTATTTAGTTTCTTGGTGCGAGGCGCTAGGCGCTATGTTACCGATCACAGAATGCTAAATCCGGGGGCTCCATTTGGAAGGCCCCACTGAAGCTTTAATATCAATTGACATCACTGCTTTTCTGTTTGGTTTGTGGCCTGAAAAAAGTGCCACTCTGGATCGATGGATTTTCTTCAGGCTGTAGGTTCAAAACCAATCCTGAATCCTTACGCTGTCGCCTGATCTTTCTTATTCCAGATAGTTGCCAAAAATCCAATGAAAAATATAAGCATCGTACCTATGACAATAGTCAGGTATCCGTGAAATGGACTTGCAAATTTAATTAAAGGTTCCTCTGTGAAAATCATTGGAGAAAGACTAAGCCAAAGAATTGCGAATAATCCAACAATCACTCCTATTATGGCTCCTTTTACATTTACTGTTTTCACAAATGCCCCTAAAAGGAATAATCCCAGCATGCCTCCGCTAAATACAGAAGCCAATATCCACCATGCTTCCAGGATGCTTTTCACATTGATCATTATGACTCCTATAATAATACCAAGTATACTGAAAACTAAAGAAGATGAGTACAACACTTTCATTGATGTCCGGTCATTGATGTCTTTCTTCACAAATCTTTGGTAATAATCTGTAAGAATAACAGTAGATGAACTGTTGACACTTGTCGAGATGGTGCTCATTCCTGCAGCAAATATCGAGGCTATTAAAAGTCCTGTAAAACCTGCAGGAAGATTATTCACAATAAAATATGGAAATACCTTGTCGCTCATGCTGGAATCGGCATACTCCGCTGGTAAAGCATCGGGAACGGCTGTATAATATGAAAACAATGCTGTGCCAATAAGGAAAAATATAAGTGATACCGGGATGTACAACAAACCGCCCAGGAGCGCAGATCTTTTAGCTTCGCGGTCAGATTTAGACGCCATGTATCTTTGCACGTAATTCTGGTCAATCCCATAATTCTGAAGATTTATAAATATGCCGTAAATCAGCACAACCCAGAGCGTGGATTCTGTCAAACTCAGACTTGTACTCCCCAGGCTAAACTTATTATGTTCATTGGCAATCTCAAACACCTGGGCAGGACCCTCTGGCATCGAAAACATGATGTATATTAAACATATAATCGCCCCGGTAATCATGATGATGCCTTGAATCGCATCAGTCCATACAACTGCCTGAATTCCTCCAAGCAATGAGTAAACCATTACTACGAGTCCTGTGACAACTATAATTACTACGATATTCCAGCCAAACATTGCATTTACAGGAAGTGCAAGTAATAATAAGATCGTTCCCATCCTCATGACCTGGGTGAGCAGGTAACAGGAAGATGCATATATCCTGGCCCAGGGGCCAAACCTGGATTCCAAATAAGCATAAGCAGATGGGCTGTTGGCTTTTCTGTACAAGGGCACAAAAAACTTTACGGCCATAATAGAAGCCACAGGAATTGATAGACTAAAAACAAACGCATTCCAGTTAGATTGATAGGCACTACCTGGAAGGGCCAGAAAACTAATGCTACTGACGAAAGTAGCAAAAATAGACATGGTCACTACCCAGCCGGGAATAGCGCTATTTCCGAGGGTAAATGCAGCGGATGATTTGTTTTTCCTATAAAATGAACTGCCGAAAAGGACAACCCCTATCATGTAGCTAAAAAAGATGATCAGATCTAATACTTTCAAGATTTCAAAATTTGTAATTCAAAAAAACGATTAGTAACTTATTGGGAACTATAACTAATTTTTCAATTAAATGAATAAATCAATCTCGTGTTCAGCAGCCAATTTATGAAAAATATCCATAAGGGCTTTTAGAATATTTTTATCCTTTACAGCCATCTTTCTCATTGGTATCCTGGTATTTGTATTGATATCCATTCCACGATTGGCCAGAAATACCTTGGCAGACCATGGGTAAAAATCATCCGTTACCTTATCCATGATGGACAGGCTTGCATTCAGGCTTTCAAGTTCTTCATTTCTACCTTCATTAAATAATTTCAGAAAATGTCCGTAAAGTTCCGGGTAAAAATTTCCAGAGATTGGCGAAATACCTTTGGCTCCATCCCGAAGAGATTCCAGCGCAGAAGGCGTATCTGCATTGTACAATTGAAAATCACTTCCTTCGATCTCATTAAGCTTCAGCTTTATAGCTCCCGCATCGCAGGTTGTGTCTTTAAAATATAAAAATCTATCTGTCTCTGATAACCATTTCATCATCTTTGGACTGATGATTCTTTTGTAAGGGACAGGGCATTCATATAAACCCAGAGGAATATCTCCGGTCATATTCATGATCTCCTCAATATTTTTTTGCAGGATATCATCACTTTCACCGGGCTCTACTAAAACACTTGAAATAAGGATAACTGCCTCTACACCGAGGTCATATATCTTTTTTATAAATTCTGCATTGCCCTCGTTGGTATCAGCAAAACTTCCGGTTGCTACGACAGGCACTTTCCCAGTACAATGATCGACTACCGTTTTTGTCAATTCCAGCCTTTCTTCGCTGGTTAATTGAAACATTTCACTAGAAAGGCAATTTGCAAACATGCCACTCGCCCCGGAATGCAGGTACATATCCGTTACTTTGCGCACTCCATCAAGATCGAGGTTGTTATTGTCTTTAAGTGGTGTGATCATCACAGGCCATAGCCCGTTTGGTAGTTTTTTCATTATGCTTATATCTAAGAATTGTAATTGTTTTATGAATAGTCACAATTTTAAGAATAAAATTGGACTTTTAAACAGCAGCCAAAAAACAATTGGTGCCGGGTTTTATAAGTTTACTTCCAAACAAAGTTTTCGGGCCATTATGAAATCTCTTTTTCTGCCTATTCTAATTGTCATTTCAAACAGAATTTGAAAATGCTTTTGCCAATTAGATTCTGTCTATAAACTCTTAGTCTGATTCAGAAAGTTCGCTATCAAGGCTTGCGCAGCTCGAAAAATGTGAGTTTACACTTCATAAATGACCATTTTGAGAGCAAGCCTGCCTACCGCAGGCAGGCGTAACGCAGATAGCGGACTTTATGGACAGACTCCAATTAGAGCCATAGTCTGTGGCTCATAGACCAATTGACAATTCAAGTTTTCAGTCTGTTTCTACATAGCTATAGGTATGGGATGCCAAATTTTTTAAACCCGATTGCCCGTTGCCTTTGCTCAATCTATGTCAGAACCATTGACGATTTTCAAAAAATCAAAATCAGCCTGAAATCCGGCACCTTTCGGACTGCATGCATATACCCCTACGTCAACAATAGGCTTATCTTCCAGATGAAACAACCTAAGCTGAAACCAGTTTCCAGCATCATTTTCCTTGCATTCTACTTTATAATCAGAACCTGTCCTGGTGATCCGCAGACCAAAATTTATTAGTTCGTCCGATACGGGCTGTGTTGACCAATCCGAATAACCACGGCTCGTAACCACAGCCCCAAGGTTGTTAGGCTCATTCTGTTCAAATTCAATAGAAGTTTTCATCCAGCTTTCTTCTGATACCCGAACCATCAATCCCGCCTGGTCATATTGATTTTTAAATTTACAATCGACTTGTGTTTCGCAGATAAAGTCTCCTTCGATTTTAATATTTAAAAAATGGCCATTGTCTGGTGAGAAGCCATAATGGGTTTTCTGCCAAAAATCCGTTTCTGCCAACGGAAAAATACTCAATTTCTCATCGTTCACCTCCCAACGATTCGGTTCGTTATACCAGGTTAATCGATTGTCTATTGAGTTTTGTGAAAATGTTTCGTTTAGAATTGTCTGTTTCATATTATTTACTTTTGAAGTCGTCAATTTCACACAAATAAATTAAATATCATATAGTACTTCATCATTTGTAATAAGTATATTTATTGCGATCATTTATTGATTAGTTCGCACGAAGAATATAACCCCCAATTTATAATGGCTGATTTTTTAAAAGACGATTTGAAGCAAAAACTCCTCAACGGGAAAAACGTCTTTGGCACATGTATTACTGCAAATACACCGATATGGCCAGAATTGGTTTCCGGCGCCGGATTGGATTTTGTCTTTATAGATACTGAACATATCCCATTGGACCGTACGGAACTTTCGCATTTATGCAGAGTTTACAGGGCTCATGGAATGACACCAATTGTCAGGATACCCAAACCGGATCCCTATCGCGCAAGCCAGGCAATAGATGCAGGAGCCATTGGAATTATTGCGCCATATTTAGAAAATACGAAACAAATAAAAAATTTGGTTGGAGCTGTAAAATACAGGCCACTGAAAGGTGAAAAGCTGGAAGCTATGCTCAACGGAAAAGTAAAACCCTCTGCTGAATTAAAGACTTTTCTCGATCAATTCAATCATGGAAATCTTTGCATCGCAAATATTGAAAGTGTTCCCGCAGTTGAGAGATTGGATGAATTATTAAGCATTGATGGATTGGATGGCGTCTTTATTGGCCCTCATGATCTTTCCATTTCCATGGGAATTCCGGAACAATACGATCATCCTGATTTCATCAAAGCTGTAAAGATTATTATTCAGAAAGCCAGGAAATACACCCTCGGCGTTGGCATACATTTTTCTCTCGAACCACAACGACAAATTGACTGGATGAAAGAAGGTGTTAATATTGTGATTCACAGTTCAGATATGGCCCTCTTTAGCCAGCGACTCAATAACGATATGAGGAAAATTAAAGCGGCTTGCGGAGATGATGCAACTACAACCACTGATTCTATAAATATCTAATTAAATCTAAATTAAACTCTAATGAAAAAACATCGATTATTTCTACTTACAGTATTAGCTGGCTTTTTTATGGTAGCCTGCCAGTCAAATCAAAAAAAATCAGAAGCCGAAAAAACTCCTGTCCAAAAACCAGCAACGACATCTTCTGAATGGATTTCTTTTTTCAACGGCAACAATCTGGATGGATGGACAGTCCGTGGAAAAGCAAAATGGAAAGTTGAAGATGGCGTACTTATTGGCGAGGGAGAAAACGGACATATTTATGCAGCACCAGAACTGACTGATCTCGAAGTGAAGGGCACCTTCAGGATAAGTGATCAGGGTGGTGGAAGCAACAGTGGATTGTATTTCCGCAGCAATCCTCCGGAAGACAATCCGGACAGCTACCCAAAAGGATATGAAGCACAGATTTGCCACAACCAGGATGCGCATACCGGTTGGTTATGGAAGCCTGGCACCCCAACAGGAAAAGCCACAAAATTGATCACCAAGGATGATGAATGGTTTACCATGCGTGTAAAAGCCGTTGGGCCAACCATCAACATTTGGATAAACGATGAACTTGTGATGACCTATGAAGATGATGAATATAAGAAAGGTTACTTCGCAATTCAATGCCACAATCCAGGAATGATTATCGAAGCTAAGGATCTATATTATAAGGATTTGAGTAAGTGAAGCTTAAAAACTCTGGAAAGTGAAAGAATATGACAATATCCTGTAAAAACCGATTCGCATTTAGCCATGTGGCAATTGTATTTCTGATCTTGATGGTCGGATGCAGTATAAAAACGGAAAAAAAAACGAATGCATTACAAGAAGCTGATCTGAGCTATACCAATCCGATCATCGATAAATATCTTGCTGATCCGTGTATGATGTATGACAATGGGTATTATTATCTATTTGCAACGGGTGGAGCGGATGATGGACGGTTTATTCCGATATATAAGACAACAGATTTTGTGCACTGGGAATTTGTCCGGGGTGCTGTGAAAAATGGCAGCGAAACAGATTGGAATTACAAACATTTTTGGGCTCCGGAAGTAATAAAGCTCAATGGTAAGTGGCACTTGTATTATACTGCCTCCCCTAAGGAATCTCCTCGTAACTCAGGAAATCGCGTTGGCCTGGCCATTGCTGATAATATTGAAGGCCCTTATGAGGATTTTGGAGTGATCATACCTCATGCTTCCATCGATGGACATGTGTATGTAGATGAAGATAGCTCTATGTACATTTTCTATACCATTGAACATCTCAACGAGGATAGTTTAACTGCAGGCCAAATCTATCAGGATCGAATGCTATCTCCAACTGAGCTTGCCGGAAACCCAAAACAAATAATCAGTCATCACCCCTGGCAGGAAGGGCCATTTTTACAACATCGATATAACAAGTATTTCCTGACATACAGTTGTGGTGGACGGACCGATCACACCTATCATGTACGGTATGCCATTGGAGCCTCTGCTACAGGTCCATTTATTGAACAACCTGATACTATCCTGGCTACCAACGAAATGGTAAAAGGTCCGGGCCATCACTTTATGTATTCAGATAAAAATGGGAAAGACTGGATTATTTATCATGGATGGGATACCGCATTCACTGCCAGATACCCAAGGATCGATAGAATTTTTTTCGATGAAAATTCCATTTCTTCAGATGGCCCAACATATACCTTACAAAGTATTGATAAATAATCAGTTGAATAGTTTTGCATAGTGCCACCGGGTAACCGGCATTCTGTGATGACAGAATTATTGAGATGCGAAGTAATTATTAGGCACCTATTTCAACCGAAATAAATAGTGATTCTTTATTGAATACGATGTTTTCATATGTTAACTTAGAGAATTAATTGTACTATTTGGATATAAAATCTAATTAATATAAAGATACACACAATGAAAACTCTAAAAATAAGCGGAATCGCAATTATCCTTAGCTTGTTAATCAGCGCCCCTTCCTATTCTCAAAGTCTTCTGAAAAAACTTAAAAAAAAGACGGAGCAAAAATTATTCAAAAAAGGTGATCAAGCGCTGGACGATGCACTTTTTGGCGATGATGATAATAAACAGGGTAATACAGGAAACTCCACCAATAATTCTGGTAACAACTCAAGCACTTCAAATACAAAAGGAGAAGGTTTGGTGAAGGAACCACCGGATGTACTCAAAAATATTAATGATGCGGGGCAGGCTTTTGATGTTAAAAATTATGGAACTGCCAAATATTCAGTTCGCCAGGCAATGTTGGGAATAGAAATGGAAATTGGAAATGATATATTAGAATCATTACCCAACTCCATTGATGGTTTGGATAAAGTTGAAGCAAAAGACCAGGTAACAAGCATGAGCTATGGTTTTGTAGGTTTGACGATGGAGCGGGTTTACCAGGGAGGAGATAAAGAGTTGAGTATCAATATTGGCAACAATTCGGCATTACTAAGCGCTGCAAATATGATGCTAAGTACCGGAGCATATTCTACGAGCAGCGATGATCAAAACTATAAGCAAACAACTTTCAAAGGATACCGGTCTGTTCTTCAATTTGATAATAGCACAGGTTACACACTGAGTGTACCTTTTGGTCAATCCTCCATAATGGTGGTAAATGGCATAAATTATAATTCAGAATCAGAAATAATGGCTGCGGCTGATAATATTGATATTGAAAGTATAAAACAAAAACTTGGTGAACAATGAGAACTCAAATATACACAATAGCTATAATCCTTGGACTTGTTATTTCATTTCAAGCTTCTTCACAGGATTTTTCCAAATCAATAGATGATGCAAAATCATCATATAGCTCAGGAAATCTTGATGACGCCAGATTTGCACTCGAGCAGGCACTTCAACAAATTGACCAGGCAATAGGAAAAGAAATCCTTAAATTACTTCCTTCAGATCTGTCAGGGATGAGCTATCACGAAGATCAGGATAACGTTGTGGGTACAAATATGGGATTTGCAGGGTTGTTCGTCGATCGGAATTATGGAGAAGGTGAAAAAACGGCAAGCATTGAAATTATTGGTGATTCACCCTTAATGGGAGCATTGACGGCTATGATGGCCCTCCCTGCAATAATGACATCAGGAGATCAAAAACGTATAAAAGTTGATGGATATAAATCTGTAATAGAAAAAGAAACTGATGCCAACGGAATAATTTCATATAAGGTACAAATACCTGCTAATTCCACTTTGATTTCATTCAGCTGTAGTGGATATGATGAGAACCAGGTCATTAGCATGACGAATCAAATTCCCGTTGGGCAAATTGTAAAATTAGCTCAATAATTGTCAAACATATTTTGCGATCTATCTCTTTAGATAAATTGCTTTATAATACACATAATCAATACATTATGAGTGTTTCAGGAGGTTAATCTTGAACTTTGTGAGTTTTGCAAACCAAACCCAAACAGAGTTTTACTTATAATTCTGATACTCAGTTGTAGGGAAGAAATAAAAAAAAGTGCAAGCCTTTCGACTTACACTTTCGTTTAACAGACAACCTAACCATGAAAATGAATAACTACTTTAAATGCTTCTAAAAAGGATGCGAATTTTATCTCATCTATCCATCTCTTCTACCTTAAAATTCGCATCCTGATCCTCTCTTCCTCTTACCGTAAACTCGTCAACTTCACTATTTCCTTCGCCGCTGCTTTCTATCACTTTCCGTTGCTCACATTTGCTTTAACGACAAAATTCAAAAAGGCTACGAGAAATATGGATTGAAGGTGTCTCACCTTATAATATGAGACCTGAAGAACGACTAAAAGTTCATTTTTGAATGAAACAGACGTGTTTTACTTTTATAAAAAAAAGATAGTAATCATGTGATAGATGCAGCTTACAACTGCTTTTGCTTCCATTTTCCTTTTCTGAATAGCCAGATGCCCAATATGGCCATGATGGATTCGGCAATTACTATGGAATAAAAAACACCATTTTCTTTCAAATCAAAGACCACAGCTAGAGTATAAGCGATCGGTATCTCCATAATCCAAAAACTCACCAAATTGATAAGGGTTGGTGTTCTTGTATCTCCTGCACCATTAAATGCCTGCGGCACTACCATTCCAAAAGCATAAAATAAATAACCGAAACTAATGATCCGGAGCGCTTCTACACCATAATGTATAACTAAAGGGTCATCGATGAATATCCTTATAAAAAATTCTGGCTGAGCTATAAATATAATGGCAAATAATGTCAGGAAAATCAGATTGATCCTTGCAGTGATCCAAACAGATTTTTCTGCGCGATCTGGTTGTTTTGCACCAAGATTTTGTCCGACCATAGTGGCAGCGGCATTGGCCAACCCCCAGGAAGGGAGTAACGAGAAAATAACAATTCTTATAGTTATCGTATATCCCGCAAGCACATCGCTTCCAAAAATTGCCAGTATTCTCATCAATCCAATCCAGCTTGATGTCGCGATAATATACTGTCCTATACCACCGTAGGATATACGAATCAATTTTTTAATTAATCCAAACTGAGGTTTGAAACTCGAAAGATTCAGAACAATTCTACCTTTTCCGGAAAACAATAAATAAAATTGGTACAATACCGCCAATCCTCTTCCGGTGAAAGTAGCTATTGCGGCTCCTTTGATACCCAGTTCAGGAAATGTCCCTAAGCCAAATATCAGGCATGGATCAAGCACAATGTTTATGAGATTGGCAAACCAAAGGACTCTCATAGAAATTGCTGCATCGCCGGCGCTTCGAAATATCGCATTGATGATAAAGAGCAACATGATCACAATATTACCACTGATCATGATCGCCGTATATGAAAATCCTGTATCAATGATTTCTGAAGATGCTCCCATGAGACCAAGCAAATCTTTCGAAAAAAATATTCCCGGAATTGCAAGAAATATTGAGATCGATATCCCTACTAATATAGACTGAGAGGCTGCTGAGGCTGCTGCTTTGGTATTCTTTTCTCCAATTCTTCGGGCAACAGTTGCCGTGGTTGCCATACTGAAT
This sequence comes from Bacteroidota bacterium, assembly GCA_024280115.1. Classification (GTDB taxonomy): domain Bacteria; phylum Bacteroidota; class Bacteroidia; order Cytophagales; family Cyclobacteriaceae; genus JAAUQL01. The sequence goes on along the minus strand of JAJRQT010000105.1, from coordinate 13,652 downwards.
CCTATTCCAATCGCATAGACGAGTGTCATCAATGACTCAGTAAGTCCTACCGTTGCAATGGCATCTGATCCAAGTTTCGATACAAAAAATATGTCAACTACAGCAAATACAGATTCCATCATCATTTCCAGCACCATTGGAATGGAAAGCAGTAATATAGCTCTGCTCAAAGAACCCTTAGTAAAATCCTGATCAGTGCCCGAAATGGCTTCTTTAATATCCTTCCAAATATTTTTCAAATTCAGTTAGTTCATTTGAGATCGCAAAGATGCATTTTTTCATTTCATGAAAAAATTGATAGAGTATTTGAATTTGCTGAATTTAAAATTGGAAATGAATTGGTGATTGAAATTCAGTTTGTTGAAAAATAAATAACGAATAATAGAACATATGAATAGCGAATCAGGAAGTGTTTTAGAAGTTGCTACAAAATTCAAGAAAAAGATGGAAGGATTTATGATTATTCACCAAATACCCTACTCATAACAGCTTCCTTATAGCTCCTGCCGACAGGAATCAGCTTCTCCCCTATCTGTACCTGATTGCCATCAAGGGTTTTAATCTTATCAATGGGTACAATATACGAACGGTGCACTCTGATAAATTTATTGGCCGGCAGCGATTCTTCAATGGATTTCAAAGATTGCAGAACGATGATGCGCTTATTTTTTGTGAAATAGGAAACGTACTCCTTCAATCCTTCTATATATTCAATATCATCCAATTTCACTTTATAAATCTTATGATCTGCATGAAGAAAAATAAAGTCACTATTCGCAGGATCAGCTGATCCTGCACGTGCATTTCTTTTGAGATCTAAAAATTCAGTGGCTTTATTTACCGCTTTCACAAACCTATCAAATGGAAACGGTTTTACGAGGTAATCAATCACATCGAGCTGGTAACCTTCCAATGCATACTCACTGTATGCTGTCGTAAAAATAACAGCGGGTTTACTTTGGAGGGTTTTTAAAAACTCGACACCTGTAAGCTCAGGCATCTGTATATCGAGGAATAGGATATCAATTTGCTCGCGTTGCATTATTTCCATGGCCTCCAGGGGATCTTTGCACATTCCTTTCAGTTCTAACCTCGGGATTTTTGAGACAAACTCCTCAAGCAGTTTTCTTGCGAGTTGTTCATCATCTATTATCAGGCAATTATATTTCATAAAGTTATTTTTTAAAACTTACAACATCAACTTAAGTTCTACTGAAAAGGTCGAATCAGCCTTATAAATATTAAGCTTATGCTTTTTTGGATATAACAATTCAAGCCTTCTTTTTACATTTTCTATTCCAACGCCACCGATTTTATCTTTTGTGAAATCTGACTTTGACAAGCTGTTAGAAATCTCAAAAGTCAATTGTGTCGTATCATTCAAGATCTTAATTTTAATCCATCCATGTTCCAGGTCTTCAATTTTACTGTGTTTAAAACTATTTTCAATAAATGGAATAAAAATCATTGGTGCAATTGATGTTTTCGGGTCAACACCCTGAACGTCAATATCGATATTGGTGATATCATCATCCTTAAGCCTTTGAAGATCAATATAGTTATTGATATAATTTATCTCCTTTTCCAAGGGTACACGCTCGGCATTGCAATCATAAATAATATACCTCAGCATATCAGAAAGCTTCAATATAATTTCCGGGGTTTTATCGGATTTTACGATTGAAAGTGAATATATATTATTCAACGCATTGAATAGAAAATGTGGGTTGATTTGCGACCGGAGAAATTTCAATTCCGAGTTTAGGTTCTCACTTTTTAAGTCAGAAGCTTCTTTTTCCCTTTTTAATGCAATTTGGGAAGTTTTAAATGCTGTTGATAAAAAATAAATTGCCAATGTCTGTGTAAACGCAATTAACCGGAATCTTCTCATTGGATTTCTGAATGGCGGGCCCTTTCCCGGGCGATTTTCATTCATCCATCTTCTCCCCTCCATCCCTGGAGTAATGTATATATCTATGATAAATGGGAATATAAATTCATAAAATAAATGCAATCCGACAAAGCAGCCAACCACTGAGATTACATATAGAAAGTATTTCTTTTTCATAAAAAATTTGGGAATCAAATATTCCATATTCAAATAGGCAATGATCATCTGTGGAATAATCTGTACAAGGCTAAAAACCAGTGCGTGTTCCAATACTACCCCGCCACTAAATACAAATACGGAAAGGGATAAATATCCACTCCAGAACAGAATATGGATTAGGATAACATACTTATTATCTAACAATTTTAATTTCATAGGCCATGAAAGTACCTCAATTCCCGCACTGAGACAATATTTTTCAATAGATGGCAATATAAACTAAATGAATCCAAGGCAATCATCAATATAATGAAAACATATAAATCCGGAGATTTATCCTTTGGTTGAGAAAAACGGGTAATTGGTTGATCTTATTTTTTTAGAATGAATCAATACTCCAATTTCGATTCAGTATTCAGCTCAGATCAATTCAATATGAAAAAAAGAGTAATCATAATTTTAGGCGTCATCATTGCAATTATCATTGCATTTCATTTCTCAGAATCAAGGGCGAAAGCCTCAAATCCGGAGTTTACAAAAACTTATAACAATTTTCATCATTCCGAAAAAAGTAATCTACAGCATAAAAAATTCCAAAATAGACACATATTAGCCGTACTAAAAAATACGATTAAAAATGAAGTCAAACGTTTAAAAAATAAATCTAAAAATTAATGCTATGAAAAGTTTAATTTATACCATTGCCGGTTTTATCGCTGTGTTTTCTATGATAGGTCACAATGTCCAAGCTCAACGGGGCGGAGGCGGAGGTGGCGGATTCAATATGAGCGCCACAGAAATGGCTGATAAGCAAACAGATTTGATGAAGGATAACCTTACTTTGACAGAAGGGCAATTGCCTAAAATAGAAAAGATTAATTTGAAATACGCAGAAAAAATGGTGACCGCCAGAAATAATTCCAATGGTGACAGAACCTCCATGCGAAGTACCATGATGTCAATCCTTGAAGAAAAAGATACCGAACTCAAAACAGTATTGACAAGCGAACAGTATAATGAACTTGTTGAAATTCGAAAAAATGCAAGAGCCCAGAGACAGGGTCGCGGAAGAGGAATTTAGTTTTACTGATTGACTTGGTTCAAAGCCCTGGCCCAATGTCGCTAGGGCTTTTTTTTACCCAATCCTCCAGCTTCAAAAACATTCTATTCTCCACTCCAAAAGTCCTTTATAATCCTTTAGACGAATCGCTTTAATTTTTGATTATTTTATCTGTACTTAGCATACGCAATCTGTACTGTCTTTTTTTAATAAAAGACCCACTTTAAACATCCTTTTAAGATGAACAATTTCCTGTTTGGAGAAGACCGGTTGACTATTGGGAAAGCACTAAAAATATGTAGCGGGTCCCTACCTGCAACACTTGGTCAAAACGCGATTGAGAATGTTAATCGAAGCAAAAATTCCGTTGATAAAATTGTTGAAAATCAACAGGTTGTTTATGGAATTAATACGGGTTTTGGTCCATTATGCACCACCATCATATCTAAGGAAGATACCAATAAGCTCCAGAATAATATCCTTAAAAGCCACAGCGTAGGTTTGGGGACACCAGTATCAAAAGCTATCACAAAACTGATGATGATTCTGAAAGTTCAGGCGCTTTCATTTGGGTACTCCGGAATCAACTTAAATACTGTAAAGCGGATTTTATGGCATATTGATAATGATATTATTCCTGTGGTACCATCACAGGGCTCTGTCGGTGCATCAGGAGATTTGGCCCCACTTTCCCATTTGTTTTTACCGCTAATTGGCCTTGGTTATATTTGGGAAAATGACGAACAAATTCCAGGGGCTGAAGTATTAAAAAAGCATGATCTCCTTCCACTCGAACTCGGACCGAAAGAAGGTCTGGCGTTAATAAATGGTACTCAATTCATTGCAGCACATGGCATCAAGGTTATAGAAGAATTGCAAAATTGCCTTGACAATGCAGACATCATTGCCGCTATGAACCTTGAGGCAATGTTGGGATCTGCCCAACCATTTCTCCCTGAATTGCATGATCTGCGGCCCTACAAAGGCAATCAATATGTCGCACATCGAATACATACGATGCTCGAAGGATCAGAAATCCTTAAATCTCATGAACATTGTGAAAGGGTTCAGGATCAGTATTCTATCAGGTGTATTCCACAAGTCCATGGAGCATCGAGAAATGCATGGCTGCACTTAAAGGAATTGCTGGAAATTGAGCTGAATTCCGTAACTGATAACCCCGTTATTTTTAGTGAAAGCCATACTATAAGTGGAGGTAATTTTCATGGTCAACCGCTTGCGATTCCACTCGATTATGTGGGAGTGGCTGCTGCCGAATTGGGAAATATCTCCGACAGGAGAATTTACTTTTCCCTCGAGGGTAAAATTGAAGGATTGCCAAAACTGCTCATGAAGGATACTGGATTAAATTCCGGATTTATGATACCGCAATACACTTCTGCTGCACTGGTCAGCGAAAATAAATCGCTTTGTTTTCCCGCAAGCGCCGATAGCATTCCTACCTCCCTAGGACAGGAAGACCATGTGAGTATGGGTTCCATCAGTGGAAGAAAGACTTTGGATATCATTCGGAATTTAGAAAAAATACTCGCGATAGAATTGACCTGTGCCGCCCAGGGATTTGATTTCAGAAGACCACTCAAATCTACTAAATTCCTCAATGCATGTCATGAATATGTGAGGGAGAAGATTCCAACAGTTGACGAGGACAGGGTATTTTATAAAGACATTAATATTGCAATAGAGATCATCAATAATAAAGAATTGGTGAAAGTTGTCAACGAAGTTGCTTCAGAAGAAAAATTGGATTTTAAAAACGAACAAGATGAAGTTTTCGGAATTTATTAAAGAATATGCCAATCACCCAAACTACAAATCGCCAACAGGCCTGAAGCTGAATGCCAAATCGTGGCAAACCGAAGCTCCTTTAAGGATGCTTTTGAACAACCTCGATGCAGAAGTTGCAGAAGATCCGGAAGAATTGGTCGTGTACGGCGGAACCGGTCAGGCGGCAAGAAACAAGGAAGCGCTACTTCAAATCATTAAGAGTTTACTGGAATTGGAAAATGATGAAACTTTGCTTGTTCAATCGGGGAAAGCTGTGGGAAAAGTGAGGACTCATGAAGAAGCTCCACGGGTGTTTATCGCCAACAGCAATCTTGTTCCTGCATGGGCAACCTGGGATCATTTCAACGAACTAAAAGAACGGGGATTGATGATGTACGGTCAGATGACTGCCGGCAGCTGGATATATATCGGATCCCAGAGAATTCTTCAGGGCACTTATGAAACTTTCATTGCCTGTGGCAACAAGCATTTCAGTGGTGATCTAAAAGGTAAATTATTGGTCAGTGGCGGATTAGGTGGTATGGGTGGAGCTCAACCATTGGCTGCAACTATGGCAGGAGCCACATTTTTGGGAGCAGATGTGAATCCCGAACGCATTGAGAAAAGACTCCATACGAGATATATCGATAAAATGACTTATGACTACCAAGAGGCGCGAGATTGGATGATGGAGGCCAAAACAACCGGAAAAGCAATATCTATCGGGTTGGTGAGCGATATTGGCGACATGTTGAAAAATTTATTAAAAGATGGAATCATCCCAGATATATTAACTGATCAAACTTCCGCTCACGATCCATTAAACGGTTATATTCCAAATGATTATACACTCGAAGAAGCCAAATTTCTCCGGGAAGAGAATCCGGTTCGTTATAAAGAAAAATCACTAAAAAGCATGGCCCGCCATGTTGGATTTATGTTGGAAATGCAACAAAAAGGGAGTAAGACATTTGACTACGGAAACAACCTTAGGGAATTTGCCTTGCAAGGCGGTGAAAAAAAAGCTTTTGATTTCCATGGCTTTGTTCCGGAATATATCCGGCCATTATTTTGTGAGGGGAAAGGACCATTCAGATGGGCGGCGCTCTCAGGAGATCCGGAAGATATTTATACTACTGACAAAGCGTTAATTGAAGCTTTCCCGGAGAATAAACCATTAATTAGCTGGCTCGAAGGGGCTAAAGAAAAGATTGCTTTTCAAGGCCTCCCCTGTAGAATCTGTTGGCTGGGAATGGGCGAAAGGGAAAAGGCAGGTTTGATTTTCAATGAACTAGTAAAAACGAAAAAGGTAAAAGGACCGATCGTAATTGGGAGGGATCATTTGGACTGTGGTTCCGTAGCATCACCAAACCGGGAGACTGAAGGCATGAAAGATGGAAGCGATGCTGTGTCAGACTGGCCATTGCTCAACCTCATGTCCAATACCGCAGGAGGCGCAACCTGGGTTTCTTTCCATCATGGGGGTGGTGTTGGCATCGGTTATTCGCAGCATGCTGGTATGGTAGTTTTAGTTGATGGTACCGACCGCGCTGAAAAATGCATTAGGCGCGTACTTCATAATGATCCCGCTATGGGAGTTTTCCGACATGCAGATGCGGGTTATGAAAAAGCGTTGTCAGTTCAAAAATCATTTAACCTCGAGCTATAGTTTTATATGGGAAATTTGCAATTAATCGGACCATTTACTCAACTGATCACTATGGCAGGTCTCCCAGAAAAAGGACCTATTTCTGATGAAAAGATGGGAATAATTCCGAATGGTGGGGTGCTGATGAATTATGGAGTTATTTTAAAGGTGGGGGAATTTGATCAGCTTTATAAAAACGTAAAACAGAACAGTATTGATCTTATTGAATTTGAACATGAAGCCGTAGCGCTACCTGGTTTTGTGGATCCTCATACGCATCTGTGTTTTGCCGGTTCCAGGGCAAACGATTATGCCAAAAGAATTTCGGGGAAAACTTATTTGGAAATCGCCAATGAGGGAGGCGGAATTTGGCAAACGGTTCAAGATACGAGGGCTGCGGATAAAGATCAATTATTTGATGATACTCTAAAAAGAGGGAAATCATTATTGCATACCGGAATCACCACAGCAGAAGTTAAAAGTGGTTATTGCCTTAATTTCGAAGGAGAGCTGAAAATGCTCAAATCCATCAAGAAGGCAGACGAACATACTGAAATTGATTTGATATCCACTTGCCTTGCAGCTCACATGAAGCCCCGGGATTTTGATGGAAACACCGAAGAATATTTAAGCTATATATTAAACAAATTGTTACCGGAAGTGATCGGCAAAAATCTCTCTTCCCGGGTGGATATTTTTATTGAAGACGGCGCCTTTTCAGAATTAGAATCCAAAAAATACCTCATTGGAGCTAATCGATTAGGGTTTGATATTACAATTCATGGAGATCAGTTCTCGCAGGGAGGAAGCCGTGTTGCCATTGAAACAGGCGCCATCTCTGTAGATCACCTGGAAGCCTCTGCCGACAAAGAGATATTGTCACTGGCCAAAAGTGATGCAATTTCGACTGTACTCCCTGGAGCATCAGTGGGATTGGGAATGCCATACGCTCCTGCAAGAAAACTGCTCGATGCTGGAAATGCAGTCGCCATTGGATCTGACTGGAATCCCGGTTCGGCCCCAATGGGAAATCTATTATTACAAGCGTCACTGCTCAGCGCTTCTGAAAAATTAAGCAATGCGGAAACATTTGCTGGCATCACCATCCGAGCTTCAAAAGCGCTTAATCTGCACGACAGAGGGGTAATCAAACAGGGTATGGTTGCGGATATCATCGCTTTTCCGTGCACTGATTACAGGGAAATTCTGTACCATCAGGGCCAGCTAAAACCAAACATTATCATTAAAAAAGGAAAACTGATAAATGTATAGTCCACAGTTAAAAAATATCTGGCAAGGCAGGGAGGATACCGACGAAGGTGAATATGGATTGAGGTGGCACCAAAAAATCAGAATCATTGACCTGCACGCTGAAACATTACCTGAATTAAAAGATGATGAAAAGGGCATTGTTGTGCTCGGTTTAAAGAGTGATGAAGGAGTAAGAAGGAATAAAGGTCGAATCGGTGCAATTCAGGGCCCCGAAGCGCTGCGAAACGCCTGTTGCAACTTTGCTGATCATTTTCAGAAATCCACAACCATTTATGACGGTGGAAATATAATTTGTGAAAATAGAAACCTGGAAGATGCTCAGAACGACTTAAGAAAAGAAGTTGAGAAAGCCCTTTCAAAAGGGTATTTATCTTTTGTTTTTGGCGGAGGACATGAAGTAGCATATCCTCATTACATGGCTTTAATTGATCATTTCCCGGCGCAGGAAACAATTGGCATTATAAATGTTGATGCCCACTTCGACCTCAGAAAACCCGAAAATCAGGCAACTTCCGGAACGCCTTTCTTCCAAATTTCTGAGGAATGCAGAAGAAGCGACCGTCCATTTAACTATTTCTGTGTTGGCATTCAAAAATCCGCCAATACAAAAGCGCTATTTAAAAGAGCCGAGGCTCTTGGTGTTAGTTATATTTTATCTAATGAGATCAACCTGACGTATTTTAATAAAACCATAAATCAAATCAACAAATTCATCGATTCAGTGGACCATATCTATCTCACCATTTGCCTGGATGCCTTTGATATTGCCTTTGCTCCGGGAGTCAGCGCGCCCACATCATTCGGATTAAATCCTATTCCGACAATTGAAATAATTAAGAATATTGTAGCCTCCGGCAAACTCGTGGCCAGTGATATTGCAGAGCTAAATCCAAAATTCGATCATGACAGTAAAACTGCCAGATTAGCTGCAAAAATTGCCTATGATATTATCACGGATTATCAATCGAGGAAGAAATAACGCTTAAACCCTTCCATAGCCTCATATTCTGCCAATCCCAGTTGGTCATATCGCTCGGCCAAGCCCTTATTTCTGTCTTCAGCTCTTTCCCAGAACTCCCGGCTATCCGAACCTGGGAACAGCGCAGAATCTTTCTGTGACTGATGTTTAAATATCGCCTTTCTTTTGCGCATCAATTCATCCGGGCTCATTGGAACGGCCATTTCAATTTCATTAATTGGCCATTCATGCCATGCGCCACGATATAACCAAACCCAACAATCCTTAATCCATGGCTCCTCTTTCAATTCATCGAGCGCCATAAAAATAGCATCCAGACAGACCCTATGTGTACCATGAGGATCTGACAGATCGCCCGCTGCATAAATCTGATGGGGTTTTAATTCAAGTAATAATTCTTTGATAATTTTTACATCTTCCGGCCCGACTGGATTTTTCTTTACCGTGCCGGTTTCATAAAACGGAAGTTCTAAAAAATGTGTTTTATCATCTGTCAACCCAGATTTCCTACAACCTGCCCTCGCTTCACTCCTTCTAATCAGCCCTTTTATTTTCTTCACTTCAGGCCTATCCAAATCTCCAGCTTTCTTCTCTTCAATAATTTTCTTCACTTTTTTATAAAGTGCAAGAGCCTTCTTATTCTGCACGTGCAATGCCAAATCTGCCTCCTGGAAAAAATCTGCATATTGAATCACATCTTCATCAAAAACCGCAATATTACCAGAAGTCTGATAAGCTACATGCACATCATGACCCTGATCTACTAAGCGTATAAAAGTTCCTCCCATCGAGATCACATCATCATCAGGGTGTGGGCTGAAAATAATAACCCGCTTTTTAGCTGGTTTTGCTCTTTCCGGTCTCCGGGCATCATCTGCATTTGGTTTCCCTCCAGGCCAACCTGTAATTGTATTTTGCAGTTCGTTGAACACTTTGATATTAATATCATACGAGGATCCTACTTCTGTCACCAAATCATTCATGTGGTGATCGTTGTAATCTCTGTTTGTGAGTTTTAAAAGAGGTTTATTTAACTTTTGGCTCAACCAAACCAATCCTTTCTTAATCATATATTCATCCCAATCCGGTAAGTCCACTATCCAGGGAGTCTTCACACGTGTCAATTCATCGGCGGCAGCTTCATCCAGTATTATGGTCGTATCAGTATGACCCTGTAAAACACTCGCAGGAATATGATCTGTTTTTTCACCTTCCACTATTTCCTTTATCACTGGAGCCTTCCCTTCTCCCCAGGCAAGTAAAAATATTTTCCTTGCCTTGAACATGGTTTCAATACCCATGGTAATGGCCTTGCGAGGAACAGCATTTTCGCCATAAAAATCACTGGCTGCAGAAACAATTGTTACCCTGTCGAGTGTGACTAACCTGGTCTTCGAATCTGTAGGAGATCCGGGCTCATTGAAACCAGTATGCCCCCTACCGCTAACACCCTGAATTATTAAATCCAATCCGCCATTGTTGTCAATTTTTCTTTCATATTCACGGCAAAAATCATTTACCTTATCTAATGGCAGTGTGCCATCAGGAATATTAATGTTTGATTTTTCAATATCGATATGATCATAGAGGTACTCGTGCATAAATTTTGAATAGCTCTGAGCAGAGTCTGGATCCATTGGATAAAACTCATCAACATTAAAAGAAATCACATTTTTAAAACTCAGTCCTTCTTCTTTATGCAAGCGAACCAGCTCTTCATAAAAGGCCATCATTGTAGATCCTGAAGCGAAACCAATGAGGCATTTTTCGTTTTTAAGCTGCTTTATTTTAATGACCGATGCCACTTCATTAGCTACTGCAGATGAAGCATGGTCTGATCCGGTATATATTTTTGTGGGTATTTTCTCAAATCTCAGGAATGTCTTCAGGTCCGAAGAATTGGGAGAATTCAATTGTGATAGATATTTTTCGTGCATTGGGCCAGGATTTTTTAAACTCATCTTTTACATAATTAAAAATAATCGCAAAAATAAGTAATTATAAAATTTATAACCCTGTTTTTAAATATATTTAGGTGCAGGCCTCTTCATTTTATTTAGAATAATTCTATAGATATTTTATTTAATCTTCCATCAATATTTTTTGGTTTCCAGCACACAATTGATTGCTCGTTGACCAAATATTCAGTAATTTGAACTTTTATAATTAATAAATAACTTTTTAAAAAAACAGAAAAAATGAGAGTAGTTATTAAACCCGGGAAATTAGAGGTTGGCGCCTGGACAGCCAATTACATTATTGAAAGAATAAATGCTGCAAATCCCACACCTGATAATCCATTTATACTAGGATTGCCAACCGGATCTTCTCCCATATTAACCTATGAAGAATTGATAAAACGCCACAAAAAAGGCGACATATCATTTAAAAACGTGATTACATTCAATATGGATGAATATGTCAAATTACCGGAAGATCATCCCGAAAGCTATCACGCATTTATGCATAAACATCTTTTCGATCATATTGATATTCCGGCAGAAAATATAAATATCCTCAACGGAAATGCTGATAACCTTGAGGAGGAATGTCAACGATATGAAGATAAAATTAAAAGTCTGGGAGGAATAGAACTATTTCTCGGCGGTATAGGACCGGATGGTCATATTGCATTTAATGAGCCGGGATCATCGCTCACCTCCAAAACAAGGGTGAAAACACTTAGCTATGATACCATAGTAGCAAATGCCAGATTTTTTGACAATGATTTATCAAAGGTTCCAACCACCGCTTTAACAGTTGGTGTAGGAACTGTAATGGCAGCTCGTGAAGTAATCCTTATCATAACCGGTTACAATAAATCAAGAGCGCTTAGAGAAGTGGTAGAAAATGGAGTCAACCACATGTGGACTGTCTCTATGTTACAACTTCATGAGCGTTGTATCCTTGCTTGTGATAATCATTCTACAATGGAATTACAGGTTCAGACCGTAAAATATTTTAATGAAATTGAAGAGATTTCTCAGAAAAACCACAAATAGTATAAATTAAGGAAATCATTAATCTATTATGAAAAGCCCTGACATTATTCAGGGCTTTTATTTTTTTCAATCTGGGATAAGTCTATAATTGAGCGTTTGCTTTTAGGGCCGCTCCAATTGCAGTAGCAAACTCTGCATGATTTGGTACAATAAAATTTATTTGATAAAGCTTCCCAACGCCTTCTACCACCTTTCTGATGAGGGGTAGAATAGACAATTTCCCCGTAAGTACGATATCATTCATTTGCTCTGCTCTGGCCGCCGAGATTCCGAGCAGAGCGATTGTCTGACCAACTAAATTTATAATGGCCAGCGCGATATCTCCATCATTGGCTTTATCTGAAACTTTTCCAAAATTGGAAGCTGTTGCACTTTTTGGAAGGTCTTTGAATGCTCCACCGGCAATATCTCCCACTGTCAGGTCAACCATGCTCAGCCTGCCAGATGAAGCTTTTTCCATCAATGTCCCGATGGTAGTTACGTTCAACAATTTCCGTGCTAGTCCTACCATTGTTCCTCCTCCAACTCCGCTTCCTCCCCAGTGGCTGATCTCATGATTCCTCACCTTCACCATCGCTGTACCTGTCCCCATACTTATCACCATGGTTTCCGATAAACCTGACAAATATGCGCCTGCGGTTCCAATCGAATCAAATTCATCTACTTTTTTCACCGGGATACCCAGCAATTTGCTTTTAATTTGCCCGGATCCGACACCGGTTGCCGCAATAAACCTTATATCAGAAAGTGACAAATCCATAATTTCCACAAACTTCCCCAGTGCACCCGCCGCAGAAGTGATGGGATCATCCGCCCTGACGGATACAGGACTTAAAATTTTCTGATCTTTTAATCCTACTATATCAGTAGTGGTTCCTCCTATATCAATTCCTATGATCATTTGAATATTTTATTAGAAAGTGAAGATATGGAGATTTAATGTTTTTATGCCGGATCTTTTTCAATTTATTCACGAATTATAAAGTAAATCACAGCATTATAATAAAACTGCTGGAAATCATTGTTTATGAAAAGAGTAATATTTTAATCTGTGAATCTGTGGCGATGAAAATCACTCACTATATTTCACATAGAACCAAGAATAAACTATTTTTGCTGACTGATAAACAGTTGATTTTTTAAAATATAATAATAGCATGGAACTCAGCTCATTAGAAAAATTGATAGAAGAAATATCTTCACAGAAAGGTCTAAGTAATTCAGAATTAATTGAAGATCTTACTGATTTTTTAAAATTGAAATACGGCATTTCTATTATGGCTAAAGAAAGAGATTTAATTGATGAAGTAAAAAGCAAAGTCATCACTAAGTTGTATAATTCGGAAAATCATTTTGTCGGTTCAAAAGTTGATCTATCCAAATCTTTCAAACTTGATCTATTGGAGATAGATTATCTAAGCACTGCCACGGAAGAGTTAATACATGAAGGATTAATTACTGAAAAAAACTCTGAAATCGCCCTCACTAAGGAAGGCGCCATGAAATTCAAGGAGTTTTATGGGGAAATATAGGCGATCAGTTATTCAACAGTATAATCATTACTTTACTCGTAACTGGTATCTCCCAACCGGCAACCCGCAAGTGGTAACTCGCAACCCGCAACTGGCAACTGGCAACCGGCCTCTCTCAACTGGCAACCCGCAACTTCAAAAGTTGATCCTTGATGTTAATCGTTTTATCTTCTGACATTATTGAACGAAGATTCGGCTTAATAGACAAAAAGGAGGCTGAAACCTCTGTAAGTTTCTGATATTCATAGCTTTGCATCAAATGAAAGCTTATGAATAAAAAAAGTGTGTTTTTTGCAAAAGTTCCATTATTAAGAAAAATGG
>JAJRQT010000104.1 GCA_024280115.1 Bacteroidota bacterium | reverse complement strand
CTTCTTGGCTTAAAAAAGATTTTCTACCCCAAATTGACAATACAGCCTGTCAGGCTCCTTGGCGTAAAAAGACACATTATCAGTTAGTTAATGAAATATTAAAGCCCTAAGGTTAACGACTATGGTGTCCTCACAAACCTTTATTCCGAGATGTCATGGACAGTGAAGACACAGAACAATTGTGCCATAGCCTATACTGCTGAGCGACAACAATATTACAGTTGGCGAGTTATAAATAAATCAAATATTTTTTATAGATTACAAATTGTTTCATCTATTAAATCATCATGTTTATAGTTCATAGCCTAATCAAATCCATTGGAGTATTACTCATCGTTTTATCAATTTCCTTATCATCACCTAACAAGGCACTCGCACAGGCGCCAACAGTCCACCACTCTACGCTGGCCTGGTACACTGACTTTAATGCAGCAATGAAAGATGCAGGTTCAAATGGGAAATATGTGATGCTTTATTTTTCAGGATCGGATTGGTGTAAACCATGTATTCAGCTCAATAAAAATGTCATTGATACAGATACATTTTCAGAATACGCTGCCGGGAATTTTGTGCCTGTTAAACTAGATTTCCCGAAAATGAAAAAGAATAAGCACTCTAAAAAAATGGTTGATAATAACGAAGCCCTGGCCGAAAAATACAATCCGAATGGAGTATTCCCGCTTCTGGTGTTTTTAGATAAAAATGAAAAAATGATTGGATTCACAGGTTTTACAGATATATCTCCCGATGCTTATGTCTCCATAATTAAAAATATTATCGGACAATGAGCAAATTGCTCTTATTTTATTTTATTGTTTTATCTCACATTATAATAGCGCAATCTAATACCACCAGCACAAGAGTACTCTCCCTCATGGGTTCCAGATTTGAGTTGGTTGCAATAGCTGACGTTAAATCAAATCGCAATAAAGCCATTGAAGCGGCAATCGTTGAAATTGAGAGAATTGAAAACCTGATCTCCTCATGGAAACCAGATTCGGAAACAAGCCAGATCAATGCACAAGCCGGGATTGAACCTGTCAGAATATCCATAGAATTATTCAATCTCATCGAGCGAACCATAAAAATTTCCGATCTCACAGACGGAGCTTTTGATATTTCTTTTAATTCTCTAAATCCTGTCTGGACATTTGATGGAAGGGAAATGGAGGCGCCTGATTCAACTTTAATTATGGCATCCATCGGAAAAATAAATTATAAAAATATCTTGTTGGATCGCCATCAACAAACTGTTTATCTAAAGGAAAAAGGTATGAAAATTGGTTTTGGTGCCATTGGGAAAGGATATGCAGCAAATATGGCAAAAAGAGTCATGGTAGAGCGTGGAATAAAAAGTGGATTGATCAATGCCGGAGGCGATCTGATTGCATGGGGCAATCAAGAAAACGGAGATCCATGGAAAATTGGAATTGCGGATCCTGTTAAAGAAAAGGAATATATCGCATGGTTGAGTGTCAGTGATATGAGTGTAGTTACTTCGGGGAATTACGAGAAATTCGTGATTATTGAAGGGAAAAAATACGGACACATCATCGATCCGAAAACAGGGTACCCTGTCGAAGGTATTCAGAGTGTATCTCTGGTTTCTCCGGATGCGGAACTTTCAGATGCTTTGGCTACTTCAGTTTTTGTGTTGGGAGTACGAAAAGGATTGGAATTGGTGAACAGGTTAAAAAATGTTGAATGTCTTATCGTAGATGATCAAAATAAAATCTGGACTTCTGATCATTTGAAGTTGAATTATTACTGATACGGTTTTAGTCCTGACAAATGTTTGAATGATTTAATGCTAAATTGATGACATAATTAAGTGCTATTTATGTAGAATCCAAAAGTTTCTGCATTATGCTAAATTGTTAAAAATCCATTGGAAATTAAAAAAATCGGATAACCACTAATTTTAATTTGTTATTCGATTTTAATAAAAGTCTGAAAAATCCATGAAGAAAATACTAAAAAAAGGCCTTTCAATCGCATTTGTATTATTATGCTCGTCATTGCTATTCTTACAATGTGTCTCCGTAAAAGGATATCAAAAAGTTTATCTGAATGACGAGGAAATGGATCTTACTAATCGAAAGATTGAAATATACGAATCCAACTTTCAGTCCTACCGCGAAGGGGCAGTCGGTGGAAATAATGGAAATTCAGGAAGCGGGTGCGGATGCAATTAAAATTTATTATATCGATAATGCTGTTTTTCCCGATAGTTGTGGCTGCACAAAATGACGGTACTGCAGATAATAGAAAAACTGAGATCGATTTCCTTTTCAGCTATTACGAACAATCAGGTAATAATTCGGCAGTTTCCGGCGGGAGAGGCACCGAAGAGTTGCATGATTATTCAGGAATATTAATTGTAAATATCTCCATTAAAAAAAACAAGAATCTTAGAATAGAAAACGGCATCAGCTATTTTACCTCTGCATCCTATGACAATATCAACCCGAATACCATCACTTCGGCATCATATTCTGACCAACCAATTTATCTCGATGTTACCTACAGCACTTACGATACAGCACAAAGACATTCCTATGGAATTAAAGGAAGAGTGATGATGGAAGAGTATTTTGGCTCTATTTCAATGGGTGGTTATTATTCTAAGCTCTCGAAAAATCTAAACAGGGAAATAAAATTTTCAGCAAACTTTACTGTCGATAAATGGGCATTGTATTATCATATTAGCAAACTTTATCCGGTCGAACTGAAAAGCACGGGAATAGAATATGTAAGTACCGACAAACGCTACTCTTCTAATTTCGATATAAATCTAAGCCAGATCATCAATAAGCGTTTGCAGGCGTCAATTTCGCTGGGCGCCATCATTCAAACCGGTTTGCTTTCGGCGCCATATCACCGGGTTTACTTTCAGGATGAAGATTTACCCCGGGTAGAAAGACTTCCTGATACAAAATACCGAATACCTGTATCGCTACGACTGCACTACTTTCTTGGAGACAGAATAATTTTCAGGACTTTTTATCGATATTATTGGGACTCATTTGGAATTGAGTCGCATACGATTAACATAGAAATCCCATACAAAATCACCAATTTTATTTCTTTTCAGCCTTTTTACAGAGTTCACTTTCAAAAGGGCACAAAATATTTTGCTCCTTACAAAGAGCACGATTCCAATCAAGAATATTATACTTCCGATTATGATTTGTCCAGCTTTACGAGTCATTTTATAGGCGTGGGATTGAGATATTCTCCGGCACTGGGAATCGGCAAATTCAAGCTTTCCAAAAAAGCCAAAAAGTCATTTATCTTCCGGGAGATTCAACTCAGGGGAGGCAGTTATCGAAGATCGGATGGCATGAAATCTATGTTGGTAAGCTGCGGATTGAGCTTATTACATTGAAATTATTTTTTGGAAAATCAAATATTGATGAATGTCATCCATCAAATTACTTATGGCCAAACAAAGGCTTACAAGTTGCCGTGATAAAATTTCAACTCACTTTTTAGAAGCCGGTTTTGTTTTGGGTTTTCCTTCCGTAGAATTACTATAAAACCGCTGTGTGGGGTATGCTAAATCAATATCATCGCTTTTAGAAAACTCCCTCAATACCGCCTCCCAGATAACTTGTTCATAACTTCTTCTCTGCCGCGGATTACATAAGAACCTCATGGTGAGCATTACGCCAGAATCTTTGACAGAAGTATAGACAATTGGTGTGAGGTTCTTATAAAAAATCATATACTTCTTACTCGCATCTTTTATTTTCTTAGCAGCGGACTTTGAGATATGTTCTGATTTGTCATGTACAATCTCAGAAAGTAAATCTTTTGCTTTTTCCCAATTGCTTTCGAAAGTCACCAATACACCTATCTCATGCCAAATGAAATCAAATCCTGTACTATAATTTGCCAGGGTTTCCTGAAAAACTTTTGAATTCGGAATATGCAAAATTCTGCCTGTACTTTGGTCAGCATCCACCCAATTACCAATTTCTATAATTGTAAACTGAAAGATCCGGATATCGATAACATCACCGGAATGATCGCCGATTTGAATTCGATCGCCAACATCAAAGGGTTTCCTCCATATAATAAAAAACCAACCCGCCAAATCTGAAACCGGGTCTTTTAAGGCAATGGCAATACCCGCGGTTAATAACCCAAAAAAAGTCAGGAGTGACCTAAACTCATCTACCCATATAGGACTAATGATGATTAAGCCAACGAAAAAAGATATATAATCCCGGGTTTTTCTCCATCTATAGCGATAATAAACATCCTCTGTCCTGCTATTAATTATTTTACTGACTATTCTATTAATAATAACAATGAAGATAATCACCAGGAAAGATGTCAAAAACTGGCCAATCAATTCAGGGCTTAGTCCTGTCACTTTTTCCAGCCATGAGTAAATTTTTTCCATGGAGCTAACTTAATAGAAAATATGAATAATTAAGTTGAATTAGGTGGGAAATTATTGTGGGAGGCCTCTAATTTATTTGATCCAGAAAACGTGCAATAAAAAAAGCCGGTTAAAAAACCGGCCAGACATCAATTATTTTGCTGATTGAGATTAAAGGTAACCACAGGTTTTTTAGAAAAATTCACTACATCTTCAGCGATGCTGTGGTCGAATAACCTTGAAAATCCAGATCTTCCATAAGTGGCCATCATCACCATGTCCATTTTAAAATCTTCAGTAAACCACACAATCCCCTCTTCCTCATTCTTATGACTATAAACATGTATTTTATGATCGTCAAGCTCATTATCTTTTGCGAATTTTGTGAGGTTTTTGATGATCTCTCTTTCATTCTTAAAATGTCCCGGTGTATTCACAAAAACCATATGTAGTTCAGCCTCGAACAATTTCTGTATGATCTTTAGTATTCGCATATATTCCGGTTTAGGTTCCTTAAAATCCGAAGCAAAAACTATCTTTTCAATGTCATTGAGCCTTACCTTCTTTCTTAGCGTTAATACAGGGCAGCTGGCATGCCTGACTACTTTTTCTGCAGTAGAACCTATCAGGCTCTCCTCCCAATCATCAACACCTGTAGTCCCCATAATTATGAAATCAGCATCAGATTCCGTGATCTCCTCCTCAATCGCATGATACGGAGTACCAAGCATTATTTTGTCAGTGATATTAAGATTTGCATAGCTTGGATCATTTAATATTTCAGCGAGCTGAGCCTTTCTCCTTTTAAAGAGCTGGATAAAATAAATATCATCCATTTCGATACCGGTGGACAATGAACCCATAGTTGTCAATGCTGTACTTCCGAGGAAGGTAGTTTGTTTTTTAGCATATTCTATTACATGTATCAATACAATTTGAGCTCCGGTTTTACCGGCAATTTCACTTGCCAAATCAAGGGCATTTAGTGCCTGCTCAGAAAAATCAATAGGGACAATTATCTTTTTCATGATTAAAATATATTTAATTCAATAATTTTAAATACTGTATAAATCTTAACTATTTGCAATTTCAATTTGATAAATTATGCATTATTCACTTGTATTGCAATTTGGAAACAAAAAGAACTTTCTAATAAATTACAAATGACATGTAATTTGATTTCTTCTTATATATCTTCCAATACAATATTTTTAATGAAGCTAATAATTATTTGTAATCCTCAACAGAGACTGCCTATTTCTTTGAAATAGCTTACAAAATATTTATACCTTGTCACACAATATTATATTTAACGCCGAAGCTATTTAATCACATTTCTGAAATGCCAAAAAATAAAAATCACAAAATATTGAGGGAGCCTTTATGGTATAAAGACGCAATAATCTATGAATTGCATATCAAAGCGTTTATGGACAAAAACAGCGATGGCATTGGGGATTTTGAAGGTCTTATTGACAAGCTTGATTATCTTGAAAACCTCGGTGTAACTACCATTTGGTTGTTGCCTTTCTATCCTTCTCCACAAAAAGACGATGGATACGATATTGCGGATTATTATCACATTAATCCGTCTTACGGTAATATTGGAGATTTTAAAAAGTTTTTGCGGGAAGCTCACAAAAGGAACCTGAAAGTATTGACTGAGTTGGTGATGAACCATACTTCTGATGAGCACGAATGGTTTCAAAGAGCGAGAAGAGCTCCAAAAGGCTCTGCCGAAAGGGGTTACTACGTATGGACGGATGATCCTGAAAAATATAAAGACGCCAGGATAATTTTTACCGATTACGAATCGTCCAACTGGACCTGGGATCCTGTAGCCGGGCAATACTATTGGCATCGTTTTTTCCATCATCAGCCTGATCTTAATTACAACAACCCACTTGTTGAAAAGGAGATGTTCAGGGCTATGGATTTTTGGCTGAATATGGGTGTTGATGGATTCAGGCTGGATGCCATCCCATACCTATTTGAAGAGGATGGTACAAATTGTGAAAATTTGCCTCAAACTCATGGTTTTCTTAAAAAGTTACGATCATGGGTGGATAAAAAATATGATAATGTCCTCTTGCTGGCTGAAGCGAATATGTGGCCAGAGGATAGTGCAGAATATTTTGGTGATGGGGATGAATGTCAGATGAATTATCACTTTCCCATTATGCCCCGTATGTTCATGTCGGTAAATATGGAAAACCGCTACCCCATTATAGATATTATTGATCAGACACCAGATATTCCGGAAACCTGCCAATGGGCGACCTTCCTCAGAAATCATGATGAACTGACATTAGAAATGGTGACAGAAGAGGAACGGGATTATATGTATAAAGTTTATACTAAAGACCCTTTGGCAAGGATAAACCTAGGCATCAGAAAAAGGCTTGCCCCCTTACTGGATAATGATCGCAGAAAGATCGAACTGATGAATGTCCTTTTATTTTCATTGCCCGGCACTCCCGTACTTTATTATGGCGATGAAATCGGCATGGGAGACAATTATTACCTCGGAGACAGGGATGGAGTGAGAACACCTATGCAATGGCATCCAGGAAGAAATGGCGGTTTTTCCACAGCCAATCCACATAAATTATACCTTCCGCTCATTATAGACCCCGAATATAAATTCGAAAATATAAACGTAGAAAATCAATTATCAAACTCCAACTCACTGCTTTGGTGGACAAGAAGGCTGATAAAAATGCGAAAAAGGTTTAAAGCATTCGGCAGAGGTGAAATCACATTTTTAGAATCTGAAAATACAAAGGCCCTCGCATTTGTCCGCACTTATAAAGATGAAAAGATACTGGTGGTAGTTAATCTTTCCCGTTATGCGCAAGCTGCTTCTGTAGAAATGCCAATGTTAAAGAACTTAATTCCCGTAGAGGTTTTTAGTCAAAATAAGTTCCCTGAAATTGGCACGAAACCCTACTCATTCACCTTGAGCCCATATGGATATTATTGGTTTAAACTGGTTGAAGAAAAGGAAAATATTTCCATAATTCCAGTCAATGAGACAGAAATCATAGAAATCAAAAAGTGGAGTGACCTGGTAAATGTAAACAACAAAGACAGAACTAAAAATGAAGTTCTTCTCCCCTACTTAAAAAACCAGTTATGGTTTAATATAAAAAAGAGAAAGATCGAATCTATCAAAATCTTCGATGTAATTCCCATAAATGGGAAAGAGCACAATTTTGAAGGATTTACATTAATTCTTGAAATCACTTTCTTTGAAGGACTCTACGAGAAATACAGGCTTGTAATTGGTTTCACCAGTGGCAAAGAAGAAAAGATGTTGCATTCTGTACATCCCGACGGTATATTATCAAGAATTGTATTTAATGGGAAAAGCGGTGTATTATTTGACGCCAGCTATAGCGACCGATACAGAAAAACAATGTTTCAATTGTTTAGGAGGCACTCTACTATAAATACTGAAACCGCCACTGTGAAATTTCATATAACTGAGGAATTGAAGTCACTTTTAGAAGACCCATACCTGGAGAAAGATAATAAACTTGTCGAATCGAAGCACAGGCATATAATCATACAATACAACAAAAAGTTCATCGTCAAATTATACAGAAAAATCGATAGGGGAACTGACAGGGAAGTGGAGATCAATAACTATTTGTGTAAAAAGAAACATTTTAAATTTGTTCCGGAATACTTGGGACAAATAGAATACTCCAAAAAAGGTGACATCAAAAGGACGCTGGCCATCGTACAGGAATACGTTCCTAATTATGGCTCTGCCTGGCAATATTTCTCAGATGCGTTGAATAGATTCTATGAGAAAGTGAGCATTCACGGAGGTGAAATTGAACTTCCAGCCATCGAGGGTGATTTGGCAAATCCATTAAGATTTGAAGAACTCAGTACAGCAAATCAGGAGCTGACCGGAGGTGCACATATTGAACATATCAGGTTGCTTGCTCAAAGAACCGCAGAAATGCACCTGGCACTGGGAACAAATTTTGAACACGAAGATTTTAAACCGGAAGCCTTTGCGCTCCACTATCAGAGGTCTCTATTCTCTGCATGGAAGTCACTGGTAAGGGGTGCCTTTGATTCAATAAGAAAGTATAAAAGTGAATTCCCTACAAATCATCAGGAAGAAATTGAGGTATTTCTGGATTCTAAAGATGAGCTTTTGAAAAAATTGCAGGGCATTTACGATCATAAAATAGAAGCAGTGAAAATCAGACCACACGGAAATTATAGCCTTGAGGCTATTCTTTTTAAGGACGGAGATTTTGTGATTACCAATTTTGAAGGTGATTCGACATTCGCACTTACGGAAAGGAGACTGAGAAAATCACCATTAACTGATCTTGCGAGTTTATTAAAATCTTTCCATTATGTTGCTTACTCGGCGTTGCTTCACAATGAACCATCAGGCAGATTGGCAGAGCACTGGTTCCACATATTTGGACAGATATTCATTTCAAACTATAAAGAATTAGTTGCGAATGAGGATTTCATTCCTGTTGATAAAGATTTTAATTTGCTTTTAGATGTGAATCTGATTGAACGCTATCTTGCGGATATCATATGGGAGCTGAAGCAGGATGACAGGAAAAATGCCATCATCCCGATCAGGGGAATATTGAAGGTAATGCACAAGAGTTTTATTCAGTAGCAATAATACCGAACATGCTATAACTATCTCTACACTTGTTTGTGTACTCATTTCCACCCTTGTTTGTGTCTCTTCTTTCAGCGAAAAAGCCCACAAACAAATATATGCTCAATTGCCGAGTTAGCATATCGCCTTATACACAGTACTCTGATGATATCCAGTCGTAACCCTGTAATATCCTGAAAGTTTGGTATTTACAACTTCATTACCGGTGTCAATAAGAAAAGGTTGGCCACGTAGTGAAGTTAATTTCTGAATCGTCGAAAGTATGTGTATTTGATCTTTATTTATATTGCTTAACAATTCAGGAGTAAATTGCTGATTGCCCCGACCAAATATAAAGCCCTGTCCTCCAATGGGCGTTATGATCAGTTCAACTCGATTTGAACTTTCAATTAATTTTAAAATTTGACAATAATTGACATCATTTGCAATTACCTTTTTTGAAGTGATGACATCCACTCCTAACAGCGAGCCTTGCAATCCGAAATGATCCACAAGAGCCTTCGTAGTAGATCCCGGCCCGACCAAATAAAAAGTATCATCGCTCATCCTTTCAGCCAAATCATTTGCAATGGCCTCCTGGGTATATTTCTCTGTTTTTGGAGTTCCCGATTTTAATCGCTGAACATGCTCTTTCAAAAATGGAATTTTTAGATATCCAAATAGCCTGGTGGATATATTCCCTTTCCTATATTGATCTTCGTCCAGATCAATCACCTCACCTTCTCGGAATTCTATTTTATTATTATTGATAAAAGCTGTACAAATCCTCCCGGCTGATCGAGGATTAATGGAAAATGCAGACGATTGGATTTTCACGCCTGTTGGAATTCCCAGGACAGGAATCTCATTACCCACAGCTTCAACAATGTTTCTTGCGGTACCATCCCCTCCTGCAAACAATAACAAATCCACCTTTTTTTTCATCATTTGCTTTGCGGCATCTATTGAGGTTTGGGCTGAGATTTTATTAGAAGAATCCATCTCTATCAACTCCGGATCAATTCCTACTTCTCTTACTGCCTCCTCTCCCATCGTGCCTGCACATGTAAGTAATCTGAATTCAAGACTTTTGTCTAAAATTTCTCTTAGTGTGCTTTTAGTTTTTTCTCCGGACGTAGGGACAGCACCCAATTGGATGGCCTTTTTGAGCGTATCAACACCATCGGTACCTTTTAGACCTACTGCGCCACCCATTCCGGCAATTGGGTTAATGATGAGTCCTATCGTTTTCATGATGATATTAAAACCCTGATAAGGTATTTGAAATCATTCAACAATCATGCGTTTCAATTACCATGCTTTTTCAAATATGATCTCCATGAGATCGCCCATTTTTTAGGATCATCCGATACGCTATGGTCTATTTTGTGAATGACACTGTTATGTGGAGCGGTCTTTACGATTTCAGGATTGGAATAAGCCTCATCCGAAATTCGCTGTAAAGCTTCTATATATTCGTCAAGTTCTTCCTTGGAGTATGACTCTGTCGGTTCAATTGTAAATGGCTCAGGTACAATAAACGGATGATGGCTTGACCACATATGAAAACCAAAATCAGCCAAACGCAGGGTAACATCATAGGTCCCTACACCTGTTTCTTTAAACATCTTATCCCAAGTGTATCTTACCTGTTCTATCCTGTGTTTGCCTGCAGGAAAAGGAGATGCTGCCCCCCTGATTTTAGTAATTTTGTGCAACAGGTAATTGTTATTTAGAACGGCTATATTTGCAACCTCCTCAAGTCCTTCTGCTCCGAGGCTCCGGATCCATGCATATGCCCTGACAATTACGGGTATTGGTCCGTAAAATTGCCTTGTTTTTCCAATGCTGTTTGGCAGGTCATAATCCAGGTAGAAAGATCCATCTTCTTTCTTTCCAACGATGGGAACGGCAAGAAAATCTTTCAGTCTATCAGTAACTCCAATGACTCCCGCCGCCGGGCCTCCGCTGCCATGTGGTCCTGAAAAGGTTTTGTGCAGATTGAAAAAACACATATCGAAACCAGCGTCTTTAGCCCTTGTGATGCCCAAAATCCCGTTCGCATTTGCCTGGTCATAACCGCAAAGTCCTCCTGCATCATGCACTATTTTTGTGAATTCAATAATATTCGGATTGTAAATTCCTGTATCTTCCGGGTTGGTAATAAAAAGACCGGCAGTTCGCTCGGACACGACACTTCTCAATGCTTCAGCACTCGGTAAACCATCTTCTTCCTGGTGAATGGTGATGATTTTATATCCGAGAACAGCAGCGGCAGCGGCGTCTGAAGGGTGTGAAAAAATGGTCGTTATGATTTCATCGCGTTGACCATCTTCCCCATTTACTTCATGAAATTTTCTGATAATTGAGGCCATATTCAAAATGGCATGAGAACCGGAACTGGGCTGAAAAGAAAACCTGTCCATCCCCGAAATTTCTTTAAAAAATTCTCCCATTTCGTGAAGAATCTGCAATGTCCCCTGGCAGGTGCTTTGGTCTTGCATAGGGTGCAATTCTGATTCATTTGGATTTCTCACAAAACTCTCATTGATCTTGGGATTATATTTTACCGTACAAGTCCCCTGGCCAATATCGACATTAAAGTCCGCGCCGAGGGTCTGCTGTGAAAGTCTCAAAAAATGCTTTAAAACTCGCATTTGACCAACCTCCGGAAGATTTGGCTTTTCTGAGCGTAACATAGAAGCGGGTATTTCAGAAATGCCATCTCCTATTTCATTCTGTATTTCTTTCTCAACTTCCGGCACAATAATGCCTTTTTCTCCAGGATTGTGCAGTTGAAATATCACTTCTTCATCCCACTTTGCCTGATGAAAATTTCGCAACCTATTATATTTATTTTCCATTACTTTCAATTTTAATTTGCCAATACCTCAGTTAAAACACTTGCCAGATGATCGATCTGCTCCTTGCTATTCATCTCTGTAAAGCAGAAAAGTGCACAATTTTGCAACCATGAAAATTTTTCCAACAAGTCAATCCCTCCAAAAATATTATGATTCAAAAGAGCCTTATTGATTTCCTGGACGGTTTTCCCCGATTCATTGAAATCAAGTACAATTTCTTTGAAAGACGCAGTGTCAAACTTAATTTTTAAACCCTGAATTTTACCTAATATTTTTTTAGCATATAAAGATTTTTGCGTTAAATGTCTCCCGATATCATGCATGCCATCGGGTCCCATCAATGAGAGATATACCGCTGAGGTGATTGCATAAAGTGCATTGGCAGTGCCAACAAATTCTTTACCCTTTTCCCGAACGCCAAAAGATGTCCGGTCATATGCCACATCATCGAATCCCCATTCACCTTCAACTTCTGTTTTGGTAATCCCAAACAACCTGGATGGATATTCCATAACAATCTTTTCCTCATCTCGCGAAGAAATAAAACCTCCGAGGCACCCGCCATAATGAAGGTGATTGCCAAGTGTTTGAATATCTCCGCATGCGATATCAGCCCCATATTGCGAAGGAGGTTTCAGGATACCTAAACTTATCGGATCCGCACCGACAATGCTCAATCCTTCAGACTCATGAATTAAATCTGAAATTTCTTTCCCCTGGTTTTCTATTATTCCGATGTAGGAAGGATTTTCAAAATATATTCCTGCCAAATCTTTATGGAGTTTGGATTTTAGATCTTTCATATCCAATAATCCTGTCACTTCATCATGCTTCACCAAGGTGATTTTCATGGACTTTTGGCAATAATTATAAATCGCGCTCAACTTGTCAGGACCGATAAGTTCGGAGATAAGGATTTCATCTTTCTTCGTAATCCTTTGCGCCATACGGATAGAGGTAGCTGCAGCCTGCGCCCAATCGTATGTAGGGACATTTACAACGTCAAAATCCAGCATTTCGCTCATAAGACTTTGATACTCATACAACGCCTGGAATCTTCCATGATCTTCATAGGGCTCTCCGGCATAAGCGGTCAAAAACTCCGATCTCCCATTGACTTCATCACAGATCGCAGGTACAAAATGATTTGCTACCCCACCACCTAAAAAACTGTCATATTCATTAACACTTTTATTCTTAGATAGTATTTTCTCCATATGTTGCTTAAGAGCCAGCTCAGATGTGAGCGCTTTTGGCAACTTCATCTTTCCTTTAAACCTAAGTTGGTCAGGGATATCGGAATACAGTTCTTCAATATTCTCCACTCCAATTTCTTCCAGCATCTTAGCCTTAACCTCCGGAACAGAATTCGGGATGTATGGATGTACAAAATTTTCTGATTTCATTTTTATATTATTATGTTATTAGATTTCATTGATTTATGCGATTCCTCCACCATCTACTACAAGATTGGCTCCCGTTACCCAGCCAGACAAATCGCTTGCAAAAAACACCACTGCATTGGCCACATCTTCCACCTTCCCTAGCCTGCTCAATGGACGTTCGGCACATTCCTCCTTATAATCTTCGTCATAGGTTCCGCCCAGTTGTTCGCATTCGCTTTGTAACATGGGCGTATCAACATCGCCGGGGCACACAATATTGACCCTGATGTTGTCTTTCCCGTGATCGAGACACATGGCCCTTGTCATATTTAGTGAACCTCCTTTCATGGCACAATAAGCCACTGCATTCTCCCCGCCCCTGAAGGACCATCCTGAACCGGAATTGATGATGCTGCCGCCACCATTCTTTTTCATCACGGGTATCACAAATTTCGACAACAGGTATTGACCTTTCAAAGAAACGTTGAGCGCAAGGTCCCATTCATCGGGTTCCAGGTCAACTGCATTTTTACGGACAGCTATTCCGGCGTTATTGAAGAGCACATCTATTTTGCCGAATACATCAACTATTTTGTCAACCGCAGCCTTACAATCTTCCAAACTGGTAACATCGCAATGGCAATAAATGGCTTCCCCATCCAGGGAATGGATTTCCTCAACGGCTTTTTTACCATTTTCATCATTTACATCCAGAATGGCCACTTTGGCACCGAATTCAATAAGCCGTCTGGCTGTACCCAATCCGATTCCGGAAGCACCCCCGGATATGACAGCAACCTTTCCTTCCAGTGAAACCAGTTCAAGTATTTTATCTGTGTTCATAATTTTATTTTTATTGAATTGTTGAATTATTTACTTTTTGAGCTTTTACAATTTCCCATGTTGATTTTGAACTTTTATCCACAGGTATAATTGAAAAACTATAGGAATATGCCTTATAAGGCAAAGTATATTGAGGATGTGCTTTTGCTCCCCAACTGTTATCACCGCCCAATCCCATTTGTTTATGATCAATGTTTAGTGTAACGAGATCACGTGGCTTTATATCCGTAGTATGCCTGTTTGGCTCATGCTTCTTTTTATGCTCAATATCTTCATACAAAATTTGCCATGCGCTCATGCTCAATGGTTCTTCACCAACGATTAATAAACCAAGCTCTTCATCATTTTTTAAAGACATCCATCTCACATCTGTCTTATTTCCAAACTCCTGCGGCCTGATATAAGGATGATATTGATCCCATACAGAACCACTATATAATCCAATTGCCGCACCGGTCTTTCTATCCCAATAGCTCTCCTGTGGCCCCCTGCCATTCCAGGACATATTGATAAATTCGCCCCGTAATTCCATGGTCATACCATACCTGGGTAATTCGGGCATTATTTGCTGTGACGGCAATAACTGGTTTGAAATTCTAATAGCCCCATCGCTTGAAAATTCATAATTGATCTTTAGAATCGCTCCTGACCCAGGCAATTTCAAGCGTGTTTCAATGGTCGGTATATCGCGATCATTTTTCATCTGTTTCACATCTTCTAATTGAGCGTTTTCTCCTTCAAATTTCCATACCGCGCACCTGATTTGCATTTCATTGCCAAGATCATTGTCAGTGGGAACTCTCCAGAAGTTTGGCCTCAGAGGTTTGCTCATTATCTCTTTTCCTTTAATTTTCATAGAGGCCAGGTAGCCATGGTCTTTCGATATTTTGTATTCGAAATTTTGTCCCTTTACCTGAAAATAATTCGGATTTTCCGAAATAAAAACATCTCTTTCAATCTTAGGATTGACTGATAAGATAGGTGACACGTAGGGCATTTCGAACTGTTCCCAGGCAATCGTATGACCTTTCTGTAGTGATAGATCCTTTTCCCTGGTTTCAAAAGAAATGGTCATAAAGTACTCTATTCCGGGTTTGTGGTTGTTTTTCGGTATTTTGAGATTAATTATTTTTCTATCGTGTGGAGCCAAATCAAATCGGATTGGAGCACCCGATGCAATTGATTTGCCCTCTGCCTCTATTTTCCAGATCAGGTGGTAATTATTAAGATTCGTAAAATCAAAACCATTATAAATTTCAAAGACGCCATTAGCGAGATCAATGGCTTTAATTTTTACATTCTGATATACCTTTTTCACTTCCCAAATATGCGGATTTAGGGCTCTGTCTGGTTGCACGAGACCATTGATGCAAAAATTAGAATCGTTTGCAACAGGGACGTGATTATAATCTCCACCATACGCAAAAAACTTTTCGCCACGTTCATTCTTTTCCGAAAGGCCCTGATCCACCCAGTCCCAAATAAATCCTCCCTGAAGGCTTTCATAAGCATCGATGGCATCCCAGTAGTCTTGAAGATTTCCAAGGCTATTGCCCATACCGTGCGCATATTCACAGAGTATTAACGGCCGTGATGGATTTGATTTGGCATATTTTACGATTCGATCAATATTGTGATACATGGGTGCCTGGATGTCCGTAAAGTCGCTGTATTGTGCCATTTCATATTGTACTGGCCTTGAAGGATCTCTTTCTTTTACCCAATTATACGCTTCAATAAAACAGACACCGAAACCGGCTTCATTTCCCAATGACCAGGTAATTATTGAAGGATGGTTCTTATCCCTCTCAACCATCCGTTCAGTCCGTCGAAGCTGGGCTTTTATCCATTGTGGCCGGTTACCCAGGGTGATGGATGTGTCATTTATATTAGTGCCATGCGATTCCACATTTGCTTCATCAACTACATAAAGGCCATATTCATTGCACAGTTCGTACCACTGCGGATCGTTTGGATAATGACTTGTGCGTACAGCATTGATGTTAAATTGTTTCATCAGCTCAATATCCCTGATCATTGTTTTTTCATCGATGGCATGCCCCGTTACGGGATCGTGCTCATGGCGGTTTACGCCTTTTATGGAAATAGGTGTCCCATTTACCATCAAAAGTCCATCTTTTATTTCTACATTTCTGAAACCTGTTTTACAGCTAATCGCTTCAATTAAATATTCTTCATGATCTTTGAGCGTAATGAGGACAGTATAAAGATTTGGTGTTTCAGCCGTCCACTTTTTTGGATTAATAAGCTTTTCTCCGATGCTAAAATTAAATTGACTGTCCAGATGATCGATTTGTTTTTCTAACCTTAGCAGCTCTTTATCGCCATCGAACAACACCGCTTCAATTTATAAGTTCTTCGCCGGTGAATCCGCATAATTAATCAAATCAATATCAATTTCTATTTCTCCATTTTTATACTGCTCATCAAGTGAAGATTTTACAAAGAAGTCCCGAATGTGCTGCTTTGGTGAAGAAAATAGATAGACATCCCTGTCAATACCGCTCAACCTCCACATGTCTTGCCCCTCTAGATAACTACCGTCAGACCACCTGTAAACTTCACAGGAAACTGTGTTTTTCCCAGACATTACATATTTAGTGATATTAAATTCTGCCGGCAATTTCGATCCCTGGCTATACCCCACTTTCACGCCATTTATCCAGATATAAAATGCAGAACGGACAACACCAAAATGAATGAATATTTCTCTATTTTTCCAGGATTCAGAAATTTCAAACTCTTTTTTATACGAACCTACAGGATTGTAATCATTGGGTATAGAAG
>JAJRQT010000103.1 GCA_024280115.1 Bacteroidota bacterium | reverse complement strand
TGTCGGATAACGCGCGACCACATTGATTTAAGGTTGTTTTGTGCATCGCCGAAATAAACAAAAGATATCTTCTTTTCGGGTTCTGGCATCTGAATTTGGAACCATTCGCTCCACCCCAGCTCTGACCCTACTCTATATACATATTTTTCACCTGGTGTTAAACCATCAATTATCGCAGAATGATAAAAGGCTGAAACTTCCGGATCATTTTCAGGTTTGTGTCTAAGGAATTCTTTCGCCCCCTGTATGTCCCGAGTATTTTTTACAAATTCCGGCCCATGAGTAGCAACTGCCACCTGAACAACAGAATTCTCGATTGTGGTATCGGTTCGCCAGTTCACGGCAACTGAGTGTATTGGATCATCGCTTAAATTTAATATAATGCGGTCTGGAGTTTTGGTGGGAAAAAGATAATTGGGAAACAAGCCAAAACCATCTGGTCTATAGACAACCGTTTGCTCCTGCCGGATATCGCAATTTACGACTGAAAAAATAATTCCTAAAACAAGTATCAATTCCAATATGCGCCTCATACAATTTTTTTTAATCCTTTTAGAATACTCCAAAAAGTTCTTCTCATACCATTGGGAATTTTAAAAATCATTTAAAAATAATAAAACTTTTATTCACGACGGATAGTCAGAATCCAAAATTAGTAAGTAATAATAAAAAGTAGAAAATCCATTCTTACGAGAATAGTATATAAAAATTTAGTATGCATGCATAATATAGTTCCATATATTTGTGCTGTTTTTTTGAAAAGAGAAATGATAAAATAAATGAGAAGCTTACGCAATTTCACGGCAATTTTATTTTGCTTTATCACAATTACAGTTAACGCCCAAAGCTTTAAAGCTGGCGCTGCTTATAGAATCATCACTCCTGATCCACTGCTCCCGGTTTCCGGAGGGATTGGTACTCCCGAACCCGTTACTCAAAAACAAGGTGACTTATTTGTACGGGTCATGGTATTGGAAAAAGGCGCTACTCGGGTGGCAATAGTAGGAATTGATAACCTTGGTTGGCCTGCCATTCTCGGAGATAAATCACGGGAATTGATTAAAGGAATTCCTCCGGAAAATATATTAATCGGAGTGACTCACACGCACAGTGCACCGGACGCCTATGGATTTCCGAATGAAAAAGGAGAAGTACTGGCGGATATGGATTATTTAAGTTGGTGTGTACAGCAAATAGCCGATGCAGTTAATGAGGCTGTTG
Source organism: Bacteroidota bacterium (assembly GCA_024280115.1). Taxonomy (GTDB): domain Bacteria; phylum Bacteroidota; class Bacteroidia; order Cytophagales; family Cyclobacteriaceae; genus JAAUQL01. The sequence goes on along the minus strand of JAJRQT010000103.1, from coordinate 5,206 downwards.
AAAAGCTTGAACCTGCGGAATTGAAAATTGCTGTTGGAGAAGCAAAAGGTAAAATTGCCTATAATTATTATGCTCCCCGCTTGTACGATCCGAGATGTGGAGTAATTCAGGCAATAGGTACTTCTGGCACCAATGAAGGCAAAGTAATTTCTACCCTCGTTAATTATGCCATTCATCCGGAAGTAATCGGGCCCGGAAGAGGTATTCTATCTCCCGATGCAATCGGGCCGATGTATGATAGGATTGAATCGAAAGTAGGTGGTGTTGCTATATTCATGAACAGCGCCCAGGGCGGAATGGTAACTGCAGATAACAGAAGACCAAATAATAAAGAGGCAAGTGATTATGCAGAATGTACACGCATAGGCGAACTGCTGGCTGATCAGGCATTATCGATCGTTGAAAATGCTGAAATTCAAAAAGACCCCAACTTGTTTTGTGCATCTAAAACCATTGAACTACCCATCGACTCAGAATTGATGCGCATGATCATAGATAATTCCCCGATGGGAATGAAGTTGTCCAATGGATACAATATTCAAACGAATATAAACCTGCTGAACATCGGTACTGCCCAGGTGTTGACAATTCCCGGAGAAGCACTCCCAAATATTGGGTTCTACCTGAAAAGGAAAATGCACACTAATGACCCGTTCCTTTTTGGATTGACCAACGATGCCTTTGGTTATATTATTACTAAAGAAGATTTCAATAGTTTTAAAAGATATGAGTATATAAGTGAAACAAGTTTGGGAGAACGGACTGCAGACATTCTGATCCGGGAATCTCTTAACCTGGTCAATGAAAGCCCTAACGCTTTCGGTTATTAAAGAATTATCAATAAAATAAACTTTACAAATATGAAATTTTATAAAGCACAATATTTACTACTTGTACTAGCAATTTCGATTTTTTCATGTTCTGCTAAAAAGGACGTCCCGGTTACTCCTGAGACTGCATTGCAAAGATATCTTGAAAATGGAGATAAAACCGCCAGTTGGGAGTTGAAAGAAACTTACAAAATTGCCAATGACGTCACAGCTTATGACCTCGTATTAACCTCTCAAAAGTGGCGAGAACACATCTGGAAACATCAATTGACAGTTTTGGTTCCTGAGGGAGTAGATCATGATGGCGCATTATTATTCATTACAGGTGGTAGTGTGAAAAATGGAGAACCTAATTTTAGCGGACATGAAGATAAACTGACTAAGAGTATGGGAATGGTTGCCGCAAAAAACAAATCCATTGTATCCATCATCCGGCAAACTCCTAATCAACCTTTGTATGATGACCTGACTGAAGATGAGTTGATTTCCTTCACACTTCACAATTTTAAAAATGATGGCGACTATACATGGCCATTATTATTTCCCATGGTAAAAACTGCTGTGAAAGCCATGGATGCGTTACAGGAATTCTCACAGAAAGAATTAAGTCATAAATTAGATAGGTTCTTAGTTTCCGGGGCTTCAAAGCGTGGCTGGACAACCTGGCTCACTGGAGCACAAGATCCCAGGGTTGTAGCTATTGCGCCCATGGTGATTGATGTACTCAACATGCCTGTAAGCCTGGATTATCAGCTTGAGGTCTGGAAAGAATACAGCGTACAAATAGAGGATTACACGAAATTGGAGATTCCACAACAAGTCCACTCGGAACAAGGTGATGCCATCACTAAAATGATTGACCCTTATTCTTATCGAAAAAACCTGACAATGCCTAAAATGATTTTCATCGGAACAAATGATGAATACTGGCCGGTTGACGCTATTAAAAATTATCTTGACAGCATACCCGGCCAAAACTTTATTCATTATGTACCAAACGCAGGACACGGCATGGGTGATACAAAACAGGCCTTACAGGCATTGAGTTCCTTCCTTGGAACCACTTTACTTCATCAATCATATACAGCATGTGATTGGAATATCTCACCAAATGGATCTAATGTCAAATTAGAGGCATTGTCAACTCCGGAGAAATTAGTAGATGCTATTGTCTGGAGTGCCGACTCGGAAGACAGGGATTTTAGAGATGAAGAATGGGTAGGGAAAAGCCTGAATGCTAAAAATCAGGAAAAAATTGAAGTGGAAATTAATTACCCGGAAGCCGGCTATAAGGCATTTTATGTCGATCTGAAATATGTCGATCCAAATGGAGATGAATACACAAAAAGCACCAGGATGTTTGTTGCTGATGAAAAAGGAATTCTTTAAAATCTGGATTTAACATGCGAGCAATTAAGCAGAAAAATCTGAAATATCTTTTAATCCTCCTTACAGGGTTTCTCTTTACGTATTGTGATACAAAAGACGAAAATCACGTCCCAAGGGTTGTCACCCCTGAAACCGCCTTGAGTTCGTATTTGGACAATGGTGATGATACCTATCGCTGGGAAAAAAAATCATCTTACAATGTGTTGGGGGTAACAGCTTATGATCTAAAGCTTACTTCTCAGAAATGGCGCGAACATACATGGGTTCACCAACTTACCATATTGGTGCCTTCCTCAAACCAATACGATGATGCGTTATTGTGGATTACGGGAGGCAGTATTAAAGGTGACGAGCCAAATTGGACTGCACAAAATGATGGGGAAACCATAGCATTTGCCCTACTTGCAATTAAAACAAATGCGATTGTGGCAATTTTAAGGCAAACGCCAAACCAGCCTCTTTATAATAACCTAACAGAAGATGCGCTGATTTCTTATACACTGAACCAATTCAAGAATGATGGCGACTATTCATGGCCTTTGTTATTTCCAATGACGAAAAGTGCTATTCGCGCCATGGACGCTATTCAGGAATTTTCACAAAGTGAACTTCAGCAGGAAATCAATGGGTTTGTAGTTTCCGGAGCCTCCAAGCGCGGCTGGACCACCTGGCTTGCAGGAGCCAGTGATGCACGTGTTGATGCGATCGCCCCAGCCGTTATTGACGTACTAAATATGCCGGTAAATCTAGATTACCAGCTGGACACATGGGGAGCTTATAGTCCACAGATCCAGGATTATGTGGATATCGGCATCCCGCAGGATGTGCATTCTGAGTTAGGTGGTGCCATTACGGCAATGATAGATCCTTATTCTTACCGAGAAAAACTGACTATGCCCAAATTGATACTGATCGGAACCAACGATCCATATTGGCCTGTAGATGCTATCAAAAATTACTTTAATGACATCCCGGGGGAAAATTATATTCATTATGTCGCCAACGCCGGTCATGGATTAGATGGCGGAGAAGAAGCGTTACGAACTCTTAGTGCTTTTTTCGGAAATACAATTGCCAACAGACCTTATCCGGAATGTTCATGGATTGTCAATGAAACTGCTCAGGGAGTTACTCTGACAGTTCAGGGATCAGAAAACGATCTTAAAAAAGCTTATATCTGGACGGCCATTTCCGATGACAGGGATTTTCGTGATGAACAATGGGGCTCTGCAGAGCTAACTGATATAAATTCAGGTATAATAAATGCTGACATCGAATTTCCCGTCAGCGGATATAAAGCATTTTATATTGACCTGGAATACCCTGATGCCAACGGTGGAAATTACACAAAAAGCACCAGGGTGTTTGTGGCGGATGACGATGAAGTACTTTAAGGTACTGAAGTTTCGCACCAAAACGAATGCTTTTAAATGATTGAAAAAATGTTTTATATGATATTTTTTCTTTGAGTCTCTCTGTGCTTTCTTTGAGCAACTTTGTGAAATAGCTATTACGCAGAGTTTCACCAAGAAGCCACTAAGTTCCACAGAGAAAAAAAAGTTTTAAAATGGAAATGATAAACTATTGATTTAAAATTATATCTGTATATTTTTTAGATAACTCATTTTTCCAAATATGAAATATTTCCACAAAATATTTATCATAAGTGTAATTTTCTCTGTACTTATCTCCTGCGGTTCAAAACAGGAATTCTCCGTTTATAAATATTATAATTATGACCAGAATCTACCGCTCAAGGATTCAATACGATTGCTGAAGGACACGACCAATTTTCAACTTTCCTATGTTACTTTTGAAAGTGTTCGTAATCAAAATGTAACTGCTCTACTCACCGTTCCGAAGACAAGTACCGGCCCGTACCCGGTAATCATATTGATGCATGGACTTGGTGATCGTAAAACTGTTGATTATATAGAAACCGGCAATGATTACTTCCTGAAAAGTGGATATGCAGTATTTCGACTCGACATTGCAAATCACGGTGATCGTAAAATCGATGATTACGATTTTAGTTTTACGGATGGATACCGATACTGGTCCCGTGACATCATCATTCAGACTGTTTTTGATTTACGCCGCGCGGTTGATTTCATTCAAACAAGAAAAGATCTCGATGCTGAGCGGATTGGTTATTTTGGTATAAGTCTTGGCGGAATTATCGGTACGGTTTTCTGTGGTGTAGAGCCGAGGGTGAAGGTTCCTGTAATCACGCTGGCCGGTGGAGGGATGCATCTTATGTTTGGAATGGATGCACTTTCTGATGACACAAAGGACTATCTGAGTATGATAGAGCCGAACAATTTTGTGGAAAAAATCGCTCCGAGACCACTGTTAATGATCAACGCGGAAAATGACGATATCGTCCCTCCTATGATGAGTAAGCTGATGTTTAAAAAAGCAAACGAGCCAAAGGATATTATATGGTATCCTTCAAAGCATCATGACATCCCAATTGACAAGGTCTATCCGGATGGAATTCGATGGTTTCAGAAGTACTTATGAGTTATATAATGTCTGTCCATAAAGTCCGCTATCTGCGTTACGCTTGCTCTCAAAATAGTCATTTACGAAATGTAAACTCAAATTTTTCGAGCTGCGCAAGCCCTTGTCCGCTGTACTTCGTACTAAGGAAGGCGAGGCTTGATAGCGAACTTTCTGAATCACACACTGAAATTATAGACAGATTATTAATTAGGTTCTTTTAGAATAGAATTAGCAATGAATTAATGGGTGATTTTAGCATTATACCAAATGAGGATTCCTTACCCAGTCAAAACCATACCATAACCAAGTCCATCAAAATAAAAGCTGAACTGAAAAATATTATAAATTAACGTGAGTTCGGGGTATAATCTATTGATTTACAATTTTTTAAGGGAGTGTTTTTCTTGAAAAAATGGGCTTAGATCATTAAAATTGTAAAAAACCAATAAATTAAAATGTTCTAAACCCATGAAACATATTGA
>JAJRQT010000102.1 GCA_024280115.1 Bacteroidota bacterium | reverse complement strand
GTTTTTCATTAAAAAAATCTTCGAAATTGGCAGCATAGTCATTGTTCGAGATGTATTTTGCCGGAGGTGTAGTGATATGATCATCATAACGAACCCCTGTCAATTGTCTTGGTTTTCCATCATTGTCAAGCGCGACACCGGGAGCCCATCCTTTTGCGGTATAGCCCACATGGTAACCATTTTCAGATAAAGCTTCGGCGTATGTTTTAAATTTTACCGGGAAAAATGGCACGTGATTCGCTGCCTCCTCCAGTTGCCAGGAATTGCGGCCTGTGAGAATACAAGCCCTTGAAGGAGCACATTTAGCATTTGGTGTATAATTGTTGGTAAATAAAATCCCCTGATCTGCGAGTCTGTCAAATGCGGGAGTTTTTACCCAGTTACAACCATATGCACCCCAATGAGGGTACGAGGCGTCATCAGCAATGGCAAAAAGAATATTTGGGGGAGTGAAATTTTCTTCTTTTTGGGTTGTGCAACCAATACTAAGCAGGAATGCAAAATTTAAAATGGGAATAAAAAAATGGAGATTTTTCATGAATTATTAAATGATATGTACAGGAAATTAAGTACTGTGAATATAGCAACTTGAAATAGATGGATCAATTAGTTTTCATTCAAAATATATATTCATTTGTAAATAAATCCGGAATAGGGCTGTTCATTATATTTTGAAATTTCCAATAACCATTTTTATACCTATTTTTGCACTCCAAATCAATAAATGATATGCAATTAAGCGAACAGGAATTAAGAAGAAGGGCAGAAAAAAGTGAGTTGGAAAAGCTGGGGATCAACCCATATCCGTCAGAACTTTTTGAAGTGAACGTCAATATCAAGGACATACTCGAAAACTATGAAAAGCAGAAGACGGACTATAAAAATATATCGATAGCCGGAAGGTTAATGAGCCGGAGGATTATGGGATCTGCTTCTTTCGCTGAGCTGCAGGATGAATCCGGAAAAATTCAGATTTATCTTAGGAGAGATGATATCTGTCCTGATGAGGATAAAACCATGTACAATACGGTATTCAAAAAATTGTTGGATATCGGCGATATCATTGGTGTAAACGGTTATGTATTTACAACTCAGACAGGAGAAATATCTATTCATGTAACGGAATTCAAAATATTGTCCAAATCATTGAGACCACTGCCCATCGTAAAAGAAACTACTGACAAAGATGGCAATGTTGTTACTCATGACGCTTTCACAGATCCTGAGCAGCGATATCGACAGCGATATGTAGATCTGATCGTCAATCCTCATGTCCGGGAAACCTTTAAAAAACGTACGGCCCTGGTTAATTCCATTAGAAATTTTCTTAATGATCGTGGATACCTGGAAGTAGAAACACCCATTTTGCAACCCCTATATGGTGGCGCTGCGGCAAAACCATTTAAAACCTATCATAACACACTGGATATGACGCTCTTTTTGCGGATAGCCAATGAGTTGTATCTGAAAAGATTAATCGTAGGTGGATTTGACGGAGTTTATGAATTTGCCAAGGATTTCAGGAATGAAGGCATGTCAAGATTCCACAATCCGGAATTCACCCAGGTTGAGCTTTATGTAGCTTATAAAGATTATCAGTGGATGATGGACCTCGTAGAAGAAATGGTTGAGCGTGTCGCATTGGATCTTCATGGTACAACAGAGGTTCAGGTCGGTGATAACCTTATTAATTTCCAACGTCCCTGGAAAAGGTTTACTATGTTCGAAGCTATTGAACATTATACAGGCATAGATATTTCCAAAATGCCGGAAGCGGAATTGAGGGAAACTGCAGAAAAATTGGATGTACCTGTCGATGCAACCATGGGTAAAGGAAAGCTCATTGATGAAATATTCGGAGAAAAATGTGAATCTCATCTTATTCAGCCAACCTTCATCACGGATTATCCGGTAGAGATGTCTCCTTTGGCTAAGAAACACAGATCGGTGGAAGGATTGGCAGAACGGTTTGAGGCCATTTGCAATGGAAAGGAAATTTGTAATTCTTTTTCTGAATTAAATGATCCGATAGATCAAAGGGAAAGATTTCAGGCTCAATTGGAATTGGGTAAAAGAGGAGATGAGGAGGCTATGATGCTGGATGAAGATTTTATACGGGCTTTGGAGTATGGGCTTCCGCCAACTGCAGGACTTGGGGTGGGAATAGATCGGCTATCCATGATCATGACCAATTCAAATTCTATCCAGGATGTATTGTTTTTCCCTCAGATGAAACCTGAAAAGATAGCAGCCGACCCGGCTGAATTATTCAAAAAAGCGGGAATAAGAGAAGATCTGATACCTATTATTATGAAACTCGGGTTGGCAAATATGGATGACATAAAAAGCGCCAAACCGGGTAAGCTCTTCAATGATGTTTGTGGAATGAGGAAAAAGATGAAACTAAATGATGTCAAAAATCCAACTATGGAAGAAGTTCAGAGCTGGGCTGGATAGTTAATTTAATATTTATCCTCGCTTTTCCAGCAATGTCGCAAAATATGAAGTTCATATTTCTAACATTGATATTTATTCCAGGACCTCTCTTTGGACAGGGAAATTTGATAATCCAACGAAATTCGGAAATTACCATATTGCGAGAGACTCTTAAAAAAAAGAAAGAAGTCGATTTTGGAGGTGGTGATGTTTGGGGAACAACATTTTACTATGTTAACAAGGATAGCACAGAATTAAGAATTGTAGTGAAATATGACGCGGGAGATTATGGTAATGGTGAAGTTGACTTTTTCTTAATTGATGAGAAATTGATATATCAAAAAGAATACGTTTTAGATTGGCTTGTCAAGAGAAATAAGGACGGTCAGAGCTATAAACTTAGAGAAACTACATATTACTTCTCTGAAAATGGAACAGGACTAAAAACTTCCAAACAAACTTACACTTCAGAATTAAAGGTTTCTGCTGAAGACAGTAGCAAGCTAAACGAAGCAACAACTTCTACTCAACCTTTAGATACAAGCGATTATACTAAACAGAGGTCTAAATTAACGGATGTAATGAAAAGGGAACAGGGAAGTAATTAAATAAAAGTTGGTTATAATAGATAAAAAAACATAGGATTTTTTCAACAATTCGAAAATTCAACGAATTCTGAAAAGTCCGCCAAGTATAATTTAAATTTAGAAATCGGTCTTGGCTCGCAGGTCAGGGAAGGCAAGGTACTATTCACGCCTTACTTTTTTCAATGTCGTTGGTGAGGGTGTCAGCAAGTGCATGTATGAATTCACATTATCAACCTTTCATTATTTCTATTTCAACACGGACGTTCTTTCCAGCCATTGGGTCGTGCTTTTTGTAGATCATTTTTTTACCGCCCCATCCTTTCAGCTCCATTCGTTTTTTATCAATTCCCTGCTCTACCAACCATTTCATAATCGTCTCTGCCCGTGCTTTTGATAGATCTTTTGCAGATCCGACACCTTCTATATTATTGTCAGTTACCTGGAAGAAATTTTTATCATCCTCTTTTAAACGTATTATTTTTCCTGCAACATTGCCATTCGTATGACCGTGAATTTTAATTTTAAGCTTATCGTTTTCCTTTAGCATATCCAGTAAACTATTGATCTCAAATTTAGAATCCGGTTTCATAATAGCAGAGTTGTTATAAAAATAGACGTGATACATAGTGAGAATATCTCCCACCTTATGACGAGCTAATTCATATTTTATAGTAGTTATTCCACCGGATTCACTGATCATGCTCTTATCAGCAGAAGACATTGGGTCATCAAGTTTAAATTTGGCCTGCTCTATGACATAGCCAAAAATGTCGCATAATGCAATGATCTCTTTCGATTGGGTTTTTGGTGCTTCCACTTGATGAATTTGATTTGTGCTCACACTTTTCATGGCTTTATTTCTGGCAGCATCAATGATTGTAATATATCCAGGGACCTCCTTCAGCGTGGTAGCATTGATTACATTGAATCTGATATTATAAAGATTCTGATCCTGTACAACCGGTGGAGGAGGAATAAATTCTTCGGGTATTTTTCCTTCGATTACTTCAGACTTTATTTCTTTGGGCTGCTCTTTTACGACTACCTCCTGCACTACCTCTTTCTTTTCGAAATCCGCTAAACTAATTCCAACATATAAAATCCAGGTGTCATAAAATTGCTTTGTCGCTCTCAGTTCAGCCCTTTTTTTGCGTGCGAATTCTAAATCATCCTTTGTTGAATATCCATAAACATAATAAAATCCGGTTCCCTGGTTTGTTCCGATACGGGGTGATTTCCCATCGATGGTTACGCTCTTAGCATATTTAACAGCATTATCAAGTATATTAAAGGATTCAACTACGAGGTACATTCCTTTTTTTAATTCAGGAATGGATTGTGAAACTTCTTTATTTTCTAATACATTTTTTGAATTTGCTGCAAATAAAGACGAAGAAAATACCGAAAAAGTAAATAAAATGGTGATTGCCAGCATGGATATAATAATGCGATCCTGCAATTGCCTTGATTTTTTCATGAGATGTGGGTTATTATCAAAAACTTATTACCGGAATTTTGCTCTTCTAAAACTCCCGGTTATTATATATGATACTTTAAAACTTGTTGTAATGTATATGTCATTGTCATTGGCTGATCCTCTTCTATAATCATTAGCCAAAGGATCTTCCTCTCCGTAACCAACAATAACTGTATAGTCTCTACCATCGAATTGTGAAGTGTAAGTCCTTATGCCCTTGTACTCCTCAATTTCATTAAGGGGCCGGGCATTGCCACTTGTTGCGCCTGTAGGCTCTCGAGATCTGTCAGACATTGCCCTGGCCAATTCGCTATCCAATGCTCCCAGGTCAATATATACACCACTAACATCATCGATATAATCGGTAAACAGAAATCTGTATCCTATTTCAAATTCGAAATCGAGCCGCTTATTCAGCTTGGCTCTGATTCCCAGGCCTAATGGGATAGATGGTTGAATAAGACTATATTGTTTTATATCATAATTCGAACTTAATTGCCCTTCTGTTCCCAAATCTCTAAGAGCTACCCAATCTCCCGCCTCTGCAAGTGGCTGGCCAAATTTGTCTAGTTCGGGAACTTTCCCTTTTGGATTGTGATGGAAAACCGCAACACCGCCAAATACATAGGGCGTAAAGGATACGCGATTTAGGAATGTGCCGTGATTGCCAAAAAAATCCCAGATTCCAACAAAGGCCAATTCTTTAATGTCATTGCGAAATGAGAGGTTTCGTATATATCTAAATTTGCTGTTTTCGCCATTAAAGTCTGCGATTTGCTCATCATCTGCAAATATACGACCCCAACTAAAACTTCCCCGAAATGATAGATTAGGTGAATGCCTATATGTGCCGTAAAGGGAAAAAGATGGTCTGGTAGATGAAATTTTAGTACTGGTACTATTGGATTTTGGCGCTATATCACCAAAATAATTTAGTGCATCTACACTTGCACCAAGGTTTACATATCGTTTATTTTTATCAAAGTGAATGGATCCGCCTTTGTACCTGCTTATCTTCCTGTTTTTCTTTTTCAGGTAGTTTTTTCTTTTTCTTTGCGCCTGAGCGTCACTTGCAACAAGGATAGAAATGAGCAAAAGTATCAGGCTAAAAATTTTAATAAGTCCTGACAGTGATCTTGTATTTTTCAATGTTTTAGGTTTTCAATGCTCAAAATAATTAATTATTGATTTTCAATGAAGAAACAATAAAAAAATCCGGAAGCAAATATATGCATTTACTTTATTTTAAAACAAGTAAAAACAGTGCAGAGGCGTACAGAAAAGTACATCAGTTGTCAAACCAGCTTCTCTGTTTGTTAACTTTTAAATCTTGTAATAAGGAAGATTTTGCATTTATTGTTAAATAATAGGACTGGTATCGGCCAAAAGGTACCCATGAGAAATTCATTTGCCAGCAATGGAGGTCTCTGGAAATGTTGAAATTTGTTTGAGTAAATGCAAGACTTTCAAAGTCAAAACCAGAACTAAACGACATATTCCACTTTTCAGTGAAGGTGATGCTTCCGCTAAATGTCAATGCCTGGATAATATCCGCATCTTCAAAACCCCGCTTTCTATAGCTAACGTTATAGTTAAACCTCAAATCCCAGGGAATGCTAAAATCAACATACAATTCCGGGTTATTTTTAATAAATTCTAACTGCAATTCTTCTTCAGCACTCAATGGCCCAAGCTCTTCTTCGCGTTTATTATTTTTATCTCTCGCTTTCGGATTGAGGCTCATCCCCAAAGCCAGAGTTGCTTGAGTCAACTGTCCGAAACCTTCACCAATGTCCCACGCATAAATATTTCTTCTTCGCTGTGCAACTTTTTTATCGCCATTGCTTGTAAAATATATGCTATCCAATTGATATATGTATGGATCCAGCGTTGAGTTAAAACTGATATCTAATTTTTTGTTAAATATCTTGGTTCTGGCAGAAATTCTTACGGGCGCAAGCTGGAAGGAGTCCGCCAAAAAATTATAGCTGGAATTCAGAGAAATGTTATCAAATATCACAACTTTCCTGGCTTTGTCGGTAGTATCCTTCTTGGTTTTCACCTTCATTTCCACATTGTTAGAAAGAGCAAATGAGACTGATGCATTTTGGCCCGCCGAGGGTGTGCCGTACACAAACCCCTGATATTTCGATAGCCTCCTGGTATTACCCAATGTATCAATTTGCACATCCTGGTAGTATCCATATTTCTCATCAGAGAAATCCGGACTAAAACTCATTGAAACTGAGGGAATCATGACATGGCGGATTGCCTGAATTTTTTCCCCTTTAAAATTTAATGTACCATAAAGTCGTGTATTGAAAGAACCTGAACCGCTATATTGGAATGCTCGGGAAAATTTGTTAACGGTATCGACCTTTACTGCCGCTTCTTCGTCTATCCATCGATAGTTTAGTTCCTTGAAATACCATAATTCCGAATAATTAAAACTTGGACTAAAGGTGATGAATTTAAACATATTCATGGAGGTGGAAATAGGGATTTGATGCCTGACCCCATTTTGTGCTCTTTCCCATAATCCTGCAAGACCTAGTGCGCTTACAGGTACAATGGTGTCATTTTCCAGATTGTAACCAACCACAGGAAATCCGGGAGAACCAATTGCTTTATTGGACGCTCTGTTTGTACTGTTCATATTCCAGGAGAAGCTGATTTTTTGAATCCAGTTTTTGGCAGAGGTGGCGCCGAATTTAAAAGGATAAATCCTGCTCATATTTAAAGAAAGCTCAGGGAGTAGCAGATTTACCAGACCGGTATTGACATTTTGTTGCAGACGGCTGCTGGCATTCATACTGAATGGCGTGCCTTTAAATGTAGTTGAATATGAGACACTTGAATTGAAATCCTGGTTAAGGGTATTCCTTAAATCTGCGGTAGGATTATTTTGGTTGTAAGTAGAACTACCGGCATTCACCGATGCAGAAAACCTACTCGATCCTTTTGATTTTGGGCTGTGACTCCAGTTGACCCAAAAATCATTGATTACGGTGGAATCACCTTCTGTTAACCCTGTCTGATTGTTGTATCTTGCACTAAAACGCCCGGTATATGAGTATCTTTTATTATAGCTTGAAGCTGCGCTTAACCCCCAGCTTCCCTTTGAATATATTTCTCCTGTTAACTGCAGGTCCACATAGTCATTTACCGCGAAATAATAACCCCCGTTTTTAAGGAAAAATCCACGCCTTTTTTCTTCACCATAGGAAGGGAAAATTACACCAGACACTTTCTTTTTTGGTACGGGGAACATTCCAAAGGCAAAACCAATTGGCGTAGGGATGTCTTTAATTTTAATATGAAAAGGCCCTGAAATTACTTTATTACCAGGGATGACTTTTAATTTGGAGGATTGTATGTGAAAATGAGGATTCGCCAGATTGCAGGTGGTATATTTTGCGTCTTTAATGAACAATTCGTCATACTGGTTTTTAAATACTTTCGACCCTTGCAATACAGCATCACCCTGTTGTGTCACAACTCCGTCAATAATGGCTTTTTTCGACTGGAAGTTGTATTTCATGTCATCGGTTTCAAAAGTTTCGTTACCATCCTGGAAAACCGGTTTGCCTCTTGTATTCCCCAGGGAATCGACAGAACCCTTGGCTGAAATAATCTGTGTTGAATAATTAATTTCTATTTCAGCTGCCGTCAACTCTATCTTACCATAAACAATTTTAGCATCACCATACAGTTTCACAATCTGATTAGGGATATCCATTCGGATAGAATCCACCGCACTATACTGAATCGTTGTCTCAATATCTCCAATTTCTTTTTCTCTTGCCAACGAGTCAGCACTTACCGAAAGGCTATCTGCGCTTGATATAGAGCTCTGGGTTGAATCATTGACCATATTTTGTGCTAAACTGTCAGGCTGGGATATGGCATTATTCCCCTTCTGACCATAGCTCACATTCAAACCCACAGCAGATATCCAAAGAAGAAAAAGAAATAGGTGTTTTAATTTTAACACTCTGTTTTTCAGTTTAAAGAAAAAATCCCAATTTTACGCAATGATAAACGTTCATTTAAAAACAATCGCAAAATTGTGAAAAATATTGTTTTTACCATCAGTCTGACAATGCTATTCCTAATGAGTGCCTTTACCTCTGTTGACGAACGGGATTTAAATATAAATACTGTTGTGATCGATGCCGGACATGGCGGTAAGGATTCCGGTACAATAGGAACTTCCTCAAAAGAAAAAGACATCGCGCTTAAAATCGCCCTTGAACTCGGAAAAATCATTAAAAAATATTTAAAAGATGTAAAGGTAATTTATACACGGTCGTCTGACAAGTTTATTGAGTTAGAACAGCGATCGCAAATTGCAAATAAAAACGGAGCAGATTTATTTATTTCAATCCACTGCAATAGTCTCCCAAAAAATACATCTGAAAAGCGTAAACAGGGGATTTACGGAACAGAAACATATATTATGGGTATGCATACATCAGACGCTAATTTTGATGTTGCAAAAAGAGAAAATGCTGTAATTCTTTTGGAAGATGGAAATAAAGAGGTTTACGAGGGGTTTGATCCTAATTCTCCTGAGTCATATATTTTGTTTTCTCTTTATCAAAGTGCATATTTAGAAAATAGCCTGAGATTGGCGGATAAAATTGAACATCAATTCAAAGAAAGAGTTAGAAGAAAGAGTAGAGGAGTAAGACAAGCCGGATTTTGGGTTTTGTACAGAACCTCAATGCCTAGTGTTTTGGTTGAGACTGGATATTTGAGTAACAAGAAGGAAGAAAAATACCTGAATGACCCTTACGGTCAAACATTAATTGCGTCAGGGCTTTTTAGAGCTTTTAGAGATTATAAAAATGAAATCGAATCAACCATCAACTAAAACTATAATACGTGAACGTCTCCAAAGAATTTAAAATAGGTTTACTTGCAGTTGTCTCCATTACCATTCTTTATTTTGGTTTTAACTTTTTGAAGGGCATAAATTTATTCAAAGACACAATAAAGTATTACGCTCTTTACCAAAATATCGATGGACTCACAAATTCCAATCCGGTAGTAATTAATGGTTTAAGCGTTGGGAGAGTAAGTACCATACAGATATTGCAAGACAAGGATAATCTTATTTCTGTAGAAATTGATATCGATAGTAAAATACGGTTAAAACATGGAACCATTGCCAGGCTGGTAAATACCGATTTTTTAGGCAGTAAAGCAATTGAGCTTATGCTCAGTGATTCAACCGATCAGTATTATCAGGATGGAGATACGCTAAAATCAGAGATTGATGCGGGCATCACTGAGTTCCTGAAACAAAGTGCCGGCCCGGTTGCTGATAATATTGGCACTACTATTACGAGGATAAATTTAATATTGGAAAGCTTCAGCGGAAATAGTCAAAAAATAAATAATACACTTGCCAATATCGAGGATATTACTGCAAATATGAGTAGTAATTTGCCAACCATGGAAAATAAGATTTACGTTTTGCTGGACAATCTTAATAAAAACTCCGAGCAATTGGCAGCTTTACTAATAGATTTGAAACCAATATTGACAAATGTTGCTCAGTTGACAGATTCTCTTAAAACCCTTGAACTATCCAAAACATTAGAAAAAACCCATATTATGCTTGATAATATCAGTGCCAATATGGATAGTCTTCGGGATGGTCATGGGACAATGGGCAAATTGATGAATGACGATTCACTTTATATTTACATGAGCAATACTGCCAGGGATATGGATCGCTTACTTGTGGATTTCCAGGAAAATCCGCAAAGATATGTACAGGTTTCTGTGTTTGGGAAGAAGGATAAAAGTGAGAAGAAAAAGAAAAAAAATAAGGAATAGCACTCCTTTGTTTCTTTATTATTCATATTGAAAAAGTTGAATAAAATATTTCCATGATTTTTAATATATAACTAAATTTTGGATAACACACTGGACAAAAAGGAGTTGAAAGCACTGGTTTCTCTGTTGGAAGATGAGGACAATGAAGTGATCAGGCATGTGGAGGATAGGATTATCTCAATTGGAAATAATGTGATCCCTTTTCTGGAAAAAGAATGGGAAAGCAGTTTTAATCCATCCGTTCAAAGAAAAATTGAAGAATTGATCCATGCCCTTCAATTCGATCATTTAAAATACAGGTTGGGAGAATGGGTGAAAAACGGTGCAAAAGATCTGCTGGAAGGTGCGTGGATTGTTGCTACCTATCAATACCCTGACCTTGAATTGAGCTTTCTGAAAAAAGAGATTGAGCAGCTTTATTATGAAGTATGGCTTGATTTTAAAAAAGATATGCATCCTTTTGATCAGATAAAAACGATCAATACTGCCATATTCGAAAAATTGAAATTTAGGGCAAATAATAAAAACTTTCATTCTCCGGGAAATTCCATGGTAAATGTGGTACTGGAAACCCGGCGCGGCAATCCCATATCTTTGTCGATTATATATATACTCATTGCCCAAAAACTGGAGTTGCCGATTTATGGCGTCAACTTGCCAAATCTTTTTATGTGCACCTACAAGACAGAAAGGCATCGTTTTTATATAAACGCATTCAATAAAGGATTGATTTTTTCAAAATCTGATATTGAAAATTATGTTCAGCAACTTCATCTCAATCCCATGGATTTGTTTTTTGAACCATGTACAAATGAGGACATTATAAAAAGAGTATTGCGGAATTTGGTGATTTCATTTGAAAAGCTCAATGATCATCAAAAATCAGACGAGGTGAAGCAGTTGTTGAATTCTATTGATAATTCGCCAAAAATCTGAGAAATTGAATTGGCCTTGTAATGTAATTATTTGTGGAAAGAGAAACTCAACTTTCGGTAGATTCAATTATACAAATTAAGAGCAATAGCAGACGAGGTGATCATTAACAGCCTGGTAATTTAAGGCGATTCTCACAGTTATACCCTCCACAGTAAACTCTGATCTTATGACATCTTTTTTATGCAGTGTAAATGGGGCAATCCTGATATGTCTTTTGAAATTCAGACCTATTTTTCCATTGAGCTTATAAATTGCTTCTTTTCCCGACCAATAAATACACAGCTTTTTTACATCGCCTTCTGAGTCAGCAAATTCTTCCTTATTTAAATAGCGGTGTGCAATCCTGCCTAATTTTTCTACTGGTTTTTCAATATCAATTCCTACGGGCAGTTTTTTATGCAAAATCGCCACAGCATACGGAAAACAATGAGAAATGGAAATGTGGTAATTAATGTCTATTAAATGTGGTTTATCGTGTTTGTCTTTGACTATGCCATGATATTCTTTTCCCACTTTCTTTACAAGCTCCTGAATACAGCATCTTGAAGCCAATCGCTCCTTCTGTTTTATTGGGTGACTAATGCCGTCTATCTCTTTTTGACCATCTTTACTAAGTGTAATCAATTCCAGTAATTGATCAACAGTTTCGGTAATTTCCCAGATACACCAAAAAGAATTGCTATTGATTTTGTCTAATTTTATTATTGGCATTAAATTATTACGGTAAATGAATTTGCAGTTCATAAAAATATGAATAAAATGGTTCTATGAAAATAAATGTTCAAAAGCTTTATGGTCTTGACGGGCATCAGGATTGTGTATATACGCTTGAGAGAGGTCTATCCGAAAATATATTTTACTCCGCTGCAGGAGACGGGATGGTGGTTGAATGGGATCTTAAGGATCCTGAAGATGGACAACTGCTCGCCCGAATGAATAACTCAGTCTATGCCATTCATTGCCGGCAAGCTGAACAAATGATGATCGTAGGTCAGAATTTCAATGGAATTCACTTAATCAATATAAGCAATAAAAAAGAATCCGGGTCCCTGAAGATTTCAAATGCCCGGATTTTTGATATAAAAAGTAATGAAGATAAAATATTTGTCGGCTCGGCAGATGGTACATTTTATGTGCTGGATCTCCGTATGATGTCATTTGTAAAAAAGGTGAGACTGGGGGATAAAAGTGTACGATCAATTGCCGTTAATCCTAATCTGGGAGAGATTGCAGTAGGATTGAGTGATAGTACAATCAGAATACTGGATTTGGATGATTACAAACAAAAATATCTAATCAAAGCACATACCTTATCAGTATTTACCCTGGACTACAATCCCCAAAACAATCATTTGATAAGTGCGAGCAGAGATGCACACCTGAAAAGTTGGAATTCAATTAACCATTACGAACCTGAGCATTCTGTAATTGCACACATATATGCGATTAATTCGTTAAGTATCAGTCCGGATAATCGTTTTATGATTACGGGAAGTATGGATAAATCAATTAAGGTTTGGGATTTAAATGAATTTAAACTTTTAAAAGTTATTGATAAATCCAGATATGCCGGTCATGTATCTTCTGTTAATAAAGTGCTTTGGACCAGTTATAAAAATCAATTTATTTCGAGCAGTGATGATAGAAAAATATCTATTTGGGATTTGGAGTTTAAAAATTAATATTTGTACAATTTTAAGTTTATATTTGTATTTTACTAGTCATAAGAATACTTTTTTAGAAAATTCAAAGAAATTGGCATAATGAAGATTACACCATTAGAAATAAGACAGAAGACTTTTGAAAAAGTTTTCAGAGGGTTTGACAAAGATGAAGTAATTGCGTTTCTACAAATTCTAAGCTCTGAATGGGAAAAATTCATCGATGAAAAGAAGGAATTAAAAATCAAGCTTGAGTCTTCAGAAAAGGAAATTGCAAAGCTTCGTGAAGTTGAAAATTCTCTTTATAAAACGCTAAAAACTGCAGAAGATACCGGGGCAAATATGATTGAGCAGGCCAATAAAGCGGCCGAACTTCATTTTAAAGAAGCTGAAATGAAGTCAGAAAATATCGTTAGGGAAGCCAAGGCGAAATCCAGGTTAATCATTGAAAATACTGAAAAACACGCAAGGGAAATCATTGGAAATATGCTGAGTGAGATTAAATCACTGGAGCACAACTTCAATGCCGCATTGAGTCTGAAGGAAAATCTGATTGCTGACCTTACAAATTTATCTTCCTCAACTCTTGACCGGGTTCAAAAATTTAACAAGCAAAAAGACAAACTCGATATTGATAAATATATCAAAGAGGCGCGCGAATTTGCTGAGAATTATGATCTGAATAATCTCAAATTCAGTAGTGAAAAGCTGGAAAAATCTATTGAACAAGAAGAAATAAAAGTAAGAAATCTGGAAAAAAGAAAGAAAAAATCTACAGATCAGTCAGAAAGCACTGAAAAATCATTTTTTGACCTCCTCGAATAATCAATGGGCAAAATCACATTAGAAGGCCTGGAGTTCTTCGCATTTCATGGCTACTACGATGAAGAACAAAAGATTGGAAATAAATATGGTGTGGATATCACTATAGAAACATCCTTGCAAAAAGCGGGCGAGGATGATAAATTATCAGAAACCATCGATTATGAAGAGCTTTATAAGATCATCCGCGAAGAAATGAGCAAACCATCTAGATTGCTGGAAAATATTGGCGGTCGAATAATGAATGAAGTCTTCAATAATTTTGCCCTCGTAACTTTTATAGAAATATCCATTTCAAAATTTAATCCACCCATTGGAGGTATTTGCAAAAGAGCTGTTGTTACCCAATCGAGCGCCAGGAAAGATTAACGGTATTTCCAGGAGTAATCGGTTTAGAATAATTTGGATTGTTAAATGGTCTGAGCACCACAAACCAGTTTTCCCGGTCTGTGGGCCTGCCCATCGAAGGAGAGGAAACTGACCGAGGTGCTAACTCTATTTTTACACTAAAATCGTGAAATTCACCGTCTTCAATGAGTTGATCCTATGTGCTACAACAAATCGTATTTCCAGTTCCTGCAGATTTTAACTATCTGGTCAGGCAATGCTCACTCGGTTTTTTTATGATCCACTACGTCTGCTATTTTTCTCTGGTGGTGCAGAAAATGGAATACTTTTTTTCACAGTTATCTTTTATTCTTTTTCCTTTAAGTATTTGATCCGGCAAAAATAATTAAATTTGGGCTTCAACAGTTTTTACTACAGCCCTTTTACAACAAATGGAGATTATATTAGAATTTGGGAAAATATTATTACCTGCTGCGTTGGTACTTTATGCTATGTACTTGACGATGAAATCGATACTGGCCAAAGAACTGGTAAAAGCAAATATTGATTATAAAATAGAAAACAGTAAAGCTGTGCTGCCCAACAGGCTTCAGGCTTTTGAGCGGATGAGTCTTTTTCTCGAAAGGCTATCTCCGGGAAATCTTGTACTCCGGTTAAATGGCAGTAAGATGACAGCAAAAGAGCTGCAGCATGTTATGATTTCTGAGATTAGGGAGGAGTTTAATCACAACCTTTCGCAGCAAATATATATGAGTGATAAATCGTGGAATTTGATAAAAAATACTGTAGAAGACGTAATCGCGCTAATTAACACGAATGCTGAGAAACTCGATGCCGATGCTAAAAGTGTCGAATTGGCAAAGCTGATATTCAGTGAAATCGAGAAAAGAGATGTAGATCCCGTTGCGATTACATTGTCAGAGGTTAAGTCTGAAATTAGAGACATATTTTAAACATTTGATTATCCGGTGAATTATTTAAAAAGTAAAATCTTTCAAAATGCGTTGAGAAAGGCGGCAGGTATCGCGACCAGTAAGGAAAAAATATCTGACCTGGTCACATCTGTAACTGATAAAATGTCAGATATGGATGAAAACAAAAAGAATGTCAATGAATTTTTTGAAAAGGTAAAGACCTTTTTAAGAATGCTCAGAGCCTACATAACGGGCGAATATCGTCAAATTCCAGTCAAGTCATTGTTGATGATCATTGGCGCATTGATATATTTCATGATGCCTATAGACCTGATTCCCGATTTTATTCCGGCCATGGGTTTGGCAGATGATATTTCTATTTTATTCCTGGTTTTTAATAGTATAAACGAAGATGTGGATGCATTTCTGGAATTTGAATTAACCGGGAATAGCAGGGTTAAAGAATCATAAATTTCTCATAGTGACATGCCATTATCAGCATTAGTTGCCGGTGGAACCGGATTAGTTGGAAGTCATCTGGTGAATTACCTGGTCGATTCAGAACATTTTGGAGAGGTAAGAGTAATCATCAGAAAAGGGAGTCCATTCAAAAATGAACATGTCTCCTCGGTCATCGAAGTCGATTATGATAATTTAATGAGTTTTAAAGATGATCTTAAAGCCGACGTGATTTTTTGTTGCCTGGGTACCACAATGAAAAAAGCAGGATCCAAAGAGCAATTTTATAAAGTAGATTTTAGTTACCCATTGACTTTAGCTGAAATAGCAAAAGAGCATCAAAGCCGTCAATTAAATATTATTACCGCCTCAGGGGCAAATGAACAATCGATGTTTTTTTATAATAAAGTAAAAGGCGAAGTTGAAAATGCCATTTCTAAATTGGACTTGAGATCTTTGAATATTTTCAGGCCTTCTTTATTGTTGGGAAAAAGAAATGAGCAAAGAGCCGGCGAAAAAATCGGAATATTAATCATGAAGATTATAAGTCCATTGATGATTGGCGGGTTAAAAAAATACCGTGGTATCCGTGCTGAAGATGTAGCAAAGGCCATGTATAAGATTTCACTGGACAATCATGATAATAATCGAATTATTGAATCTGATTCAATTCAGGAGCTCGCTGATGCCTGAATTTATTACGCACATTTTCGAATAAGAATTAGATTATACCACCAAAATAATTTATTGTGATAGCTGTAGTACAAAGAGTTTCCGAAGCAAGAGTCGAAATCAATGGAAAAATATCCGGTGAGATAGGTTTTGGTTCAATGATTTTGTTGGGGATAGAGCATGATGACTCTGAAGAAGATATCAACTGGCTATCCAGAAAGATTGTGAATCTAAGGATATTTGATGATGAAAATGGAGTGATGAATAAAAGTCTTTTAGATACAAATGGCGATATTTTACTCGTAAGTCAGTTTACCCTGCATGCCTCCACTAAAAAGGGCAACAGACCCTCCTACATAAAAGCTGCAAGACCTGAAGTGGCCATACCATTATATGAAAAATTTATAACCGCTTTGCAATCTGATCTTAGTAAAGAAATTAAAACCGGCGAATTTGGAGCAATGATGCAGGTATCGTTGTGCAATGATGGGCCTGTGACAATTATTATTGATACCAAAGACAAAAAGTAATGGAAATAAAAGAAGCGCAAAAGCTTGTAGATGATTGGATAAACTCGGTTGGAGTTCGGTATTTTAATGAACTCACGAACATGGCCATGCTTACGGAAGAAGTTGGGGAGGTCGCCAGAATTATTGCGAGAACATATGGAGAACAGTCCTTCAAAGAATCGGATAAAGCCCGGAAATTGGACGATGAACTTGCAGATGTGCTTTGGGTTTTAATATGTATTGCGAATCAAACAGGTGTGGATCTCACAGAGGCATTTAAAAGAAACCTAGAAAAGAAAAATATTCGCGATTTCAATCGGCACAAAAATAATCCGAAACTGAGTTAGTGCAATTTATATTCACAGGGTTAAAACGAATAGCCAAGATTGATAAAAATCCCTTCAATATTCGGTGTTATCTCTGCTAATATATAGTTCGATTTAACTTTCGCTTTAATCCCGATCCCTAAATTAACGGTTGGCAATCCCCCAAACTTATATTTAGTTCCAGTAATTTCATAGTTAGATATTATCTTACGCGAGGATAGCACAAAAAATAATCCAATCCCAAAATATCCATATGGCATTATTTTTCTTGGTTTTCCCTGAAATCTAAACCCCACTGGTATTATGCTCAGGGAATGTGCACTGAAATCTGTTGAACCTTCCTCTAACGATCCGTCCAATCTCTCATTGCCGCGGTAATGTACATAGCTAAATCCCATCCTTCTGGAAGTTTTCACTGATTTTTCAGGATTGGTTTTATCCCGATATATACTTAGCCTGAACACAAATTCATATGGTTCAGAATTTAGGAAATAGCCTACATTTAAATCGTAAGTTAGATTCTGTGCTTCTGTATAAACTTTTGCTGGGTAATCATTTTCAAATGACTCATTGCATTTAACTATATGTTTCTGTATACCCTTTTTACCATATTTTAGTTTACTCAATTTTAAATCCTCCACATCATCGTTGGTCAGTAAAGCCAATTGTCCCAAATACATATTATCTTTATAGGTATAGGTTTTCCCATTTTTTTTAACAGTTGTCTTAACAGGTTCCTTTAGATCGATTTTGATATTTGTGTCGCTTCTGTACAAATGAATACCAATCTTATTCGATTTAACGAACCTCCTGGTGAACATATTAATTTTCCCTTCAATAATTCTTTTGGCAAATATTTCGGTAGAATCATTTTGAATTGTAATCGATTCAAAAATGCGCCCGGAATTAAAGCCAAACCCAAGTATTTCAGAAGGGGCATAAATTGTTGGTTCCGTTCCGGTTGATCCCTTAAAATACTTCACTCGTTCACTTAGGTCTGAATCAACTTCATCCATTAAAAACCCCTTAATGGTATCCTTTTCATGGGTGATAATAAAACCGGGTTTTAAACTAATCTGAGCATTGGAATACTCTATAATTACCAATACTAAAGTTAAAAAAATCACAATTCTTTTCATGTTGTAAAGATACTACCTCTCCAATTTTGCTGCACTTTTATTAATGCACTTATATTACATAATTAATGTATTGAAATAATGGATAAATATTCTTGGCTTAGACTGTTTGTGTGTTCAACGCATACGAGATTTCAACCGGCACAAAAATAATCCGAAACTGAAAAAATAAAAAAAGCGCTATTCATGAAATTGGCATGAGATTTGGTTAAACATGGGAAACCGACTCACCATGAAAGCTAAGTTTATATACCTGCTCCCCATCATAGGTTTGACATCATGTACAAAACCTAATTTTTATCAGCAAAAGATAAATGATATTCCCACCAAGACTCCGAATTATAACACTGAATTAATATTTGTTAATGACAGTTTTCCAACCAAACCGTATTTTGAAATAGTAGATTTCGATATCGTAGAGAAAGGCTCCATGAGCAAATGGGAAATCCAAAAAAGATTGGAGCATGAAGCCATAAAAGAAGGTGTTGATGCGATTATCGGCATAGACTATTGGTCGGAGACTGAAAAGAAGGTAAATGTTGTAACCGTGTTATTGGACTTGATAGACGAGGATTATGAAACAACCACAATACCCATGAGTTACACGCATATCACAGGTCGGGGCATCGTGTACCTCGAGAATATGAATTTTATTGGAGATCAGAAAGAATTTGAATATTTCTATAAAATTGATCCTGAAACCGACTTACCTGTTCCACTTTTTAAAATTGAATATAAACTGACCGGCCAGGTTTTTACCGTGTATCCTGAAACTGATGATGCCCTTGATGTTTATAAAAGATATTTTCAGTTTTATTCAGATTTTCATTTGCTGAAACAAAGGGAGCGATGGGCTTACAAAATGAATGGTACTTTACTCAAGAAACGAGCATTAAAGGGCCGTTATAGAAGAACGGTGAAATGGTGCTACCCAAAATATGACGAAGAAAACAGGTTGGTTCAATTGAAAATTGTTCATCGACTCGATAAGCTAGACAATAATGAATTTATCAATTATTCCTATGATGAAAAAGGCCGGATTCTAAAGAGAACGGTTGAAAAATATGATGGAGCGTTAGTTATTGAGGATTATAAATATGATGATCAAAAACTTACCGCAAGGCACATAACCATCAAAGAACCGTTAAAAGATCCAATCAAGATAAATACTTCTATCTACTACTACCACCCCGATTACCTAAAAGATTATTATTTCAATGAATATGTAAAAAACCAGGAAAACTAAAAAAGCATATCTGCCAATTTCAGTTTGGAAATATTGTCTCCTTTCATAACAGGGATCACCTTGTATTCATCGAACTTCAGACAAAAGTTGATATCTTCTTCCAGTCCTAGCTCCATCAACCTGGAATAATGAGAAGAATCTTCAATGGCTGATTTCAGGTTGTCCTTTGCCGATTTGTATAATTTGGCCGCCATCGCCGGGACATCGGAATCATATTCAAACATTTGCTTTAATCCAAGCACTACTGCTCCTGCAAAAAGTGTGTCTTCGAGGTTTATTTTTCCTTTCCATCCTGCACAATGCAACAACACATCACATGGAAGCCGCTCGAGATAGGTTAAAATTGCGGAATAATTTAAAAATGACCCCAGAATCACCTGTAGTGCTCCCTTTGATTTTTTCAAAGTTATGGTGCCATTTGTAGTGGTTATGGCAATATTTGTATCTTCAAGATCAGGATTCATATAACTGAGGGGAGAATTTCCCATATCAAATCCACCGACCTTTTTACCATTTCTTTCCGCAGCTCCAACAAAACCATTAAGTTTTAATTCGCGGCATTCACCAAGTGTCTCCACCGGCCTGATGATGTTAACCCCATGTGCTATTGCTGTTGTAATCGAGGATGTTGCGCGCAAAATATCTATAACGACAACAACGGTTCCTGATAAATCATATTGATCAATGAGGTCGGGCGAAAGGCAAATATCAATTTTTTTCATATGGGAATTATACTATAAAAATAGGTTTAAGCTTTGTAAAATGGCAGTTTAACAACTTTTGCGCGCAATTTCTTTTTCCTGACGGCTACCTTGATCTCAGTCTCTGGAGTAATATAGTCCGCATTCAGATAACCCATTCCAATCCCATAACCGAGAGACGGAGACATACTGCCAGACGTAACCTTGCCGATAATTTCACCATCTTCATCTAAAAGTTCATAACCTGACCTTGGAATACCTTTCTCTTCCATTTGAAATCCGACCAGTTTTTTGCCAACTCCTTGCGCTTTCTGCTTTTTAAGATTTTCCGCATTGATAAAATCCTTTGTGAATTTTGTGATCCAACCCAATCCGGCCTCTATTGGAGATGTAGTATCGTCGATATCATTTCCGTATAATGCAAATCCCATTTCGAGTCTCAAAGTATCCCTTGCCCCGAGCCCCGCCGGTTTAATACCATATTCTTCCCCTGCATTCATCACCGCATTCCAAACTTGGCTGGCAAATTCATTATAAACATAAATTTCAAATCCTCCGGCGCCCGTATAACCCGTCGCAGATATGATGGCTCCATCGGTAATTGAAACAATATTTCCCTTGGAAAAGGTATAATAAGAAAGTGTGGATAAATCGAGATCGGTTATCTTTTGAATCAGGGCTTGTGCATTGGGCCCCTGAACTGCCATTAGAGAAATATTATCAGAGATATTTTCCAATTCGGCATTCATGCTGTTATTTTCTGAAATCCAATCCCAGTCTTTTTGTATGTTGCTCGCATTCACTACAAGCATATATTCTTCCGGCCTCAGCATATATACAAGCAAGTCATCCACAATGCCTCCTGTTGCGTTGGGCATACATGAATATTGTACTTTCCCCGGTTGAAGTTTTGAAGCGTCATTGCTAGATACTTTTTGAATCAGACCTAATGCATTTGGGCCTTTTATAAGAAATTCTCCCATATGGGAAACATCAAATATTCCGACACTTTTTCTAACTGCATGATGTTCGTCTATTTCTGAATTATATCTGACCGGCATTTCGTATCCTGCGAATGGCACAATCTTAGCACCTAATGCTACGTGTTGCTCAAATAAGGCTGTTTTTTTCATGGATATTTTTTTGCCCAAATTTAATAATTTATCCAAGAAGCATGGTTTATTTTGTTCAATGTTTATTATTAAATTTAAAACTCCCTGTATTTATAATTTAAAAATTCTGATGGATGAAAATAAAGATTGTAAAGTGAGACTATTATCCAGGGCGATTATAGATCGATTTCTAAGTCTCTTATTTTCATAAAAATCACTAAAAAATCCAAATACACAATTAGGTATCCAAATATTATTTCCTGGTTATTGTAATGCTGATAGCCTTATTTTTTTAGATTTGCTGTTTGTTAAAGTTTTTAAAAGAAGCATATGCATGAATTACATGAGATTCTCAAGATAATCGATAGTTTTATTGGCGGAGCTCAATGGTTCGCATATTTCCTGTTATCCACCGGCGTTTTTTTTACAATTTATTTAGGGTTTCCCCAGATTAGATATTTCAAACATGCGTTAAAAGTCGTAAAAGGAAAATTCGACAAAAAGAGCGACGTTGGGGACACTTCGCATTTTCAGGCATTGGCAACCGCACTTTCCGGAACAGTCGGTACCGGAAATATCGCTGGTGTAGCGCTTGCAGTTTACCTCGGGGGGCCCGCAGCATTATTTTGGATGCTCGTAACAGCGGCTTTGGGTATGACTACAAAATTTGTGGAAGTTACTCTTTCTCATAAATACCGTGAAAAGGCCAAGGACGGATCAATAGCAGGTGGTCCTATGTATTATATGAAAAATGCCGATTTCAGGTTTTTCGGTAAAAAACTGAATTTCAAATGGATGGCAGTGGTCTTCGCCATTGCAACAGTTTTTTCATCTTTCGGAACCGGAAATCTGCCACAGATCAATAGTATCTCCAATTCTGTGCTCGCAACCTTTGGCATCACCAGGTGGGTGACAGGTCTTGTTTTATCTATTTTGTTGGGTCTGGTTATAATTGGTGGGATCAAAAGAATTGCCAGAGTTACTTCAAAACTGGTACCTACGATGGCCGCCATTTATCTGATCGGAGCGCTGTCTGTGATCCTTTTCAATTATGAAAACATCATACCTTCCATCATTTCTATTTTTTCTGATATTTTCACCGGCTCAGCTGCAACAGGAGGATTTATCGGTTCGGCTTTAATTTTTGCATTTAATAAGGGTGTAGGAAGAGGATTGTTCAGCAATGAGGCAGGCCAGGGGTCGGCGCCAATTGCCCACGCTGCCGCCAAGGCGCACGAACCTGTTTCTGAGGGGATGGTTGCCATTCTTGAACCTTTTATCGATACAATCATAATATGCTCACTGACGGGTTTGGTGCTCCTTTCTTCCGGGGTCTGGAATAAAAAATATGAAAATAATTTTCAGAAGGCAGATTTAAAAATCCTGGGAAGGGTTTATGATGAAAATAAAGAAAGTGATATAGATGAGCTTTTTAACTATCTGAATCATAATGAAGCGATCGATTTATATTCGGGAACTTTAGACGTTAAAAATGGTAAAATTCAAAAAGAGATTAGTATTCTTCACGCACGGTCCATTGCAGAAGATGTAATTGTCCTGTCAAATGGTAGCGCTTATTCGGGGAATCTTTCTGTTGAAAATGGCTCCATTATTGATCCGAATAGTCAGTTTGAGCTAAAAGGTAAATCCCTTGTTCACAGTGCGCCACTGACTACCATAGCATTTACGCACAGTTTTTTTGGAGACTATGGGAAATATATTGTTTCAATCGGTCTGCTGTTGTTTGCATTCTCCACAGCGATTTCCTGGTCATATTATGGTGACCGGGCAATTACTTTCTTATTTGGCACAAAATCGGTGGTCTATTTCAGGATTGTTTATGTAGCCGGGTTTTTTACAGCCTCTTTTATAGATACGACAATAATATGGACCATTTCCGGCATAACCATTGCGCTCATGACGCTACCAAATTTGGTTGGCATTCTCTTTTTAAGAAAGGAAATGAAGTCAACCGTCAAAAAATACTGGCGTGATTTCAAAGAAGAATATCCTGATGAGAGATTCCCGGATTAGGTTATTGTATCCTAAGTTTATTTTTAGCGTTTTAATAGTTTAAGCTCATTTCTTTAGTAAAATAAAAGAAAGCGGTAACTTTGCGTTTATTTTTAAATCTGTAGTACGAACATGATAGGCAAAGCACTTACAAGACTATTTGGAACAAAGTCTGACCGGGACATAAAAATCATCAAGCCGTATGTCGAAAAGACAAACGAAGAATATGCAAAACTTCAGGGAATCAGCGATGATGAATTACGGGGAATGACCAATTCCATTAAGGAGACCATTGATAAATATTTAGAAGAAACAGACCATGAAATTGATGAATTGCATCAAAAAGTTGATGACAATCCCGATTTAGATATCAATGAGAAGGAAGATATTTTTAACAAAATAGATAGCCTTGAGGAGGAAAGGAATAAAAAACTAGAAGATATACTGTTGGAGGTACTTCCACAGGCATTTGCAGTGGTAAAGGAAACAGCCAAGAGATTTAAAGAAAATGATAAACTGGTTGTTACAGCAACCATGCGTGATAAGCAGTTGGCAGCAAAACATGAGCACGTAGAAATTGATGGAGAAAAAGCCATTTGGCATAATGAATGGCTTGCAGCCGGGAATAAGCAAAAATGGGAAATGCTCCATTATGACGTACAGCTAATTGGCGGTGTAGTATTGCACCAGGGTAAAATTGCCGAGATGGCCACCGGTGAAGGTAAAACTTTAGTGGCAACGCTTCCTGCTTATTTAAATGCTCTTGCCAGAAGAGGCGTTCATATAGTCACTGTAAATAATTACTTAGCCACAAGGGATTCTGAATGGATGGCTCCGATATTTGAATTTCATGGACTAACCGTTGATTGCATTGATAAATATGAGCCAAACTCAGAAGAACGGAGAAGGGCATATGGCTGTGATATCATTTACGGGACAAACAATGAATTTGGGTTTGATTATCTGCGCGATAATATGTCTCGGGAAGTGAGTGAACTTGTACAAAGAAAGCACCATTTTGCGATGGTTGATGAGGTGGATTCTGTATTGGTCGATGACGCAAGAACCCCGTTAATCATATCCGGCCCTGTGCCAAAAGGAGATGAACACCAGTTTCATGAACTTAAACCGAGGGTACAAAAACTTGTGGATGCTCAGAAGAAGGTGGTTTCACAGTTTTTAATTGAGTCCAAGAAATTACTTAAGGAAGGTAATAACAAGGAAGGCGGCTTGCCACTTTTCAGAGCATTCCGCGGCCTGCCAAAGTATAAACCACTTATAAAGTTCTTAAGTGAACCAGGCATGAAAGCGATCCAGTTAAAAACTGAGAATATTTATTTGCAGGATAATTCGAAATTGATGCCCGAGGCTGATATGCCACTCTATTTTACAATTGATGAAAAAAACAATGGCATTGACCTGACTGAAAAAGGATTGGATTTGATTACCGGTCAGGGTGAGGATCCCAATTTTTTTATTCTTCCGGACATTGGATCTGAGATAGCAGATTTTGAAAATGATTCTGAACTATCCGAGGACGAAATGCTCAAGAAAAAGGAAGAATTGATACAGGATTATGCTGAGAAAGCGGATAGAATCCACACAGTTAATCAATTGCTAAAAGCATATACACTTTTTGAAAAAGACACCGAGTATATCCTTGTGGATGGCAAAGTGAAAATTGTCGATGAGCAAACAGGTCGTGTCATGGAAGGCAGAAGATATTCCGATGGGTTGCACCAGGCAATTGAAGCAAAAGAAAATGTCAAGGTGGAGGACGCCACCCAAACATATGCGACCATAACGCTTCAGAATTATTTCAGGATGTATCATAAACTCGCCGGTATGACCGGTACTGCGGAAACTGAGGCGGGGGAATTATGGGATATTTATAAGTTGGATGTAGTTGTTATTCCTACCAATGAACCGATTGTCAGGGACGACAGGGAGGATAAGGTTTATAAAACCGTACGCGAAAAATTCAATGCTGTTGTGGATGAAATTGTTGATCTCACAAATCAGGGACGCCCTATTCTCGTGGGAACCACTTCCGTGGAAATATCTGAGCTATTGAGTAGAATGCTCAATATGAAAAAGATTCAACACCAGGTTTTAAATGCGAAACAACACCAACGAGAAGCAGATGTTGTAAAGCATGCCGGTGAATCGGGAACTGTGACCATTGCCACCAACATGGCGGGCAGGGGCACAGATATCAAGCTAACTCCGGAGTCAAAGGCAGCAGGAGGATTGGCTATTGTTGGTACGGAAAGGCATGAATCCAGAAGGGTTGACAGGCAGTTGCGCGGTAGATCAGGAAGACAGGGTGACCCGGGATCGTCACAGTTTTTCGTCTCGCTGGAAGATAATCTGATGAGACTATTTGGCTCCGACAGAATCGCCAAACTGATGGATAGAATGGGTTTGAAAGAAGGGGAGGTTATTCAACATTCCATGATTACGAAATCTATTGAAAGGGCTCAGAAGAAAGTTGAGGAAAATAACTTTGGAATTAGAAAAAGATTGCTGGAGTACGATGATGTGATGAATTCTCAAAGAGAGGTGATTTACAAGAGACGCAAGAACGCGCTATTTGGAGAACGCTTACAGCTCGATATTCTGAATATGCTCTATGACACTTGTGAAGATATATCAATAAATACCAAGAATTCTGAGGATTATGATAGCCTTATGCTCAATTGTATCAGTATTTTGGGCCTTGATTTAAAATTGAGTAAAGAGGAGTTTGATTCCATATCGGAAGTAGATCTTACGGAAAAACTATACCGGGATGGCCTCGCGGGATACAAGGAAAAAAATAGGTTAATTTCCGAAAAAGCTAAGCCGATATTTAAAGACATATTTAAAAATAAAGGAGCCACAGTTACGGATGTTTTGGTTCCAATTACTGATGGTAAAAAGCAGATTGGGGTTTCAACGAATCTGCAAAAAAACGTTGATACAGATTGTCGGGAATTGATTCTAAGCATAGAAAAAATTGCCACATTGGCTATTATCGATCAGCTTTGGAAAGAGCACTTACGGGAAATGGACGATCTGAAACAATCTGTTCAGAATGCAGTATATGAACAGAAAGATCCATTATTAATATACAAATTTGAAGCATTCGAACTTTTTAAAAGATTTGTCGCAAAGGTAAACGAAGATACTATTTCTTTCCTTTCGAAGGCAGTGTTACCTGTCCGTGAGCCCGATGAAGTGCAGGAAGCTAAAAACAGGAGAGAAATCAGGAAAAATTACCGGGAATCCAAAGAAGAATCGAGGTCATTGTTGCAGGGAGGTGGAAATCCTGAAGCGAGAAACAGACCTCCGGTTGAGAAGACCGCGCCTAGGAAATCTATAAAGGTTCCGGGTAGAAATGACCGTGTTACGGTTCAATATGAAGATGGCACATTGAAAAAAGAAGTTAAATTTAAAACTGTCGAAAATGATGTGCTTTCAAATAAATGTGTCATCATTGAAGATTAAATTGTAGAGGATGTTAAGGATATTAATATTTATGCTTGTGAGCGTGTATGTAATAAGCTGCACACCTAAACTGGCCACTAGTGTTACGACAAAAGATTATACGGAAGATGTATCTGAATTCAGACCCACTGTTGAAACGTCAGTCGAAGAAGATGAAGTTGAGGTACAATCCTCTCACAATATTGAAAAAGGCCCGTATGTCCCACCAACTCATGATATAAATAAAGAAATGAGTGAAGTGATGGACAGCATTATCGTTTTTAATCGCGATAAATTGTATCTGACATTCACCATCCAGGTTTATATCGGAAGAAGCAGGGAAGAAGCAAATCAGGTCAGGGAAAAAGTCTATGGCCTTTTGCCTGAGGAAAAACCCAAACTCGTCTATCGACAACCGAGTTATAAGGTAAATGTTGGACAATACATAGAACGTGTAGATGCTTATAAACCGCTTACTATCCTGAAAAGAGAATTTCCCGGGGCAATGATAGTGCCTAAAAGGGAACGCATGGAATAATTGCAATAACTTCAATACATGGACATTAAAAATAAAATAAAGAATTTAGCAAAAGATTCTGCAGGAAGTATTGTGGAAATGAGAAATCATTTACACAGCCACCCTGAGTTGTCTTTTCAGGAATTTGAAACAGCCAAATACGTTGCTGCTTCCCTAAAGAAAATCGGGTTGAATCCAATCGAAGGAATTGCAAATACAGGAGTAGCTGCTTTGATAGAAGGTAAAAACCCACAGAAAAAAGTAATCGCCCTCAGGGCGGATATTGATGCACTTCCCATCAAAGAAGAAAATGAAGTTCCCTATAAATCAGAAGTAGAAGGCGTGATGCATGCCTGCGGGCATGATGTGCATACCTCCTCGTTACTTGGAACGGCTGATATATTGAACAAGTTAAAAGATCAGTTTGAGGGCACAGTAAAACTGATCTTTCAACCGGGCGAGGAAAAGGCCCCCGGTGGAGCTTCCCTCATGATTAAGGAGGGTATTCTAAAGAACCCGGAACCGGAAAATATTATCGGTCAGCATGTGGCTCCGCTGATACCTGTTGGGAAAATTGGCTTTAGAGAGGGTATTTATATGGCCAGTGCCGATGAACTGTATCTTACTGTAAAAGGAAAGGGTGGTCATGCAGCTATGCCACAGGGCAATATCGATCCGGTATTGATCGCATCTCATATCATCGTGGCCTTGCAGCAGGTAGTCAGCCGCTTTGCCACACCCACTACACCGACGGTATTATCATTTGGTAAAGTCATCGCAGAGGGAGCTACCAACATTATTCCAAATGAAGTTAAAATTGAAGGGACTTTTAGAACGCTAAATGAAAAGTGGAGAAAGGAAGCAAAGGTAAAAATGAAGAAGCTTGCCGAAGGTATTGCGGAATCAATGGGAGGATCATGCGAATTTTATATTCTGGATGGATATCCTTATTTATATAATCATGAGGAGATGACACGAAGAAATAAAGGATATGCCATTGAATACATGGGCGAGGAAAACGTGATTGATCTTGATATCTGGATGGCAGCCGAGGATTTTGCATATTATTCTCAGGAAATAGATGCTTGCTTTTATAGGCTGGGCGTCAGGAATGAAGCAAAAGGAATTGCTTCAAATGTGCACACACCGACCTTTAATATCGATGAAGATGCCCTCGAAATCGGCGCCGGACTCATGGCCTGGTTGGCGATAAATGAACTTCAAACACCTTAAATAAAGTTTTCAAATCAAGTAATAGTGCAAATAGATATGATACAGTTGGCGAAAAAATAATTATTACATAACCCAATTCCTGATCCGGTTCCAAATAGCCTTTTTTTCCATGAAATAGAATTGTACATGTCTCTTGCCATTAATTACGATTATTATTCTTTCTTTTCTTTACCTCATAAAACATCTCTTGATAACCTATTTCTCCATTTTCTGATATAGCTTCTACAACTATCTGCATCTCGCCAATATTATCCGCGTTGTAAAAATTTTCAAAAGCCTTGCCTAAGCTATCAACCATGACATTAGGCACCCAATAAACCAAGGCACGAAAATCTGGACCCAGTCATCTGCAGAAAGATTTTGGTACTTTGGAGCATAAAACTCCCGGGGTGGTGAGAATACAGGAATGGATGTATGTACTATGCCTATTGGTTTTTTCGCATCAAAAAGCCCTTTCCCTCCTTTTGTATATATGGCAATCACGCTTCCCAGATATGGCGCTCCGAAAGAGCTTGTTCCCGGAAAGGCTTCAATAAAAAGTTTTCGAAAATTTTTCGCATTCTTAATGATTTCAAAACTACTGACTTCACTGGGAGGAATATTAGCAATATTACCGTAATTGTAATTCAAAACCGGAACACCATCAACTACCACAAGAGTTATTCCCGGGCTGCCTACCACACTTGCGTACAAGTCACCATCTGCTCTCCTTTCAATGATTACCTTATCCCTGAAATTGAACAAAAGCACACTATATAGCCCATAAGACCACTTTTCCTCCTTTTCTTCTATGTCCTCCCCACTTATTACCTCTTCCGGCTTGCCATATTTTTCCATAACAATCTTTCTTTCAGGCGTCATTTGGTACCCTTCTATCACAACTTCGTCCAAATAAATGATACCTGTGGATAAGCGAAAGGCATCTTCCACCGTTTTGCGTTCAATATTTTTTTTCACAAGCAGAAGCGCTACACTATCCACACTTTCTATCAACTTGATATGATCAAAAGAAATATCGGGGGGTTCTCTTCTATTTATTTCAATTGCATAATTCTTTTTTTCTCCGGATTTATTGGCGCTTTGAATCAAAATATTAAGATCATGACCAAATTCATCATCTACATTGAAATTAAATCTGCCTAATGAATCTGTTGTTTGAGTTTGAAAAGTATGGGAGTTACCAAAGGTCATCATTGTTAACTCTACCTCCTTCTTTTTATTATTGAAAATTGATCCGCTCACTGTTCCTGAAACAGACAGATGGGGTTCAGGCAAAAAAAGAATCTTATCTACGGGTTTTATATATAGGTATCTTCGCCATCCCTGGGTGAGCATTAGTGCGTCAAGATCACGTTGTTTTCTATTATTATGGCTGTTGAAATAAAATCCGGGGGTTTCTATCTCACCTTTCAAGTCTGAACTCAGTAAAAAATAAGACAATATATTTTGACGTGTACTTTGCATCTGCCCCATTTGCTCCTTATTCAATACCAGCAATGATAAATTAGCATTTACTATCTCACCATCATTATTTGTTGTTTCCATCGTTAGCCTGGTCAGTTCGCGCTGTGTATATGTATTCTTATCAGTAGAAAGCGAAATATGTATCCTGCTTTCCGGCCTTTCATTAAAATACAGCCTTTCCAAAATCGGGTGCATTGGACGATCAAATATAGTAAAGGCAATAATGCCTTCCGGAAGCTTATCAACTGGAAGGGAAACCATGAGTTCTCCTTCCATCAAATTTCTTATTATTTTATAATAAACCATTCCTCTGCATGAGACCTGTATGTAAATAGGGTCATTTTCCAGGTAGTTGGAAGACACAATTAAGCGTATTCTATCCCCTACCTTTTTTACCGACAGCACATTACCAAAAGGGGCAACATCCGGTAAAGGAAACATTAATGACAGCTTTTCTTCAGATTGTGATGTTAGCCTGGCAAAGTAAGTAGCATTGCTATCCGCCTTGCTTAGGATAAAATCTCCCATACCCAATTGGTTGCTTTTAAAAAGGGTAATTAGCTCGCCTTGTCCATTGACTATTTCACCTGCCACACGTTTTCCTTTACCTCTGCTGTCCAGCGACTTGAAGCCTACCTTACTCTGCATTCCATGAACTAACTCGCCACTTTCAGGAAAAAATTGCAAATCGATATAATCTTCATTTAACACAATAGTTTTAGGACGACTAAGAATATTCTTGGTCTGAAATTGCATTGTAATAAACTGGCTTTCATCAGGCACGGCATAATCAATCTGGTATATATCATCCTTATTTTTTTTAATAGTCAGGGTATCCTGTTTGTCGTCCAGGGTGATGAAAAGGGTTAGTTTGTTTTTGTGAAGACTGTCTATCGCTAAGGGATCAAAATTAGCATTTATCCGACGTTGATTATTCTGCATTTGTACTAATGTGACATTTCGAATAGGATCTGCTCCCTCATTTGATTGGGTAGCAAACACACGAATATATTGTTTAAAGAAAAAATCTGTACCAAAATTTTTATTCCATTTGGTATATGCCCTGATCAAATAAAGACCTTCGGCATATACTTGATTCAATTCAAAAAAACCATCTCCAATGCCATTATCTATCTTTATCAACTTCTTTTCTACTATTT
Source organism: Bacteroidota bacterium (assembly GCA_024280115.1). GTDB lineage: Bacteria > Bacteroidota > Bacteroidia > Cytophagales > Cyclobacteriaceae > JAAUQL01. Next base: position 19,546 of record JAJRQT010000102.1, on the reverse strand, counting down.
TTTCATCCGGGCCTATCAGTTCCACGTTCAGCACTCCGCTCAGTGTAGTAGGTGTGTGGTCAGTAGCATCTGTGACGATGGCCTTGAACCAAATGGTTTTATCCGTTGTGTAAACTGTGCCATCCAATTGTAAATAAATTTTCTCTGCCAGTGAAGCGTGTGCGTTGATTTTCCTGTTTGGTGATTGACCGGAGCAAGGGAAAAAAGCGAAGAGAGATGTTGTCAAGACAATAGAACAAACGAATTTTTTAATAGGAGTATAAAAACCGTTGCGCATTTAATTATAGTTTAATAAATTGAATACCACCTGCCATTGTCGAATCGCCTCCTATGAACTACATCACACTAAGCGGTACAGGTACTTTCAAGTCCATCCGATTTGCTAAAGATTATTTTCTTATATTCAAAAATAGTAAATTGTTAATTCTCTTTAGCTAAACCTACCTTCCATTAGATTTCCCAACTTGAGAATTGAATATTCTTATTAACCTTAATAATTAATCCCCGAACTATCCAGGTTGACTTTTATGACCACAAAATATAACTGTGAGAACTGCAATTGGCAGGGTTCTTTTGAAGAATTGGAGCATGATACTGTCGATACTTGTTTAGGCAATGATAAAATTGAAATGTGTCCCAAATGCGGGAGTTACGAAATCACGACGGTTAAAAAATCATTTCAAAAACCTCTTTTCTGATTCCATCGTTGATGGCCAGGGCTAATATCAACGAAATAAGTAAACCTATCAAAGCAAAAAGCATATCCTTACCGACCATTTTAAAAGCGCGTATGGTAGCCTTCTTTCTCTTTTTAGGTTTATTTCTGGTGATGCTGATGGCCAGCTCCCTGCCGCCAAGAAGGCCTATGAACAGCCATGTGGTACTCATTGGGAGGGTGCTCTCAAATAATTTGTAATAGAGTAACAATGCATAAATAAAATCTACTAGTGTAGCGGCACGCACATCCGTCACACCGGACTTTTCATCTACAATGCCTTGAATTTTGTCACCTTTCAAATAAAATAACAATCCCAGGCCAAGAAAAACATATCCGGCAAAAGCGGTAAATTCCCATGCGGTTAAACTTCTTGGGAGAAAAATAGCAATATTAGCAGCATCCTGCTGAATCCAGACCGACCATAATACGCCACTGATAATCCACTGAAATACCACCCACATTTTATGTGGTCTGCCTTCAAAATATTTATTGATAAATTTTGATACTAATAGCCAAACGATCATTGCCGTAAAAAATGCCAGAAAATACCCGCTTAAACTTTTATATAAAACTCCCAGAATTGCACTTGATTCTGTTGAAAATGCATTTAGAAGTAAAAATGTTGTCGAAACCGGCATGCGCATCCTGGTAAGAATAAGGAGTATCAACGGAGCCGCCAATTGTAAAAAAGAAAAATTGGTAGGCGCCTGATCAAATCCTTTTGATGCGAGTCTCTGGTTGCTCACATCGCCATCATATGTAATCCAACTGTAATAAACTGTAACCACAAAAATCAAACCCATAAAAAGCCATAAATAGTACCATTTCCTGTCTTTGTTGGAAGCTATAAAAGTCCCGATGGTCTGAATGCTGTCGTTGGCGATTGCTGCATATCCCGCAAGTCCAAATCCAACCCACATTGCGATATTGTTGTAGGGATATGTGAGCAGACATGCTAACCCCAACACGAAAATGATGATAACAAATAATCTCTCCCGTTTTGCTATTTCAAAAAAATTGTAGGTGTTCTTAGCCAGAGTTTTTGTCCTTAGATTGTCATTTAGGGGCGACGGCATATTGCTTCTTCGTAAGAGAGATGATCAAAAGTAAAAACAAAGCTAAAATACTTTACAACTTTAATGTTAAGAAATTATTAAATAGTTTCTTTTACAATACACAATTATATTATTATCCCGGAAGCATGGCGAAAATGGGAAAAGCATATCAAATTGCATTTAAAATTACGTTAAGTTCATATAAATACATTATTCCATTAATTTTGCATAATTTCTAAAATATGGATAATGAATTATAACCTTAATAGTTTCATCCGGTACTGTCTTCTTTTCATTTTTTGTGTATTAAGTGCATCATCAGCTTTTTCTAACGATGAAGAAAAGAAGGTGTTGCTGATGAAAATTGATTCTGAAATAGATCCTCGAACCAACAGGTATTCTGAATTGGCGCTGGATTACGCAAAAGAAATCGAAGCCGATATAGTCATTCTGGAAATGGATACCTATGGTGGGGCTGTAAACGACGCCGATGATATCAGGACGAGAATGCTCGAATTTGATAAACCGGTATGGGTTTTTATAAATAAGGATGCAGCCTCTGCCGGCGCATTGATCTCGATTGCCTGTGACAGTATATACATGACTCCGGGTGCCAGTATTGGAGCTGCCACAGTTGTTGTGGCAACAGGTGAGGCAGCGCCTGATAAGTATCAATCCTATATGAGATCCATCATGAGGTCAACAGCAGAAGCCACCGGAAGAAACCCACAAATAGCCGAGGCGATGGTGGATCAGACAATAGAGATTGATAGCATTACAGAAGAAGGCAAAGTATTGACTTTCAGTACATCAGAGGCAATTAAGTATAAATTTTGCGAGGCAGAAGTGAAATCTGTAGAAGATATTTTAGAGCGGAATGGAGTTGAGAATTATGAGATTGTAAAGTTTGAACTCAATCTTTCTGAGCGAATTATAAGAATTTTTCTGAATCCTTTTGTTAGTGGTATCCTGATATTAGTGATCATCGGAGGAATTTATTTTGAATTGCAAACCCCTGGTATCGGTTTCCCAATTGCAGCTTCTATTATTGCAGCAATATTTTACTTTGTACCATACTATCTGAACGGACTTGCTGCCAATTGGGAGATCATTGTTTTTTTTGTTGGAGTAATCCTCTTACTTGTTGAAGTATTTGTGATTCCCGGATTTGGAGTGGCTGGAATAAGCGGTATTCTTTTTATTGTCGGCGCTCTTGTCCTCGTAATGCTCAACAATGATTTCTTTGATTTTACGTTTGTAAAAGCAAATGATATCACAAAAGCTGCCGTGGCAACTTTATCGGGATTATTGGCTTCCATCTTATTGATGTTTTTTGGCGGGGTGCGGTTGACTCAAACCAAGGTATTCAAGAGAATTTCCCTGGAAGATACTCAAAAGAAAAGTGAGGGATACACCTCTAACTTCAATCAACATTCTTATATGGGTATGAGAGGAACAGCTTACACTGTTTTAAGACCGAGTGGTAAAATTTTAGTTGATGGTGAATTAAAAGATGCCTATACAAGAGGTGAGTTTATTGAAAAAGACCATAAGGTCGAAGTAATAGACGAAAGCGGAACATCTCTCAGGGTAAAGGAAATTTAAATTAAATATGTCAGGAATAAGGGTTGCAGTTTATAATTGACGGAGATGATATTTGTGGTTAAGCGGGATTAGGATTTAAAATTAAGAGTAAATGTGTTCTAGTATTGTTAAGGGGTTCTCCTTATTTTTTCTATTTATCAGTACAGTAAATTTTGCTGAGAACGGTGACAACGCTTACCGGATAGAAGTTAAAATTGATAAATTCAAGGGTGATATTTGTTATCTCGGTTATCCGTATGGAGATAAAAAGTATTTAGCTGACACGGCGGAAATTAACAGTGAAGGAAAATTTATCTTCGAAGGTTCCAAGCCATTAGACGGGGGACTGTATTTTATTTATAGCCCTAAAAATCTCTACTTCGATCTGATCGTTGCGGAACCCAAATTTAGCATTGAAACTGATACGCTGGATTATATAAACCACATGAAAACTGAGGGGACACTTGAGAATGAAGTGTTTTTTAGTTTCCAGCGATTTATGAGAGAAAAACAGAAACTTGCCGGTCAGTTAAACGAACAACGGAAAAATACAGAAAGCCCGGAGGAGAAGGATAAAATCACAGCTCAATTGAAAGATGTGGATGCCGAAGTAAAGGCTTTCAGGGACGGGATTATAAAAAAACACCCTGAAACTTTTGCTGTAAAGTTCATTAAATCAACAATTAACATAGAAGTGCCCGAACCTCCAAAAGATGAAAACGGGAAAGATCTGGATCCCGATTTTAGTTATAAATATTATAAAGCACATTTCTTTGACAACATCGATTTTTCAGATTCTAAAATGCTGCGCACACCTAATTTTTATAGTAAAATTGAAGAGTACCTTGAAAAGCTGACTGTGAAGCATCCTGATTCCGTTATTTCTTCAGCACATACAATCATCGAAAAAGCCAAGGCAAACGATGAAGTTTTCAGATATTGTGTGGTAAACATTACGTATAAATACGAGACATCGAAGATTATGGGTATGGATGCGGTTTTTGTAGATCTCTCAGAAAGCTATTATTTATCAGGTGATGCCGTCTGGGCTGATTCTACATTAATGGCAAAAATATCAGACAGAGTCAGCCGAATGAAACCCAACCTCATTGGAAAGCAGGCACCTAAGATGGTATTGTTAGATACATTACTGAAACCAGTGTCACTTTATTCGTTAAAATCCGATTTTGTGGTTTTATACTTTTATGATCCTGACTGTGGACATTGTAAGAAGAAAACCCCTGTGCTCAGGGAGTTGTATAACAAAAGCCTGAAAAATAAGGGTGTGGAGGTCATTGCTGCGAACATTAAAAAGGATGTGGATAAATGGAAAAAATATATAAAAGAACAGGATTTGAATTGGATTAACCTAGCCGATCCGAATGTGAGATCGAATTTCAGATATGAATATAATATTGAATCAACACCCCAACTGTACATCCTGGACAATCAGAAAAGAATCATTGCTAAAAAGCTAGATGTAGAGCAGATTGAAGAGTTTATTGATAAACAGATCGAAATAAAATCAAATAGTCAAAATCCCGGTTAAAGCGGTTTTGACATTTCAATTTCCTCTTCTTTGAAAGCCTCTATAGGCAAGCAATTACACATCAGGTTTCTGTCACCATAAGCGTTGTCTATTCTTCCAACAGCCGGCCAGAATTTGTTTTGTGCAACATATGGTAGTGGATAAACTGCCTTTTTTCTGCTATATGGGAGCTCCCATTTTTCGGCAGTAGCCACCGTCAAAGTATGAGGGGCATTTTTCAAGACATTATTTTGTGAATCTTCAATGCCCTCTTCAATTTCCCGAATCTCATTTCTGATAGAAATCATTGCCTCGCAAAATCTGTCGAGCTCTTCCAACGACTCGCTTTCGGTGGGCTCTACCATCAATGTACCCGCCACCGGGAATGAAACTGTTGGTGCATGGAAACCGTAATCCATCAGCCGTTTGGCGATGTCTTCAACTTCAACACCGGCTTTTTTAAACTCTCTGCAATCAAGGATCATTTCATGTGCGCATCTTCCCTGGGATCCTGAATACAATACAGGGTAATAATCCTCAAGACTGGCTTTAATATAATTCGCATTCAGGATGGCATTTTTTGTAGCGTTGGTAAGCCCCTCGGCCCCCATCAACCTTATATATGCATAAGAAATTGGCAAAACTCCAGCGCTTCCATAAAGTGAAGATGATACAGCGCTCATGCTATTTTTATTGTCACCATCAGTAAACGAATTACCGGGTAGAAAATCTGCCAGATGATCAGCGACACAAATTGGCCCAACACCCGGTCCGCCGCCACCGTGAGGAATTGAAAATGTTTTATGAAGATTGAGGTGGCAAACATCAGCACCAATATTTGCAGGGCTGGTCAACCCAACCTGGGCATTCATGTTTGCACCGTCCATATACACCTGGCCTCCATTTTCATGGATTATTTGACATATTTCCATGATACCCTCCTCGAATACTCCATGAGTGGAAGGGTAAGTGACCATTAATGCAGCAAGATTATCCTTGTATTCTTCAGCTTTTAGTTTAAGGTCTTCTATATCAATATTACCCTGTTCATCGCATGCTACAATGACAACTTTGGTCCCCGCCATTACTGCGCTTGCGGGATTGGTGCCATGAGCAGATGATGGAATTAAGGTAATGTTCCTGTGCTCCTGGCCAATATTTTTAAAATAAGATTTAATCACCATCAGCCCGGCAAACTCACCCTGTGCCCCGGAATTAGGTTGCAAAGAAGTTGCTGAAAAACCGGTGATTTCAGATAAATAAGATTCCAACTCTTCAAAAAGCGTAAAATATCCATCCACCTGGTCTCTTGGTGCAAATGGGTGAATACTCCCAAATTCAGGCCATGTGATTGGAATCATTTCCGTCGTTGCATTCAATTTCATAGTGCACGATCCAAGAGATATCATCGAGTGAACCAGCGAAAGATCTTTGTTTTCCAGCTTTTTAATATACCTCAGCAACTCATGCTCTGTGTGGTACTTGTTGAATACCTCATGTGTCAGGAAATCACTTTTTCTCCATATGGTATCCGGATAATTTATTTCTACAGTATCCAAAATGGATTCAATTTCCGGTGGATCTAATTGCTTCCCTGCTACTTCTGAGAAAATTTTAATTATTTCCAAAACGTCTGCAATCTCACAAATTTCGTCAAGGGAAATCAGGATTGTTTCATCGAAAAAGTAATGAAAATTGAAATGGCGCTTTTCTGCATTCTTTCTGATTTGATTTTTATCCGCTGCTGTAACAGACAATTTGATGGTATCAAAAAATGGGCTGTCAGAAACCTCAAATCCAAGTTTCGACAATGAAACTTTTAAAGACTTTGCCAATAGATGAATTTTTGTGGCAATTCTTTGAATGCCTTCAGATCCATGATAAACCGCATACATCCCGGCCAATACTGCGAGCAGCACTTGCGCTGTACATATATTGCTGGTGGCTTTTTCTCTGCGAATATGTTGCTCTCTCGTTTGAAGCGCCATTCTGTATCCGGGATCGCCTTCCTTATCAATGGAACTTCCAATGATTCTTCCCGGGAGCTGCCTTTTATATTTATCTAAAGTCGCCATATAAGCAGCATGTGGGCCACCGTATCCTAAGGGGACTCCAAATCTCTGAGTAGTTCCGATCACGACATCAGCGCCAATTTCACCCGGAGGTGTAAGAAGGGCAAGACTTAATAGGTCGGCTGCAACTGCTATGGAAATATTATGCTCTTTTGCCTGCTTAAAAAATGCTTCGTAATCATTGGCTACACCGTACTTGTTGGGATATTGTATCAGAACACCATATAAACCGGGGTCTGACAAATCCAATGTATTGTAATCTCCAACGACAAGTTCAATTCCTGCAGGATTCGACCTTGTTTGCAGAATTTCTATGGTTTGATCAAAAACAGCTTTATCGACAAAAAACTTATTGGCAGATTTTTTAGGGCCTTTCCTGAGCCCGGCGAGCATCGACATGGCCTCAGCGGCGGCAGTACCTTCATCGAGTAGAGAGGCATTTGCAATTTCCATCCCGGTAAGGTCTGTGACCATGGTCTGGAAGTTGATTAATGCCTCAAGACGTCCCTGGGCAATTTCAGCCTGGTACGGAGTATAAGCAGTGTACCATCCCGGATTTTCCAAAATATTTCGCTGAATCACCGTTGGCGTTTTGGTGTCATAGTAACCTTGTCCAATCAATGATCTGAATATTTTATTCTTAGAGGCGAGTGCTCTTATTTCTCCGAGAAAAGCATGTTCTGTGAGTGGCTCCGGCAATTTAACGGGATCTTTTAATCGTATGGATTTTGGTACGGTTTGATCTATTAATTCATCAACTGAAGTGACGCCGATCTTCTGAAGTTTAATTTTTGTGGATGCATCAAATTTACCGTGATGTCTATACTCAAAAATATCCTGTGGTTTCAGATTTCCTCTCATATTGCTTAAAAATACTAATGAACGACTTGTTAAAATTAAGCGGCAAAGGTATGATTTATTGAGGAGATAATTTGTTGAAATTCTAAAAAAATGATAGCGATTAAAGACGCATTTTATACCAGATTTTGTGTTTATAGAGTTTTGGAAAATAATAGTTCGAATTTTATGTAAATGCAGATTTTACGCCTATGTTTTATTCAATTGCCAATGAATATTTTGAAGATTATTCATAGCCAATACAATGGAAATAGCGCCTAATCCCAATATGATCATTGTTGGTTTAAAGGCTAACTTAAACCACTTGTGTGATGCCTTTTTATATTCCTTCTTCAACATGTTCCTCTATTTTAAAATTCTTCGTATTTAAGTCGAAGTAATGATAGAAAGCATATGACCAATCTGTCTCTGGTTTATTAATGACTCCGAAAAATTCAATTGTTGGATTGTCAGTTTTATTGAACCAATAGCCGTGTAAATTGGCAATTTCAAGAAAGTCTTGTCCTGCATAATCTACAAAATCTTCTTTTCTGAATATGGTGTCAATAACAACTTCATCTGCTAATTTTATAATTAATCGTTTTTCACTGTCTCGGTACTTGTCAATATATTTGATTCCTCCATTTTCAAATTCATTAGTAACATAGGAGTCAAGAGCTTTGTCAATGATTGTAATTTTCAAATTCATTTCAGAAATAATTGTATCAATACGCTTCATCTCTTTTTCTTCTGGGAAGTATCGTTCAACGGTTTGATTCGATTTAGGTATTTCTTGATTCACAGTCAAACTTGAGTCAATTAGCGCAGCTTTAGATTTCTGAACAAAGGTTCTCTGACTGACTGCCTTCTTCTCTTTCTCATTGCAGCTGAACAGAGTCAGACCAATTAATATTATTAATAAGAGTTTATTCATTTTCTATAGGTTGTCAACAAATTTTTTATATGGTTCAGTTGAGGATACTATTACTAAAAAAAAGCAAATATAGTTGATGGACAAATATTATTCACCTCCTTCTTTTTCGTCTTTTTTCAGGCTTGTTGAATTTTTCGGGTTTAAACTTCCTTTTCTTTTCATGAAATGCTCCTTTGAATTCCGGGTTTTTGGCTCTTTTAATCTTGTCGATTTCAATGGCAATTTCCTGAATTTCCTTTTTACTGGTCGATGCAATCTCAACATCTTCAGGGAGTAATTTTTGATCTATTTGTTCACCTATTAACTTTTCTATTTCTCTCAGATGAATCTCTTCGACTTCGTTCACAAATGAAAGCGCTATCCCGCTGTTTTCTGCCCTGCCCGTCCTGCCTATCCGATGTACATATTCTTCATAAGCTCTCGGAACATCAAAATTAATCACATGGCTTACCATGTCGATGTCAAGACCACGCGCAGAAACATCAGTTGTGACCAGCACCCTTATCTTTCCCTCCCTGAAATCATTAAATGCATTAATCCTGCTATTCTGACCTTTATTCCCATGGATTACACGCACATCATCATTCAGCTTTCTATCTAAAAACTTAAATACATTATTGGCAATTTCTTTCGTACGGGTAAATACAATTACCTTGTTTAACGAATCATCGTTTAGCAAGTGTGAAAGCAAATTTATTTTAGTCTTTAAATTAGGGGCTTTATAATAAAAATGAGTGACTGTTTCGGCAGCCGTACTTTGTGGAGTTACTGCAATTTTTTGAGGAAATTCTAAAAATTCATCCGCAAATGATTGAACCTTTTCGGGGAAAGTGGCGGAGAAAAGAAGGTTCTGTCGTTTCCTGGGAATTTTCTCAAAAATTTCCCGGATTTGAGGAGCAAAGCCCATATCCATCATTTTGTCTGCTTCATCAAGCACAAAAGTTTTAATTTCCTTTGTGAACAATATTCCTTTTCTATATAATTCTAAAAAACGCCCCGGAGTCGATACAATAATATCCACACCTGATTCAATCTGTTCAATTTGAGTTTTTGGCCCGATGCCTCCGTAAAGACAGACATTTCTCGTGCCACAGTATTTCGACAATTCCATCAAATTGTCAAAAATCTGAATGGTGAGCTCTTTTCCAGGGGCAAGGATCAACGCCCTTGGATTTTGACCTTGCGCATATTTTACTTTAAAAAGCAGAGGTAAAAGATACGCGGCTGTTTTCCCTGTACCGGTTTGGGCGATACCAATCAGATCATTTCCTCCCAATATAGTGGGAATAGATTTTTGCTGAATTGGAGTCGGTTGCTTATAGCCCGCGTCTTCAATGGCGTTGAGCAGTTGCCTGTTCAGTTTAAAATCTTCAAAATGATCTATTTTATTGGCCATAAAACAATTAATTTGGCTGGTAGTAAATTATCCGTGTATTTAACAAACAAGTAAATCACACACTTTAGTTAATAAAATGTAAAACTAAATATAGATTGATAATTTATGATCATATAATAGTAATTCCTTATTTATAAATTAATGCAGCGAAAACCGTATTAGAATATGAACTCGATATTAATAGTCAATGCAAATATAGTCAATGAAGGAAAGGTCTTTGAAGGAGACGTTTTTGTGAAGAATGGAAGAATAGAAAAAATTGGTTCCGGTCTCATTGGTCAGGGAGCTGACCAGGTGATTGATGCGCGAGGACAATTCCTTATACCAGGATTGATTGATGACCAGGTGCATTTCAGAGAACCGGGATTGACCCAAAAGGGTAATATTTATTCTGAATCCAGGGCCGCGGTAGCAGGAGGGATTACTTCTTTTATGGAAATGCCAAATACAGTCCCAAACGCGGTAACGCAGGAATTGCTTGCAGATAAATATAAAATCGCCTCTGAAAATTCCCTCGCAAATTATTCTTTTTACTTCGGCGCCACCAATAATAACCTGGAGGAAGTACTGAAAACCAACCAGAAAAATGTATGTGGAATAAAGGTATTTATGGGGTCATCCACAGGCAATATGTTGGTTGATGATGCTAAAACTTTAGAAGGTATTTTTTCAAAGGTCGATATGCTTATTGCCACCCATTGTGAAGATGAAGCTACAATCCGCAAAAACACTGAAATCTTCAGACAAAAATATGGAGAGCAGGTGCCTTTTGAATTGCACCCTGAGATCAGAAGCAGGGATGCATGCTATATTTCATCCTCCCTCGCGGTCAACTTAGCAAAAAAATATAACACCAAATTGCATATTCTCCATATCTCCACAGAAGAGGAGTTGGAGTTATTCGATAATTCAATACCGCTTTCAGAAAAGAGAATTACAGGAGAAGTCTGCATTCATCATCTATGGTTCGATCAGGATGATTATAAAACAAAAAAATCGTTGATTAAATGGAATCCTGCTGTAAAGAAGCGTTCTGACAAGGAGGCGCTTTTGTTGGGATTATTGAATAATAAACTTGATGTACTGGCGACAGATCATGCGCCTCATACCCTGGAAGAAAAGCAGAATTCATACTTTAAAGCCCCTTCAGGGGGGCCACTGGTTCAGCATAGCCTGGTGGCCGCTATGGATTTTTACAAAGCCGGCAAAATAACTATGGAGGATATTGTGGAAAAGATGTGCCACAACCCGGCCATCCTGTTCAATATAGAATCGAGAGGCTATATCAGAGAGGGATATTTTGCTGACCTGGTATTAGTTGATCCCAATAAAAGGTGGAAAGTTGATGCATCGAATATTTTGTATAAATGCGGTTGGTCTCCCTTTGAAGGTTACGAGTTTTCGTCAAAGGTGACTCATACCATTGTCTCCGGTCATCTGGCCTATTCAGAGGGTAACTTTAACGAAACTAAAAATGGAGAAAGACTGCTTTTTAAGAGATAAAATTTTGAAATATGTTTGTTAATTGAAGTGGGCTCCATAAATTTGCACTCCTTTTACACGGTGGTTGTAGTTCAGTTGGTTAGAACGCCTGATTGTGGTTCAGGAGGTCGTGGGTTCAAATCCCATCTTCCACCCTTTAATTTTAAAGCTGCTCAATTTCGGGCAGCTTTTCTTTGCCTTCCTATTTGTGACAGAAATCGTTCCAAGCACCTTGGCCTATGCCTGCCTGGCCAATAGGTAGGTCATCACAGACCGAAATTTGGATTTATTTCGGTCTGTGAGCTTGTCCACTCAAGGAGGGGACACAGACCGAGGCGCTATGACAAAGGTAGTTCAACTTATTGACATTGGCCTGGCCAATAGGTAGGTCATCACAGACCGAAATTTGGATTGTTTAAGGTCTGTGAGCCACAGACCATGGTTTTTATTTATGGCTGTTTTAGTTTAAATTGATTTTTAAATCAAGTCTGAATGGCTCAGGTTAGACCTCAAATTTATAAACTAAAAGCTGATGTGTATAAGATGCAATTGGGTAAAAGGGCAATTCCCGGAGTATATAAAATATCATGATGAAGAGTGGGGCGTACCGGTTCATGACGATAAAAAGCATTTTGAATTCCTGATCCTGGAAGGGGCCCAGGCGGGTTTGAGCTGGAGCACTATTCTAAAAAGAAGAGCTGGTTACCGAAATGCTTTTGCCAATTTCAATGTAGAAGAGGTAGCCAAATTTGATGATAGGATTTTAGATTCACTTTTGTTGGATAAAGGAATTATCAGGAATAGGTTGAAAGTTTATTCTGCAGCCACAAATGCAAAGGCTTTTATAAAGATCCAAAAAGAATATGGGAGTTTTGACAGCTACATTTGGTCATTTGTAAACGGAAAGCCAATTGTGAACAAATGGCAAAAGATGTCTGAAATTCCGGCAACGACCAAAGAGTCTGACGCGCTGAGCAAGGACCTGAAAAAAAGAGGATTCAAATTTGTCGGAAGCACCATCATATACGCGCACATGCAGGCCTGTGGGTTGGTAAACGATCATACTACTGATTGTTTCAGATACCGGGAAATTGTGGATAATTACTGAAGTTTCGCACCAAAACAAATATTATTAATTGACAAACAATGTTTTATGTGATGTATTTTCTTTGAGCCTCTTTGTGTATTCTTTGAGCAACTTTGTGAAATAGCTTTTACACAGAGTATCACGGAGAAGCCACTAAGTTCCACAGAGGAAAAAACATTATATCATGGAAACAATAAACTATTGTTTATCAGGTATATATAAAATTATATGCTGTGATAAGTTATTAATAATGAGAACAATAATTGATTGTGTGAAACTTCAGTAATTATTGCTTTTACATCGATAGAACAACCTTCTTTTTAGGGATGGTTATGCTCCATATTCCTCGAAGGTCTCCAATTTTGTAACCCGTGGCTTTGTCATTGGGATATTTTGACTTTATAAATTCTTTCGTCTCTTTCAGCAAACCGTTTTCTATTGTGCCGTGGCAGCTAAGACATAGTGTATTATCGATGAGCATTGGTTTTGTAAATAAATATTTGTTCCCTTCAAGAGCCTGGACATTTGTCTGAAGTGGAATCGAATCTTTCCACTGATAGGCATACGCTTCTAGTAATTCCATTTCAAGTTTATCCGGGAGATCATTTGGGTTCCTTGCTTTTAGGCTGACTCTTTTAATTTCAGCTCCGAACTTATTACTTAAAGAATCAACGAGCGGCATTGCATTCAGATTGCAGAAGCTGATGGCATTTTCCACACCGCCATTTTGAATAGCACTTTTAAGCTTTTTACCAAGGGTCTTTTTTGCTGTTAAGGTGATTTCATTGCCGATTTCATGAACCCTTTTTACTATCTCGGCTTCAGTGACTTTTTTTATTTTCCGATTTTCTATCTCCTCTCTTACTGCCTTGCTATCAACCTTTTTGTCGTTTCCGCACGACCAGGTCAATATTAATATAAGAGCGATACAAATGAGTTGAAGACCCTTATTAATCTCTATTTTTAAGGTTTGTAACATCTTTTCCGTAGAACACATACATGAAATCATTGTTGACAGAATCTGGCACCTGACCAACAGAAACAAGAATTCTCTTTTCTACACCGCTTCGATCCTTCATTTTCAAAACGCCATTCCAGAAGTTTTCTGCACTGGTTTTTTCCTTAATTTCACTTAAGTCCGAACTGTTGATCATTAAATCTTTAAGTGTTTTTCCTTCAATTTCAGAAGTTGCATAATTAAAAACTTTTTTACAAACATCATTTGCATTTCTTATGACAAAACTTTTGTTCAGCTCAAGCATCACAGTACTGCTCAATACTATCTTTTCTCTAGATTCCCGATCGAGTTGATCTCTTTGGATTTTTTCCTGAGTAGCCTGCAACTCTTCCATATTTTGCCTCATCTCCTCCTCCTGGGCTCTCATCTGCTCGGTCATCATGGTGGATTCTTCCAGGAGCTTTTGAGTTCTTTCGTTTACTTTCACCGAAGAAATGGTTGAAGCAATACTTTCTGCAATACGCTCTACAAATTCTATTTCAAACTCATCATATTCTTTAAACGAAGCCATTTCAATCACTCCGTGAATCTCATCATTTAGTTTTAGGGGTACAATCAATATACTTTTTGGGTTGGCTTCCCCAAGTCCGGAAGTAATCGAGACGTAATTTTCAGGAACCTCCGTCAGGTAAATCACATCTCCTTCTATCCAGGCTTGTCCAGAGAGACCTTCGCCTTTATATATTTTTTTCTCCAGGAATTTTTTCTTATCCCAGGCATAGCATGCAGCCAATTCCATATACTCCTCTTCAGAGGCCGCATTATTTGCTTCTATTATAAATAGCGCACCCTGATTTGCACCGATATATTTTACAAGATTTGAAATGATCTCATCGGCAAGCTTTTCAAAGTTATCATTATACCTTCTAAGCAATTCACCAAATTTTGCCATGCCGCTTGTTGACCAGTTTCGCTTTTTATCTTCTTCGGCAACCTTTTTCAAATTGGAGCGCATTTCCAATAACGCATTTCCCAGCATATCACTTTCACTCAATGGCTTGAATTCGTTGTCGTACTTGCCATCTCCGATATTTTCGGCAAAAACTGTTATTTCTCCAAATCCCTCGGCCATGGAAGAAAGTGAATTTGCCATATCGCCAATTTCATCATTAGAAACCTGGGACTTGTCAATTTTAACTAAATCTCCCTGGCCCAAACGATCTATGATCGCTCTTAAATAATTGATTGGTTTAGTGATTGTGCTGGAAATAGAAAACGCCAGGATAAAACCTACAATCAATAAAGCTATACCCAATATGGCCGTAGTATTAATCAATTGTTTGAAATTTTCCATTAAACCGATATCTGTCTCAGCTTTTTGTTCATTGAGAAAATTATTGATTTGTTCCAGCGTGGAAATCAACTCAGCAGATCTCGGTAATATTTCACTTTCGATAGCATCCTCAGCCATGAATTTCTTTATCGGATCTTCATAGTCTTCGAATTTATCCAGATCCGTCATAATGTTTTGCCCGATTGCTAGCAGTGCTTCAAATTTTATAAATGCAGAATCAAGACTGCCCACTTCCTCGCCGAATTGCACCTTGTCGGTGTATTGAGAAATTCTGTTTTTAACCTCCAGGTATTCATGATCATGTATGGCCCTCAAGGCATTTTTGTCATCTTCGTTGGTTTGAAGATACACCCAGTTTGTAATGAGCATTTTAGATCTCGTTGCCAAAAAGATAAAATCATTTACAGCCCCGGTAATGGGGTTAATTACCTCCTGAGATTGTCTAATAATAATATTGCCTTTATAAATTGTATAAACACTATAAACAGCATTTGTAGTAAAAATGATTATAAGAGCAAAAAATCCCCAGATAATTTTGCGTCTGATTGTAAACCTTATTCCCTTCATCAGTCAGAAAATTGTTGAATATTATATAATAAAAAATGATCCTTTAATAAAAGTGCGAGGTGGTATTTAAGAATTTTGGATCCAATTTATGAAAAACAATGGTATAGTAAATTTTGAGCTTTATGTCTTTGTGTAATAAATAGTTATTAGGGGTTACAAAAATTTCTTATTTAAGGTTTATTGCTCACATGTATAAACCTCTGTGTCATTATATTTAATCGAGCCCAAAATCAAAAAACATCCTTTCCGTCTTTAAATACGGCTGTACACCACTATTTCAATAAATACTGAATAATTGATCATCTCTCAATTTTGAATTACAGTGATAGTCAGACATTTTGTTAAAATATTACACATATTGTTTTTCTTTTATTATTAAACCGTCATATATATTAACTTTGCCAAGTCAAAATAAATACTATGATTGATAAATTAGAAGCCATTAAGGACAGATTTGAAGACGTAGGACATCTTATCGTACAACCTGATGCTATGGCAGATATGAAGCAATTTTCCAAGCTGAGTAAAGAATACAAAGACCTTGAAAAAATTGTAAATCAATATCATGCTTATCAAAAAATAATTGGCGGAATAAAAAGCGCAAAATCGATTCTGGACACAGAAAAAGACGAGGAATTCCGGGAAATGGCCAAAATGGAGCTGGAAGAGCTCCAGCCACAAAAGGAGGAGGTAGAAGAAACCCTGAAACAGATGCTGATCCCAAAGGATCCCAATGACAGCAAAAATGTAATTCTTGAAATAAGAGCTGGTGCCGGAGGAGATGAGGCTTCAATTTTTGCCGGTGATTTGCTGAGAATGTATCAAAAATTTTGCGAAAAACAGGGTTGGAAAATGTCTGTATCTGATTATGTAGAAGGAACAGCGGGAGGGTATAGCAAGCTTGTCGCGAATGTTTCCGGCAATGATGTTTATGGAATGCTAAAATTTGAAAGTGGCGTTCATCGTGTTCAGCGGGTTCCGGCAACAGAGACTCAAGGCCGGGTACACACATCTGCAGCAAGCGTTGCGGTACTTCCTGAAATGGATGACGTAGAAGTGGAAATAGATTTGAACGATGTGCGAAGAGATGAATTTTGCTCTTCAGGCCCCGGAGGTCAGTCAGTAAATACAACCTACTCCGCAATCAGGCTGACACACATCCCTTCAGGAATTGTAGTCCAATGCCAGGATCAAAAATCCAAGCTGAAAAATTATGACAAAGCCCTTAAGGAGCTCAAATCCAGACTTTATGCAATCGAACTGCAAAAGCAACAGGATGAAATTGGCGCTGAAAGAAAATCTATGATAGGTAGTGGCGACCGCTCAGATAAAATCCGTACTTACAACTATCCCCAGGGTAGAGTTACAGACCATCGAATCGGGTATTCTCAGCATAATTTACCACAGGTAATGGATGGAAATATACTTGAATTTATCGAGCGTTTGAGAATTGCAGAAAATTCAGAAAAACTTAAAACGGGGTCAGACTGATTAATGATCTTTAAGCAGATAATTATTAATCCGGTTTCATATTTAATTTTATTATTTACCTTGATTGCAATATTCAATTGTACTCCGGAGGAAGAGACAATTGATTTTGAATACATGGGAGGATTGGAATTTTCTACGGATACAGTCCTTTTCGATACTGTTTTTACAAGTGTTGGGAGCACTACAAAACGCCTTAGAGCATTTAATCCAAGCCAAAAGGCTTTGAAAGTAAGTGACATTTCTTTAGGTGGAGGAAACACATCTTCTTATCGATTATTGGTAAATGGTACTGAACCTAACAATTCTGAGGACCTGCTTATTTTAGGGAAAGATTCTATTTTGATTTTGGTTGATGTTTTAATAGATCCCCAGGATGAGGATTCTCCCTACCTTGTGAATGATTCCATCATTTTTACTACGAATGGAATATCTCAAAATGTGAAATTGGTGGCATGGGGACAGGATGCGATTTATCTGGGAAATGAAATACTTCCATGCAATACTAGTTGGACGAATGAGAGACCATATGTCCTCTACAATTCTGTTTTAGTCGATTCACTTTGCCTGCTAAGCATTGAAAAAGGTACCAGAATCTTTGCTTCGAAAAGCGCAAATCTTTACGTAAAAGGGACACTGATCGCTAGGGGGACAGTCGATGATAGAATACTTTTCAGAAATGAGCGATTGGATTTTTCCTACGAAAATATTCCCGGTCAATGGGGAGGAATATTTTTCCTGGAGGGAAGTCATGGAAATATCATGAATTTTACCACAATTAGAAACGCTGAAATTGGCATACGCCTCGGTTCGCCGGATAATGATACTATCCCCGACTTAATATTGAAGAATTCTATTATTGAGAATATGAGCAATTCGGGTATTCTATCTTTTACTTCGGATTTGTATGTCGAAAATACCCTTGTTAACAATTGTGTAGATTTCACCTGTGGCAATATTGCAGGGGGCAATTATGTATATAAACATTGTACATTCGGAAATTATGGTTTCAATTTCATAAGGCAGTCCCCATCTTTTTACGTTACCGACAATATCACACTCGATGACAATTCTTCTATTGTCAATGATATTTTTCTGCAAATTCAGAACACGATCATCGATGGAAATCTGGAAGATGAATTGTTATTCGACTTAAGCGGTGAAGCAGATGTAATTCTTGCCATAAATAATAATATAATAAAATCAACTATTTCTGAGCTGGATACCCTGGGGAATATATTAAATGAAGATCCGAAATTTATCGATCCAGCCAGATATAATTACCGATTAGATACATTGTCTCCGGCAAAAGATAAAGGCGCCCCAATAGGAATTGAAATTGATTTAGATGGAAGTCAAAGAGGTGATATGCCTGATATCGGGGCCTATGAAAGAATTGAATAGATTAAAGCTTATGAATATTTATCAAAAAGAAATCTCATTAAATCCATATCATCGCGGTTTTCATTTAGTCACCGGTGAAATATTGAATAAATTTCCTGAGCTGAATGAAATAAAAACCGGGTTGCTACATGTTTTTATTAAGCACACCTCGGCCAGTCTCACGCTTAATGAGAATGCAGATCCTACTGTTCGCTCGGATTTTGAGAGTCATTTCAATAAAATGGTGCCTGAAAAAATGCCATATTATAAACATGATTACGAAGGAGATGATGATATGCCGGCGCATCTCAAATCATCATTACTTGGGAATTCTGTTACTATTCCTATAACAAATGGCAGAATCAACGCCGGAACCTGGCAGGGTATTTATCTATGTGAACATAGAAACTACGGTGGTTCCAGGCAACTGGTTTTGACCGCTTATGGAGAAATCAAGGATTAAGATTATGGAAAAAAGACTATTATTATTAAGCAATTCTACTAATCCCGGAGAGGAATATTTTGCCTGGCCAGCCGCTCACATCAAGGACTTCTTAGGAGAATCAGTTAAAAAAATACTGTTTATTCCATATGCCGGAGTTACCATTTCCTGGGACGAATACTTTAAAGCTGTGGGTTCGCAGCTTGGAAATTTTGGCTACGAGGCAGTAAGTATTCATCAAATTGAGAAAGTCGATGGGTTTTTAAATAATTATGACGCCATTGCTATTGGCGGAGGGAATACCTTTCAGTTAGCAAATCTATTGCAGAAAAATAATCTGATAGAACCGATTAGAGAAGCTGTAGAAAAAGGCATGCCGTACATGGGTTGGAGCGCCGGTTCTAATATTACCTGTCCTACAATTATGACCACAAATGATATGCCCATCGTAGAACCGGAGTCATTCAAAGGGCTTAACCTCATTCCTTTCCAAATCAATCCACATTACACAGAAGGCACAATAGGGGATATCTAAAATTAACTTATTGAAATTCAGATAGATGTGTTATCTTAGCATCAAAGAATATTAGATGGCACAAATATACAAACCCACTGGCACAAACAGTTTATTTCCCGAAGAATTCAGGTTGGAAAAACTCAG
>JAJRQT010000101.1 GCA_024280115.1 Bacteroidota bacterium | reverse complement strand
TGATTTACCCCCCAACTCCTGCTTTATTATATTCAATATTCTCATACTCTTCACTGTTGCTCGCTGGATATTGTTTTTATAAAAAATTACCCTCTACTAATAAGAGACCCTATAAATGCTTTTATACCCTATAAAAATTCATCTTTTTTATATAAATAAATTAAATAAGGATAAAATCAATGTCAAAGCTGGTTAAATGCAAAAGAATGGATACATAATAGTTTTCAGGATTTATTGTCACTAAAACCAATTTCAGGTTCGATTACCTTGAATTCCGGTCTTTGATTTTAGACATTTGTCATATAATATCTATCAATATTTGCCGGGTAGATTCAAATAATTTTCTACCCTCCTATCTATGTACTTTTTTCATCGTAAATAATACCATAAATTAAAGGTTGTACACTTGGGTTAATGAGTAGTTTAATTTTCCGCCATAATTTTGTCACAAATTGGTTTGAATAATTTAATGCCAAAACTTTAGATATAAAAGGCACTTACAAAAGATATAATCTGCATGAACAAAATTGGTCACTTAATATTTTTTATTCTGTTCGCAGGGATCTGTTATGCACAAAACATCAATAAATCAGATCCGGCAAAAAACTCACCTGCCAAGAATCTTCAATTGGCTAAAAATTACCTGGAAAACAATAATGAAGAAAAGGCCCTTTTATATTTAAATATATGTCTTTCCCAAAGGTATGATCTTGAGGAGGCGCTATTTTTAAGAGCGAGAATTTACAATAATAAAAATCAATTGACCAAAGCGCTTTCAGATTATAATGGGCTTATTGACCTCAATGCAAACAACAAGGAATATTATTTTAACCGCGCTTTCCTCAGGTACAAACTTGAGCAATATGAATTGGCAGTGGAAGACTTTTACATATCATTGAAATTACCTGGCAGTAGTACTCAGACCGCATTTTTTAAAATCGAACAAGGATCTGAAGGGATAACCAGGATTTCAACTATACATGGCATGGAGTCTGATACATGGAATTACATCGGGCTATGCCATCAGGCACTTGGAAATACAGGTGAAGCAGTTGCGTCATATACGAAAGGAATAGAAATTGATCCGGAATCTCCGGATCTTTATATAAACAGGGCTCTTTCCTACGAAAAGGTGGGGAATATTAAACTTGCACTCAACGACTATGAATATGTGCTTTCATTATTTCCCGATCATCCGATCGCCAGGTATAATCTTCTCAATTTAAAGACAAACCGGAAACCTGAAAATCAATTAAATTTACTGGATGATTTTGTAGAGAAAAATCCCACGGTAGCTCAGGGCTATGTTTCCAGAGGTCTTTTCTTTTTTGATTCAGGCAACTATAAATATGCACTAATTGATTTTCTGAAAGCTGTTGAATTGGATTCGAATAATACTGATTTTCTCTTTAACCTTGCTTTAACATATGAAAAATTGAATAAATTGAATATTGCAGAACAGTATTTTGACGAGGTTATTGAACTCGATGAAAATCATGCCGGTGCACACTTCAATTTAGGGAACATTCAATATAAAAAAGGTGCATTTCAAGAGGCTGTTTCATTCTTCACTTTAGCACATCGTTTAGATAATAATAATCCTTACATATTGTACAACAGGGCCATTACACAATATAATCTCGGAATGATCGAGGAAGCTTGCAGAGACATAGAACTCGTTAGAAAACTCGATGAGGAGTTGGGAAGGAAATTCTTTGAGAAAAACTGTGGTGACAACTAATATCTGGCTACTGGGGTTTGGTTACAGGGTGCTGGTATCTGGTTACTGCCACTGCCAACTGCTAACTTTTAACGGGTCATAGTTTTTCAGATAGAATAATTTTTCCTTCCTCAATTTTTATTTTCTTTTGCTTGTACAAACTTCCAATGGATCTTTTAAATGCCTTTTTACTCATTTGAAGCTCATTATAAATCTCTTCAGGAGCGCTTTTGTCAGAAAGATTCAGTTGACCATCATGCTCATTTAAGGCTTTCAAAATAATTTCATTGCTGTTTTCAATATGTGTTGCAACACCTGGCTGGAGACTAACATCAATTTTCCCATCCTCCCTGATCTGCTTTATAAATCCCTCAAGCCTATCACCTGTTTTGATTTTTTTAAATACTTCATTTCTGAAAACAAGACCGTAGTGAGCGTTATTTATAACCACCTCAAAACCCAAATCAGTTTGGTTGAAAACCAATAAATCCACTTTATCACCGGGCTTAATCTTCAATTCCTCATTAGACAAATACTTCTTTACTTTTGCAGTTGCCACCAACCTGTCTGTCTCCTCATCGAGGTACATTCTTACTACATAAGTTTGTCCTAATTGCATCTTTTTATTTTGTTCCTTAAAAGGAACGAGTAGATCTTTTTCCAATCCCCAGTCGAGAAAAACGCCATTTTTATTTACATCTACCACCTTTAGTGCGGCCAATTCATTGAGTTTAATCTTCGGCGTTTCTGTAGTGGCAACAAGCCTGTCTTCAGAATCATTATATATGAAAACATCCTTTATATCTCCTTCTTTTTCATTGCCTTCCAAATATTTACCTGGCAGTAGCACATCCTCTCCCTCTTCATCGGCAAGAAAAATACCATGGGGTGTATCCCTTAAAACTTTCAATGAATTAATTTCTCCTATCTTCATTTATTCTAAATTTGTACACACAAAAATAGTTATATTTTATAAAATGAGTTCCATGAAAATAGTCCCCCGGTTTATCCATAAATATATCAATCTGAAAGTTGGATTGGCAGGCGCTTTGGTTATGGGGGGAATTGTGTTTTTTATAAATTTCAAATACGGATGGTATCTATCAACCATTGCAGGACTCAAACAGGGATTATATACTTTTTTCTTTGGAGGAATAATCGTCAAAATGCTGGAAACATTATTATTGAAAATCAAAAAACCATCCCTGTCCATACCTATTTCAGTTATAGCGATATCAGCTTTAACTTCCATACTGGTGTTTTTTGTTCATAGTTTAAAGGGCACCCCTGAACCATTTTTATCAACTGTTCCAACTTTAGTGATGGCGCCTCCGGGTTTTCTTTTCTTAGCTTTAAA
This sequence comes from Bacteroidota bacterium, assembly GCA_024280115.1. Classification (GTDB taxonomy): domain Bacteria; phylum Bacteroidota; class Bacteroidia; order Cytophagales; family Cyclobacteriaceae; genus JAAUQL01. The sequence continues at coordinate 17,042 of JAJRQT010000101.1, read as the reverse complement.
ATTCAAAAAGGAACAGCAAAAACAATAATACAGATTTGATTTCCCAGGATAGAATAAAGATACTCAGTTATTGAGGGAGTGCAAGGCAAAGCGTTTTAAATAACTTACCTTTGGAGATTTGAAATCCACGCTCCGTCATTTTAAAAATTTCTCTTTCCCTGGACAACTCAAATGGAATGTCAACAGTAAAGACTTTCAGATTTGAAGGCGGAGCTATCAAGGCATCTCTCAGGTAATCAGAATCATTCAAATTAGCATCATTGAGATTGGACTCGTCTAACGCTACGACTACAAATTTATCCTTCAAACAATGACTAGCTTTTAGTTCTTTTTCACCTCTCCATTCAAGAAATTGAGTTTCTCTTAGAATTTTTTCAAAAACCACATCACTAAAAAGAGCGATTATATTATCAGCCTTTTCAGGAGCTTGATCTTTTATTTTCACCCAGTCATCTGCCGCAATACCATTTAAAATTAAATATTCGATGAACTCCTTTTCCAGTTCTTTCAATTCATCAATTGATAGCAACCTGTATTTTACCATGACCATTGTGCGATTTTTTCCAAAAAAAAAGCTTCACAAAATGTGAAGCTTGAAATTGATTACAATTATATTAAAATCTATGCCAATCTAACATCTACTGCATTCAATCCTTTACGTCCTTCGCTAAGCTCAAACGTCACATCATCATCATCCTTAACCTCATCGATAAGTCCTGAGACGTGTACAAAATACTCCTTTTCTGTTTCGGTGTCTTTAATGAAGCCATATCCTTTGGATTCATTAAAGAATTTTACTTTTCCTTGATTCATTATAAAATTATAAATTTAAAAACTAGCCGCAAAGGTACAAGATTTTCTAAATTAAAAGAAGAAATTGTGAAAAATGATGCGGAATCAGGACTTATCTACAAGCAAAATACTCAATTCTCAAAATATCTATGCGATTTTGCGCATTCGCAGACTTTTTGGTGTTATCTCCAGGTATTCATCTTCTTTGATATATTCCATAGATTCTTCTAAAGAAAATACAATTTTAGGAGCAATTTTTGCGCTGTCATCAGTCCCTGATGCGCGCATGTTGGTAAGCTTTTTGCCTTTAATTATATTCACTTCCAGATCTTTTTCACGAGTATATTCCCCTATCACCTGGCCCTTGTAAACCTGCTCTCCGGCCTCAATAAAAAATCTGCCCCTGTCCTGAAGCCGATCTATTGCGTATGTAAGGGCCATTCCCTTTTCCATAGAAACAATCGAACCTTTGGAGTTGGAAGATATTTCGCCACAATGAGGTTCAAAACTTTTAAACCTGTGAGTCATTACCGCTTCACCAGCAGTTGAGGTCAACATGATATTTCTCAATCCAATCAATCCCCGGGATGGAATAACAAACTCTAAATGCTTTAAATCTCCCTTGGGTTCCATCACCTGTAGCAGTCCTTTACGCTGGGTTACAAGCTCAATTACTCTCCCTTCTGAAACTTCCGGAACATCAATAACTAAATGTTCAAAGGGTTCGCATTTCACCCCATCAATTTCTTTTATAATTACATGAGGACGACCGACTTGAAGCTCATAACCCTCTCTTCTCATGGTTTCTATGAGAATTGAAAGATGAAGAATTCCTCTTCCAAATACCATGAACTTATCCTCGGTAGTAGTCTCCTCAACTCTCAAAGCTAGGTTTTTTTCAGTCTCTTTTATAAGCCTATCCCTGATATGACGTGAGGTTACAAATTTCCCCTCTTTACCAAAAAAAGGTGAATTATTTATGGTGAAAAGCATACTCATCGTAGGCTCATCAATTTTTATTCTCGCCAAGGGTTCGGGATTGTTGATGTCTGAAATCGTATCGCCAATGTCAAAGCCCTCCATACCAACAATAGCACATATATCCCCGCTTCTTACTTTCTTAACTTTCTCCCTTCCAAGACCGACAAAGACATACAATTCCTTTACTTTTACCTTTTTGGTCACACCGTTTCTTTTACACAGTGCATACTCGTTGCCTTCTTCAAGATCTCCTCTGAAAACACGTCCAATAGCTATTCTGCCTAAAAAATTTGAATAATCCAGGGATGTAATCTGCATCTGTGTGTCACCTTCCCTGTAAGGAGCTTCCTGGATAACCTCCAGGATAGTATCCAGCAGAGGTTTGATATCGTTTGTTTGATCATTCCAGTCCTTACTCATCCAACCATACTTTGAAGAACCATATAAAGTCTCAAAACCCAGCTGATCTTCTGTTGCATCCAAATTGTACATCAGATCAAATACCGCTTCGTGAACCTCATCAGGTCTGCAATTTGGTTTATCAACTTTATTTACAACCACTATCGGTTTCAATCCAAGGGCGATAGCCTTACTCAGCACAAACCTCGTTTGAGGCATCGGACCTTCAAATGCATCAACCAATAAAAGGACGCCATCTGCCATTTTCAAAACCCGTTCTACCTCACCACCGAAGTCAGAGTGACCCGGGGTATCAATCAGATTTATTTTTACATCTTTATAATTTACAGATACATTTTTAGAAAGAATCGTAATGCCTCTCTCGCGTTCAAGGTCATTTGTATCCAATATCAACTCTCCTGTTTCCTTCCGCGGATCCAGGGTCTGGCACTCATGAATAATCTTATCAACCAGGGTAGTTTTGCCGTGGTCAACGTGGGCAATAATGGCAATATTCCTTATCGATTGCATCATTTTTTTTAATCAAATTTTTTCAGGCCGCAAAAGTACGGAGATGTATTGGATATTCAGTCAGTTTCATAAAATAATAATAATTTAAAAACTTATTTCTCCCTTATAAACAAATTTCCAAACCCCCATAATACAATATAATTACACTTACTTTTTTTCTTTTTCCTGCCTCCTGCTACTGCCATTTACCACTTTTCAGGATGCTTTTAAGGTGATTTTCCTTTATGAAAGAAGTTCGTTTCTTTGGATACTGGTTTATTTAGAAGGTTTTTATTCGTAACAATTCAACATCCGAATGGATATTTTAGCATTATTATTCTTTAGATTTAATGAATCATAAATAATTATTATAAATGGCTATTGATCTCGAAACAAGACATATAGAATTTAGTACAAAGGGTCGAACACATATCATTGATATAACGGATATGGTCCAAAATGAAATCAATGAATCCGGGTTTACCGAAGGGCAGGCAACGCTTTTTGCCATTGGCTCCACCACAGGGTTGAGCACAATTGAATTTGAACCGGGTCTGGTGCATACGGATATCGCAGCTATGTTCAATAAACTTGCTCCCTACGATGTTCCTTATGTTCATAATGATACCTGGGGAGATGATAACGGCGCCTCTCATATTCGTTCTACCCTACAGGGAAGTTCACTTGTGGTGCCCTTTGTGGATTCAAATCTAATCCTGGGTACATGGCAGCAAATCATATTTCTTGATTTTGATACGAGAGCAAGATCCAGGAAGGTTGTAGTGCAAATTCTTGGAAAAAGATGAGCATTTAAGCCAATCAATAATTATGATAAAAAGGCCTTAATCATTAAAAATCACAAACTCTTGAAAATTAACTTGTACTTAATAAAAATAGAGTTATCAATTCCCGCTACCCAATACTTCAACATCATAGACAAAATACTTGGTATCACCAAGCCAGAAAAACTTTACATATTTTTCTTCATACATGAGTTTAACGCGGTCACCTTCAAGTATGGCCTTATCTAATTTAGTAATAACACTGTCCGCAGATTTTCTTATTGTAAAATCCCATGTGGTAGGTATGGCACCTTCCGCTGAATTGGTCAAACCACCAACATTCAAAGTTCCTTCATAAGTCTTAAGAATAATGCCCCTCTTACTCATTTTAGTTGGTACACCAGACCTGAAACCAGAGGAATAATTAGCAATATTTAAAAACAAAAAAACTGCTATTGCCAATAGCAGTATCACAATTCCTATCTTTTTTAACAGTTTTAAAAATCCTTCCATGACAATTTATTTTGAACGAATATACATGGAAGAATTTAATCTCTAAAATATTAATTCATTTAAATGGCTTACACCCATGGTTAGGGTAAACATCAGGCTCTAAGTTCTCCCTTATCTCCGCTTTGTAATGGCATGATTTTTTATCGATTATTTAAATATTTCTATTGGATTTGTCCGTAAATCTTAACCTGAAGGCGGCAGAATCAAATAAGATTGAAAGGAGATTGCTTATCCGCCGTTGCTTTTTCAACTGCCATAGCCTTGGCGAAGGCCGTAGCGTTGGTGAGATGAACGATTGCTGATCAATCCTTTCAATATTTGACCAAACAAACTTATCAGCCAATTAATAATTTTTCGTGCTAAAAACCTTTAGAATTTGGTTGAAATGCATTCTAATTGTAAAAATCAAAGATAAATCATGCTGTAAATCCTTGAAGGTTTGGTTACGAAAACTACAGTTTACATGACATGCCTTATCTTTGTAAAGTAGAAATAATTATAAATCTCCTTTGGAATATCAAAAAATACTGATTCTGGTATCAATTGTGGCAATTGCAATATTGGCTTATGTCTTTAAAAAGATTGATTCCAAAGGCGCTTTGCTTGGCGCTCTACTGGCTGCTATCATTCTTTATAGCAATGGAATTGAAAGTTTATTTGCATTGTTCTTGTTTTTTATTGCAGGTTCTATCGCTTCTTCATGGAAAAAAGAAGAAAAAGTAAAACTGAATCTCGCCCAGGAAAATGGTGGTGTCAGGGGAATGTCCAATGTCTTAGCTAATGGTTGAGCTGCCGGAGTTTTATCAATATTATCCATGATTTTCCCGGAGTTCAAATCTCTTTTTAGCTTCATGATTTTAGCAAGTTTTGCTACTGCATGCTCAGATACCCTATCTTCAGAATTAGGAAATGTCTATGGGAAAAAGTATTTCAACATCCTGAGCCTCAGAACATCTACAAGAGGACTGGACGGTACAGTTAGTCTCCGAGGGCTTTGGTTTGGTGCGTTTGGAAGTTTGTTGATCGGATTGGGGACCATCCCATTTTCCTTTGATATAAAATGGATATTAATCATTACCCTCAGCGGATTTTCCGGAAACCTGATAGACTCAGTACTCGGTGCTACTTTGCAACAAAATGGATTATTAAATAATCATCAAGTCAATTTTCTGGCTACCACATTCGGAGCAATTGTTGCAATGACCTTATCTCTGTTATTTTATTCCTGATGCTCTGGAAGATAAGATGAAAGATTGAAATTTGAATTCATCCCGAATAGTGAGGGTTCATTGAATTTTAACTATTTTACCCCTAACCCCTGAAGGGGAAGACGTTGAAATTCAATGAACTATGTGAAGTCTCCTTTACAGAATTTAGGATTTTAACTTTTCGGAATGGACTCAACTTTGGTTAGTATTGCTAGTACTAACTGGCTTTATAAACTTGTTTGCGGTATTTCTTCAATATATGGTCTGTTACCCTTTCTGCGTTGGCCAATATGGTCAGGCTTGGATTAACAATTGTTGAGGCCGGAATAACAGATCCATCTGTGATGTACATCCCGGGATATTGAAAAACTTCACTAAATGCATCAACCACCCCCCTGCGGATATTATCTGACATTCTGCAAGACCCCAGTTGATGAGATGATGTAAAGAAGGGAACATGGCATTTTCGTCCATTTCTGCTTACGAAATAGAATGGAACGGGCTCGCAACCGGTTTTTTGGAAAATCGCATTTAAAATATGAAGAATCCGGTCATAATGACCCCGAAGTTCCTTGTTAGCGTTCAAATATAAATTCACTTTACCGATATCATTTACACTCATGCTGGCTTTAACAGGTTCGACTCCCAGTGCCGCCAGAATGATCATTCGATGCCTGAATTTCCTAAGCAGGTCAGTATATTCTTTTCCCCAAAAGGGGAATCCTAATTCTGAAGTGTCCAGTCTCGCGCCGCTTACCAATTGGACTGGAAGCACTTTGGCTGCGGTGACCATTATTTTTTCACTTTCTAAAAAATGATAGCTGACCAGACCCGGATGGGATCTTCCTGAGTACATATCTGCATCGGGGCAATCATCTGGTAGTTTAGCAATTGCCTTAACGCTACCGTTAAATGTGATATTCCGCCCTACCTCATTGCTTAAATTAGGAAGGTTTTCTTTAGAGCTCAGCAGCAATTTGGCAGTTCCGATTGTTCCGGCACTTAAAATGAGGATTCTTGTTTTATAATAGACGATATCATCGCTGTGTTTTCTGTTTTTGCAAATTACCCAGTATCTGTATGGAGGCAAATTTAAATTGTTATTCTTATTGAAGTACTTGATAGGTTTAATGGCAAATGCTTCCATTTCTGTTTCAATTGACGCTCCTTGTTCTTTTGCTTTTGGTAGGTAATTCATGAAAAGAGATTGCTTGGCGCCATAAATGCATCCGGAAATGCAATGGCCACTATTCTGACAGTTCTTCAAGGCGTACCTGGCTTTCTCAACTGAATAATTACATTTTTTCATCAGCATTGAAAATACATGGCCGGTTTTAGGGATGTCCTTATCCTGAATTTGTTCCACACCGATCATCCTTTCTGCCCTTTCATAATAGGGATCCATATTTTGCCTTGAAATAGAGGTTGGCCATTCATTCACACCATTTTTATTTTTCATAGAAAAAGCCAGGCTTGGCGCCCGTAATGACATCATTTCATAAAATCCGGATCCACCCCCAAGAGCTTCAATATATTGTAAATTGAGTCTCATTGATGATAAGTTTTTGTAGTATTTCAGCAGATATTTAGGATCCTGAGTCTGTTTAAAGCTTTGATACGGATGAATATCCGGACCTTTTTCCAGAAGCGCGGTCTTAAAACCGGCTTTGGCAAACCTAAGGGCAGGAACTGCTCCTCCAAAACCGGAGCCAATAATTAATACGTCAGTTGATTTGGTTTCCATAGCTTATAATGGGTTTCCGTTTGAGGTAATGGATTTTACACCGATGAGTTGAAAATCCGGGTATGTTTCAAATTGACCTCTTGATCTCCCCGGATAATCAATGATTTTACAGCTCTGATCTTCTTCACATAATCCGGCAAACACAATGAGTTGGAGCAAGTAAATGGCGCCATTATAAACTTGTTTTTTAAGTAAGCCTTTTTGTGTTCCTTCGTGAACAATTTGCTTTTTGTCTTTATCACTTAATTGTAGAAATGATTTATTAAATCCGATAAATGAAGATTTATCCAGGTCTTTGATGAGATAATTGATATACTTCGAAAATCCATAAAATTCATCCGCAAAAGCTTTGGCTAAAAACTCGCAATAGCCATAAGCGCCCGGAATTACGACTTTCAAAAAGGTCTCAAAAATCATTTTTTTGTGTTCAACTGTTTGGTCTCCGATTGCAGCTGATTTACCAAACAATGGCACTATATCCGGAAATACAGATAGGGCGGGAATAAACCATAAAGAATTTTTTATAAAACCTCTTCTGGAAAATGAACCACTTTCATTTTGCTGGGAACTCTGATTTATGTAAGTCATGATAGGTTATATATAATTACACATATATACGAAATCAAAATTTGAAGAATTGCAACTTAAATATCTGAATATGTGATATTTGCAATTTCAGAATAGCTCAGGAAAGAGAATTTGCAATTTTATCCAAACCAATGGAGGGAGTTGACAGAAATTAGGAAATAACAATAATTTTATTTCAGCGATTTGCGAAAAATGCAAAAGAATTAGATACACAAATTAGACTAAAAATAAACCACCTGATCTCCGTTTGGATTTTTGAGGTACATACTCAGGATTTTTTGGATATCCTGGTTGTCGGGATATGGACTGATGCGGTCTTTAAGATCATCAAAGGAATTGGAAGGCAAATTATAATCTGAAAATCCATGCCCTAAATAAGCGCCATTTTCCACAAGCACAAGGCTGCGCTCTTCCTGTGTTCTTCCATGACCGATGACCGCAAAAGTTTTCTTTTCCTCTTCAAGGGATTTTAAAGCTAATTGAAACCTTTGATGGTAGTCATCGGGAGATATTTTACCAACACATGCCCCATCACATATTCCCAATTTATGATCAAAACATTCATGATCTGATTTTTGCAATCCACATAGCTTTGGGCACAGGTTATGAATTTTTACCAATTCATTCGCGATAGCTCTCGCTTCCTGAAAATTCCTGAAATTCGCCATTGCCCTGGACCCTGGTTGATTTTTCGAAATGGTAAATCTATCATAACCCATTCTGTCCTGATAGTGAAAAATACCAATATTCCCGGATGTGAATTTCTGGATTTTATTATATTCCGGCCACAATCGTTTTATCTCACGGGACTCCAGGAGCAGCGCAATCAGCTCATTTCCGGTCAACTCGAAGCTTATGTTATAAATATTTTCATGAAATAATCGCTTACTCTTTCCCGATTCTCCCGTGAAATGACCGGTTATCCGGCTTTTGATATTTTTAGCTTTTCCAACATATAATACTTTCCCATTTTTATTATGAAAATAATATACGCCGGCCCTCTCAGGCAAATTGTCATAAACCTCTTTATCCAGGTTTGCTGGAAGCGTTGCCTCTTTTGAATTTTTCTTCAGCGAATGCGCTATAAAGTTATTTTTATCATTCTCAATAAGTAAGCTGAGCACTTTTGCTGTCGCCTCAGCATCCCCCAGCGCCCGATGCCTGTCATTAATACTAATTCCAAGGTCTTTGGAAAGAGTTCCAAGACCATAAGAACGAAAGCCCGGAAAAATCCGTTTTGACAACCTGACTGTACAAAGCTTTTTCCTGTCGAATTTAACCCCTAATTCATTAAATTCACTCTTCACAAATCCATAATCAAAATTGACATTGTGGGCAACAAATATATTTTCTGCTGTTTTAGTTAATATCGAGTCGGCAACTTCTTCGAATGCGGGAGCAGATTCTACCATATCATTGGTGATGCCTGTCAGCGAAGTGATGAATGGCGGGATGTATCTTCCGGGATTGATAAGCGTTGAATAGGTATCAATTATCTTAGTGCCGTCAAAAGTCACAATGGCTATTTCAATGATCTTGTGAGTCTTCGATGAACCACCGGTAGTTTCTATGTCAATTACGTTGTACAATGCTGACTATTAATTTTAGCAAAATGATATCTATTCATCAAATATACCCAATATCAATAGCAAAATACTAATTTAATTTGCCCCACTTTCCTTACATGATTATAATTATTAATTGATATATAACGATATAAAATGCTAATAATCTATGCTTTATGGCATGTTATCCAAATTATGAATTAATAGAACAGTATAAACACCTCACCGCATGATAATTATATGAGCTGCCTTGCCTTAAGTTCGATATATTTATTAATCACACTGACAGAAAGGTTTTTTGGCTTAGTGAGAATCGCCTGTATTCCATAGCGTCTAAGTGTCTTTACAATCTGAACTTTTTCGAATGCAAATTTCTCTGCAACCACCTTCTGGTAAATCCCCAAAGTATCTTCCGGTTTGGTAGATATTAATTCTTCAAGCTCCGTATTTTCAAAAAATATAACGACCAATAAATGAAATTGATCCAGCTTCTGGAAATAGGGCAACTGTCTGTCTAAGCTATGGACAGACTCAAAATTGGTGTACAATAATAGTAGGCTTCTTTTCCTCAACCGGTTTCTCAACTGAACATATAGATTTGAATAATCTGAATCTCCAAATGTCGTCGTTTGATTGTATAGAAAATTAAGGATAAGGTGCATTTGGTTTTTCCTTTTGCTCGCAGGTAAGTGCCCGTCAAAGGCTTTTTCAAATGTCATTATACCAGCTTTATCGTCTTTTTTTATTGCGACATTTGAAAGCACGAGGCTGGAATTTATGGCATAATCGAGCAGGCTCATTCCATCAAAAGGCATTTGCATCAGGCGTCCTTTGTCAATGAGGGAATAGACATTCTGCGATTTTTCATCCTGGTAAAGATTGACCATCAGCTCATTTTTTCTGGCGGTTGCCTTCCAGTTGATCGTACGGAAATCATCTCCCTGTACATAATCTTTGATGTGCTCAAATTCTAAATTGTGGCCAATCTTTCTAATTTTCTTAATACCCAATTCTGACAAATTGTTGCTGATGGCCATCAGCTCATATTTTTGCAGTTGAAGAAATGAGGGATAGACTTCAACGGACTTTTCTACATCACAACTAAATCTCCGCCTCACCAACCCGATGCCTGTATTGACAAATACCCGCACCAAGCCAAATTGATAAATTCCCCGTTTTACCGGTCGTAGATTATACTCCAAAACTTTAGTAGCACCCCGACTAATATTTGCACTGAAATTCACATTTCTCCGCTGAAATTGATGCGGTATCTCATCGATGGTCACAGTGTGAATTTGAAAGGGATAGCTGTTTTCAAGAATAATCTGCACCTTATTCTCATCTCCATTACTAAAACGATTTGCGCAGAGTCTTGTCGCCTTTACTCCCCTATCCGTTCCGAAAATCAAATAAATATCATAAACAATCGTGAGACAAAGAACGATAAACGCTATCTGACCAAGAATAAAAAGGCCGGGAAAAATATAAGCCAGCAGAAAAATAAAAATAATTATGCCCGAAGCTATTATAATCCGGTTATTGAGATATAGTGCTTTAAAGAATATCACTATCTGGGGACCTCGATTTTTTCTATGATTTTATTACAAACATCCATCACGTTATGGCCTTCCATTTCAGATTCCGGAGTCAGGATCAATCGGTGGTTGAGCACCGGTTCTGCAATAAATTTTATATCCTCCGGTGTTACGAAATCCCTGCCTTTCAATGCTGCGAATGCTTTGGAGCCATTGATCAACGCAATACCGGCCCTTGGAGATGCTCCTAAAAAAACGGATTTATTTATCCGGGTTTCTTCAATAATAGAAGCTATGTATTCAATCAGCTTCTTCTCTACATGGATTTCTTTAACCTTTTCCCTGAATTCAAATATATCTTTGCTACTAATCACCGGCTTCAGGTTCGACACATCAGCCAATTTTATATTTTGATGATGCCTGTTCAGAATTTCAATTTCATCGACTTTATTGAGATAACCGATATTAATTTTGAATAAGAATCTATCTAATTGGGCTTCCGGTAATTTGTATGTTCCCTCGTGTTCAATAGGATTCTGCGTGGCTAAAACCATGTATAGTGGGTCCATATGATAGGTATTCCCATCAATAGAGATCTGTCTTTCTTCCATACACTCTAACAGCGCCGCCTGTGTTTTCGCCGGAGACCTGTTGATCTCATCTATCAGAATCACATTGGAGAAAAGCGGTCCTTTTTTAAATTCAAACTCCGATTTATTCATATTAAAAACAGAAGTGCCTAATATATCTGAAGGCATGAGATCGGGTGTAAACTGAATCCTGGAAAAATCTGCATTAATTAGTTTTGAAAATACTTTCGCCGTCAGAGTTTTGGCAATGCCGGGCACGCCTTCGATAAGAATATGTCCATCGGCCAAAAGGGCTGTCAGCATCAGGTCAAGCATCTTTTGCTGACCAACAAGAATACTTTCCGCAGATTTTCTGATGGCATCTGTTTTCTCCTTTAACCTGGTCAACTCAATCCTGCTTTCAAATGAACTCGATAATTCCATAATTATATATTTTCATTGTTCTACTTCTGTTTAATGCTATAATGCTTGAATAGACAAACGTTTTATATTGAATATGCTTGATGAATTCTTCACTTTATCAATCTTTCATCAATCTCTTTTTTTATCAATCTCTCATTCCATCATTCTATTATTGTCGCATTCAATCATTCTCTCATTGTCCCATTCTCTCATTGTCCCATTCTATCATTGTCTCATTGTCTCATTCCCCCACCACCCCATCAATCCGATCCATGAGCAACTTAAGCTCACTTGCAGAAATATAAGAAGCGCTGCTAATATGATTCATTTGTTCAAATAGTAATTTAACAAGGCTTTCTTCCACTCCTAATTTTGCAGCAACTTTTGTGATTACAATAGAAACATCATCAGTAATATCGATATACAATCGCTGTTTTAAATAGTCTGTAAAATGCAATATTTTCTTTAGCGCCAGATCTTTATGATCTTTCTTTTGATAATAAAGTCTTGCAATCGTCTTGACAAAATCAAGAGTTTCGTTTTTCAAAGGTACTATAACCGGAATGATCCTCTGTTTCCTTTTAATTTCAAAAATCATTACAATAATGATGGTTATCATTAGTATATATAATGCCCACTTCAATGAAGGCTCACTCAGCACATACCTCAGGGGTGTTTGCGCCTCCAGTCTGCCAAGCTGATAATACTCCGTCCACTGCAGCGCTCCTGCCGGGAAAAAAGAGAATATACCAGCGACAAACTCATGGTTCCTTTCTTTGAGCAATGAAAAGTTTGTGAATACCAGCGGGGTACTGGATATCAGGAGATTTCCTGCTCCAAGCCTGATATTAATTAAAACAGGTTTTTCATCAGTATTCTTTGCAATCACCTCTGTTGAAGCAGAGTCAAACGATTCAAAATATTGTGGTGCAAGCTGCGTGGGCAACCAGTAAGTCGATGTCGTATCGAAAGGATCATCGATAAACCGCAAACCCAGAGAATCCTTGCCCCAAAGCTGATCGAGATAAAAGCTAAACGACAACTCATTTAACCTAAATCCCAATGAATCTGCGAAAACAGTATCGATATGATGAGCGGCAATAATGGCATTTTTCCCGTCACTGACCTCCGCAAGCAATGACTCTATTTCCGATTCCGAAACCTGAAATTGCTCGCATAAAATCAACAAATTACTTTCCTCCCGATCTTTTAATTCAAATAGCGTCTGATTTGAGGTGTTTATTTCTGTCAACCAGGCTTCATCGATCAGGGATTTTAAAACATAAGTTCCAAAGGGATCTTTGTCTTTGTGATAGAGTGTAATAAACCAGTTAAACTTTTGAGGCATGAAAAAGAGCAGCACGAAATAAAGGCCTATCACAAAGACTAAAAATGATATGTAATTCCAGTTAATTCTCATCGTGGCCTTTCAGATTTTCCTTTAATCCCGAAAATGTTTGGTTCATTTCTTTATACTGCATCAAATCCGCCTGATAATCGCCATACCATACGTTTTCAAAAAAATAACTCAGCTTTGAAAAATACTTTTGAAAATCTTTACTTTGGATCTCATACAAATAGTCATGGTTGGTTTTAGCCGGTTGCCAATCAATAATCTGTTTGTCGGATAATAGCTTTAGCGCAGACAAATACAGCAGCCTGATGGCCTTTCTGTAATCTTTCTGATTTACCGACGATTCTATTTCTTCTCCAAAATTTATCTCATGGATATTCTCATCATTGACCGAATAATCCAGTCCCTCCTTTTCTGAGCCATAAACTGGAATTGTTTTTCCAATACCAAAAATACCATAGATTGCAAAGCCAATACCCACAGCCCCAATTATGATTAAAATACCAAATACAAACCATGCAATACCCCTGTTTCCTAAAATCATCACCAGCCAATCAAATACTCTTCTAAACAGGGTTTTCAGAAATGACTGTCTGGCCTCTGGTGGCATTCCATATATAAAATCATCATCCAATTTGAATTGCTCAATAATGGTGGGATCAAATTTTCTGGATTGAATTTCAACTTTAGATTTAGTATGGGTAATAGAATCTGTCATATCGGAACCATACGAGCCTGTTCCGGTAAAAGTAAATATTAGAAATAAAATGCTTAGGTGAAGATACTTAAAAGCGTACAACAAACATTCCTTTCTACCCCTAAATCCCCAGAAGGGGACTTCCAAAAAGTTCATTTTTTTACACCCATGCCTCACTATTTATTCTCCTTCTTTATGGTCATCCAATTGATCAATTTCGCTCAACAGCCCAACGGATTCCTGTCTTTCAACTAAATTGAAATACTGAAAGCTGAGTGCAACCATTGGCACACTGTATGTCAAATAACTTCCGAGCATCATGAACATTACTGAAAATGTCATACCGCCCTGAAACCACCAGGAGGTTATATCTGCCGATATTCCCATTTCATCGACCAAGGTGAAAATGGAAATGAAATAGAATACATAAAACGGGACAATAAATATCATGGAAACCGCATACATTAAAATGCTGGCGACAAACATTAAACCAAATGTACTCCACCACTTATTTTTAATCAATTTGAAACTTCTGCCGATAGTTTCAAAAACGCCTTTCTTTTCAAAAAATAGTATCGGAATAGAAAGTGATAAAACCACCATGAGATAAACCCCGGGTATAACGAAAGCTATAAATCCTATTACCATGAGAATGGTTGCAATAAAACCCAGCACAAACAAAGGCAGTAAATCTTTCCAGGAGGCATTAAGCACCTCCGTAACCGTTATTTCTTCCGGATATTTTTTATCATAAATCTTCATAAAATTGATGATCACAGAGAAATTAAGTACAGCGCTGAATATTGAAAAAATCATAAAACCAATATAGGTTTCGTTGAAAACGGAAGCCAATGGATTTTGCACATCAATCGGTTCTGCAGCAGACATATTTCCAAAAATGAAGCTGATGTATTGAGAGAATAATAATCCATTCAAAATAGCCAAAGGACCAAGAATATAAAGTATCGATTTGCCAAGTGGCTTGATATTCTGCCTTATAAATTCAATGGTTGCATTAAGCTTCTGGCTGAAGTTCCTGATTTTGCGAAATACTATTTTTTGTGTGTAAGTCATTCAATTTGATCTTTAGAGGTATAAAAATGAAATAAATAAATATAAAAATCGCCGACCCTAATATAATTGCAAGTTTAAACAAAATTGGCATATCGGTCATTCTTGTTACAAATCCTTCCAAAAAACCGGCCAGAATAAATACCGGAACCAATCCAATTACAATTTTCAATCCCTTTTTAGCGCCATTCCTGAAAGATTGTAAACGCGTATAAGTTCCGGGGAAAAGCAATCCATTTCCCATGATCAACCCTGCTGCGCCCGCGATTATTATCGCAGATATTTCCAATGTTCCATGAATCCAGATGGTCAGTACAGAGGTGGCCAACAGCCCTTTTTGATAGAAGAAATATTGAAATGCACCCAGCATCAGCCCATTGCTGAAAAGTAAATACCCTGTTGCAAGAGAGGTCAGTATCCCCGCGACAAATACCATAAAGGATACGCGCACATTATTTATTGTAATCCCAAGAAACATTTCCGTTTGCCCCATCTGCTTATATACAGCCATCGGATCGCCTTTATCGATGTTTGACAGCGTTTCATTTACATATTGATCTCCCAGAATTAGCCGCACAAAGGTATCGTCATGTGCGGCAGACAATACACCGACAACACCACTCAAAGTGAAAATGAGGAAGGAAATCAGTACATATTTCAAAGACTGAGACATCACCAGGGGTAGTTCATGTCTCCAGAAATTTATAAACCTGGAGGAATCTTCTTTCTTATTTTTATAAATCGACAGGTGAATATCCGAAGCCAGGTTGTTGAGGTATGACGCCAATTGACTTTGTGAAAAATGTGTCCGCGCAAATGCCAGGTCGTCAGTAATCTTTATATAAATCTCCGCCTGTTTATCCGCTGTCAGGTTTTGTCCGCTTTTGATGAGCTTTTCAAAATCTTCCCATTTCTCCTTGTTATATTTTATAAAGGTAGCTTCATTCATTAAGTAGAATTTTATCTATATGCAGAGCTTAGTACTTTTTGGAAAACGCAATAGTATTTTATATTCAGACAGCTTCATTTAATTCACCAGGTTACACACACGCTGGGATAATTAACTTTTTTTCATTCAAGCAATAAAAGTATAAATTTACGATAGCTACCGCAAGATTTTTAATTCTAAAACAACTTTGAGTCCACTCTGAAAAGTAAAACACCCCTAAATCCCCTAAAGGGGACTTTGCAGAGTTCATTGATTCTCAACGACTTCCCCTTTAGGGGGCAGGAGTGAAAAAGTTGAAATCAATGAACTCTGACTTTTCGAAGTGGACTCAACTTTATAATTTTCTGTAGGGTAGGTGTTAGTTTGGATTTTAAATTCCATATATGTTATTGGAAAATTTACCGGCACTCAACTCGTAGAATTTATGAATAACCTTTTCCGATGGCAGGAAATTAAATGATTGAAATTACACCAGTATTCCCCTGACAATAGCCTGCCCCGATTTATCGGTGGCCCCCGATAGATTTAGACTGTCCCATTACCCCTATCAATTAGTTACGGAATTTTCTTCATCCAAGTGCTTCGGTCTGTGTCTGCCTACGGTAGGCAGGTCCATATATTATTCCTCTTGTTTTTATTAACACCATTCGAGTTATAATTCCATCTTTTTTTATGCTCCTAACAATGGAAGATTTTTTACTTTGTGATAAGTCAACGCCAATGAAATGCAATGCTTTAATTCCATCTCGGGAATTTTTTCATTTAATATAAAAACAATTGCTCTGGTACCTTCAAATTTAAATTTGTCTTTATAGACTGTTTTAAATGTTTTAACTAAACTTGAAGTGCATTTAAAATACATTGCGTATTGTTCAGGGTTTTTCTCTTTCCAATCCATTCTTATTGTACTCCCGTATTTTGTCAGATAACTTGGCTCACCCCATTTAAGTGTTTCTTCAAGTTTCTCGAGTCCGTCAATTTCGGATGCAACACTTAAAACCAATTCTCGAAGATGAAGTAAATGATATTGCGCTTTTTTTGGATAGTTATCAAAAACATCTTTAACTTTTGGATCGCTTACTAATTCCATTCTATCTGCTTTTAATGATGCACAATGTTTTTCTATTAATGGCAACGGTTTGTGCAAATGCAGTAGCAGAACATAGCCGATATTGCCACTTTGCACTTTGTTGAACCCCCGATGAAAACCGGGGCAGGCTAAACCTAAAGGTAGCAATTCTTTGAGTTAGATAAGGGAACCTCTAATAATTGATTCTGAGTTTTTCACTTTTGTTCCAAATTTTGAAAGCAGTCAAATGAAATTGAAATATTTTATTATGCTTTTATTCTAATTTTTTCAAT
>JAJRQT010000100.1 GCA_024280115.1 Bacteroidota bacterium | reverse complement strand
GCCTCCTTTTTGTCTATTAAGCCTAATTGTTGATGATATTGAGATAGTCAAGTTTGATGAACTATTTGAAGAAACAGGAAAAACAGTTCAACTGGAAAGTGGCTTATTTTCAGGCTTTTCCTGTAAACATTTAGGATCTTATGCGTTTATTCTAATACATAGTTTTTATATTGAATATCAATTTTTTTATTAATTACGAAATCATTTTTAATTGTGGTTTTTAGATTCATAATTTTTGGCCTGCTTATTTATACAAATTATTTTCCTTTACCGTCATTACATAAATATAGAACGAATGAAATTCCTATTATTAAATTAGATGAAAGCACCCCTTCTGAGAAAGTAGCCTTCTCGAGTCATTTTACAAATCTCCGTTATATCAAGCTTGAAACAAATAATGAAATACTTCTTGGTGAAGATTTAGAATTTGAATTAGACAAAAACAATGTTTTTATTTCTGATGGGATGAAACTTTTAAGATTTGATGTAGAAGGTAAATTTCTAAATAGCATTGGGGCACTTGGCAAGGGGCCGGGTGAGTATAATATTGTAATTGATTTTTTTATAGAACCCTCGATAATGAGGATATTCATTCTAGATCCATATACTGATAAGCTCCTGGAATATAGATATGGAGGTGAATTTATACAGGATTATAAAATTGACTTTAAGGCATTGTGTCTGGAGAAATTGAACAACTCCACGGTGGTTATTCAAGACATGTTTTTTTATGAATTTGGTGGCGTTAGAAAACCGACCGAATTGCATTTATATGACATTAATTCCCACATGGTCATAAAAATGGTTCCAACCAATCTTAAAAAAAATAATTATGGAACAGTTTTAACGAGACCGATATTTTATCATTTTCAAAACAAGTTGATGTATAAAAACCAATTTGAGCGATATGTTTGTAGTATTGATGTCGGCGGAATCAAACAGGCCAAGTATAGTATTGAAGAGACTTTACTATCTAAAAAAAATAGACAGGCACCCAGTTGCATTTTTAAAATTCAGGAGACAGAAAACCAATTGATTTTAACGTATGTAAAATCAAATAAGGGATATCGTGCGGTCTATGATAAGGGATCAAAACGGTTGATAAATGTAGAAGTGAACAAAAACTATATTTACGAGGAAGATAAATATCAATACAAGTATTCACAGGGTTTGGTGAATGACTTTGATGGAGGATTGCCTTTTTGGCCCGATAAAATTATAAATGATTCTGTTGCAATTGATTTTCATTATGCATACGATTTTTTGTATGTAGATGAAAAAGGAATACATGATCAGGCATTTCAAGAGATTTTAAAGGACACTAAATCGACAGACAATCCGGTGATCATGATTGCTGATTTGAAATAGGGTTTCCTTATTCAAAAATTAAAATTTAGAAATGGCAAATAGCCCTCCTTTTGCGAGTCTCCGCTTCAGACAAATACTAATACTTAACCATCTGTTAAATGTCCTCAATGATGATATCCTGACGAATAAGGTAAATACTGATGCAGAGTTGTCACAAAATGGCTATCAAAACAGACTTATATATATAGAATGGGATTGAAAAATTTCGAAGACATATATAAAGATAATTATAAGGCCATGTTTTGTGTTGCTAAAAAAATGGTATTCGATGGCGATGCTGTACAGGATATTTTGCAGGATGTCTTTATTTATTATTTCGAAAAACAAAAGGTAAAGCATGAAATCAGGCAGCCCAAAAATTGGCTTATCCGGGCTACGATAAATAAATGTGTCGATTATTCGAATCAGAGGAAAAAAAGTCAAGCCCTTGACATGATGGACACATTGCCTATGACCGAAGATACTAATGAGAAACTGGAGACGGAAGGAATGATCAGGAAAGCCCTGACAGACCTTAAGCCTAAGGAAAGGATACTCGCGGTCCTTTATAGTGAAGGATTTTCTTATAAAGAGATGGCAGAATTGACGGATATAAAGTTTTCATCTATAGGAAAAATGTTATCCCGCACATTAGTCAAATTAAAGGAACGATTAAAAAAACAGAATTGTGAGTTGTATTGATGATGAATTAATTCAAAAGTTTATTGATGAAGAAGCAACAGCACAAGAGGTGAAATTGATAAATCAACATATTTCTGCTTGTAGGGTATGTGCTGAAAAAATTGATCAACAGAAAAAACTGGCTGTCCGGATCAGGAAAACCATTGACCTGCTTGTGGAAGATGAAATTGAACTTCCGAAATTTAATTATCCTGCGCAAAATAATCGCCCGGTAAATACAATTGTCAGGAGGTTTTTATACGTGCTTTCAGCAGCATGCGTACTCTTCTTTGCCATATGGGTATCAGACAATGGGCAGCAGAAAGAAAAGGAAGAGGTGGTATTCTATTACAATGTAGATTGGGAATTTGATGCGAACAAGCCGGTTTCAGATCAGCAGATGATAATTAATGTAATCGATGCTGATGGAAATGTATTGGAATACCCAATCGAATAAATGGTTCTGAAATTTGATCTAAACTAAAAAGCATGAAAAAGTTACCAATAGTATTATTCTTTATGGTCGCGGCATTCAGCGTATCTTCCCAGGATTTAATTGATATTTATAAAACGGGCAAAGTGAAACTGGTGCCAGATAAAGGGTACGCATCAGATAATAATTGGGAAAAGGTTTTTGAGACCTACTACGATACTTTATATCATAAACCTATGGGTAATCGAAAATCAATTGTGTTGCTACCTGATGGTTCGGTAGTGGTAAACCATACCTATAGAAACTATTATTCCTTATTTAATCCGGAGGGTGGGTTTGTGAAAGAATTTGGCCTGATCAAAGGTCAGGGATGGCGCTTTAAGGATACTCAAGCGATTAGGGGAATTATTGAGCATATTTTTTTTACCAAACCAAATAACAATGGTAAAATGTTATGCTTTGATTTTGAGGGGAATTACGTCAAAACCTTAACCCTTGACTATATGACAAAAGGCATAGTGGCCTTACCAAACAATAAAATTGCCGTGGTCGGTTGGGCGATATGGAAGACTAAGTTTCGCGATTTTGTGTCTATTGTAGATTATGAAACCAACGAAGAAACGGTAATTTGGGAGTATTTCACTGATAGAAATCTTGATAGAAAGGGAGGTAGTAGCGATTTACTTTTTAATTATTCCTATTTTTTTGAAAAACAAGGTGGCGTTTCATGTACTACTATGCCTTTTTCAGGACGTCACGGGATAAAAGCAAGACCTGAATTGGCCTGCATCAATGATCAATTGATTGTGGCTAATCCCAACAATGGAGAATTGCAGATATTTGATTTGAATGGGAAACTCATGTCAAAAAAGCAAATGAACTTGATGAGTAATCAGATTTCAATAGAGGAGCAAAAAGAGATTCAACATAAGGCCATTGAAAAATATAAAGGCATGGATCCTTTAAGATTTAAAGGTTTTGTAGGAAAGGTTGGCGCAGAAGAAAGCCAAAAAGCGCATAATTATTTCATAAAAGCCATGGAAGAGGATTTAGATAAAATTACAGAACCAATACAATTCCCGGTTTTTTCTACAATGATAAAGGATTCAGATGGGAATTTATTGTTTTTCGAGTTTCCGGAAGAGGAGGGCGCCAACAAGTTTAATGTATGGATTTTCAGGGATGGTGGCAGTTTTATTTGCCAAAGTAGTTTTGTCTGTGATGATTATAACCTGGAAATTAAGCCATCAAAGTTGGTGTTTCATGATGGATATTTATATGGTTTACAGACATTAAAGGAAACAAGCGGTAATCCGCTGCGATTAGTAAGGTTTAAAATCACCAGTAATTAGCATTGCTACTGTCTCACTCGCAATCTTTTCACAATTCTACTTTATGAAGATAAAAATGATTTTTAAAACATATTTTATACGCAACTCTTCAAGTCTTTTTATTAAGATTCATTGTTGAACTTTAAAGTAATGTGATACACATTAGGGAATCCTTGAAGAGTTTTATACCAAATGATTTATGAATGATAAGTTCGTGAGATAGGGGAATTCACCATTTTCTCAATTATTTTTTTTACGAGTATATAATGCAAAAAAAAACCGATGATAAATATCATTTCTACTACGATATCAATAATGGCCTTGATGTTAGGGGCATGCACTTTTGATAAAAATCCAGAAGCTATTAAAAGTACTGGAACATTCAATGATAAATCAGAAATTGAAATCCTGAGATTCCCGGAAAATGGAGAAGACACCCTAAAGACATCCTATTTTGCTGATACGGTATTATATGTACCCCTTGAAACAAATATAAATAGCTTTATCAAAAGTCTTGAGCAGGTATGGATGAATGATTCAATTATCATAATAAATGATCGCTTTAAATTACTTATGTTTTCGTGCAAAGGAAAGTTCTTAAAGCAGATAGGAAATCGAGGGAAAGGGCCAGGGGAACATGGGCTAATTTTCAATTTTGATGTAATCCAGGATACTATTTATGTGACTTCTAGCGGAAAAAAATCCTGGATTAAATATGCATTAAACGGGACTTTTTGTAAAGAAATTCCATTTAAAATTTCTCCACTTCAGTTCAGTAGTACATTAAATGGAGAGCTGACGAGATACCATCGCGAATATGGTAAAATATATATCCATGGCAAAGATATGAATGTGACAGATACGATAGTGGTGGAACATGGCGTAACAATAGGTAGGTTTAAATATGGAATTAATAATAACTTTCTTGTCTATTTTCAGAAAACTTCTTCAGGCTTACTGTTTAACAATTATTTGAGTGATACGATTTGGAATATATCTCATGGCAAAAAGAAACCTGCTTTCATCCTTGGCCTTGGCATGAAGGACAAGTTGTTGCCAAGAGATAAACATATTGAATTTAGCAAGGGTGATTATAAAAGATGGGAAAAGACAGCTAAACGTTATCAAATGGTACACCTCGTCCCTTTTCCATCCCGGATGTTTGTTTTTCAGAAGTATTGGTGTGAAGAGAGTTATTCATCCATTTACATACAAAACGTACA
Source organism: Bacteroidota bacterium (assembly GCA_024280115.1). GTDB lineage: Bacteria > Bacteroidota > Bacteroidia > Cytophagales > Cyclobacteriaceae > JAAUQL01. Next base: position 7,556 of record JAJRQT010000100.1, on the reverse strand, counting down.
AACCAAGGAGATTAAAAAATACAATACTTCATATATATATGAGGACATTGTAGGGTGTCTAGAACTTTCAAAGTTTATTTTTTCAAACTCCTTAGATTATCTTATTGGAAAAATAACACCTTTAGAATTGCAAGATTTCCTAAGGTCTAATAAAGAGAAGGCATCTCCACAATGGCTTGATCAAATGAAAAATGTAGATAAGAATGACAATCCCATTTTAGTTTTAATAAAAATAAAACAGTCGCCTTGAAGAAAATCACCTCTATATTAATAGCGATATTGACATTGGTATAAGTTGTATACACATTCAATAAAGATACAATGACTGATAAAAACAAATAGCCGAGGTTAAGGAAAATGACAACCAAATTCTTGTCATTGTTCCTGTTCGAAAAAGCTTTAGCAAAATGAGACGATCAACTAAAAATGATAATCATGAAAAGATCAATCCTTACTTCAATTCTTATAATTACAATCCTTGCCGTTTTTTCTCAGTGTAAAACCAGGCAGGAGGGCTCGCATGCCACGCTGGTCGGGGTGGATGGAAACGATGTAATCAATTGCAACATAAGCGAAGTGACCGATACGATTGATATTCCGCTAAGCGAGATAATAAAAAAATGCGAAATGATACCATTGGAGACCAATGATAGTTCGCTTTTCAAAAGTGTGTATCATGTGGGGATATCCGAAAATTACATTGCCATTCATAGCCGCGGTCAAATGCCAATTAAATTGTTTAGCAGGCAGGGGAAATTTATCCGTAATATTGGTACCATCGGGAGAGGTCCCGGAGAATTTACCTCACTTTATGGCATTCAGCTCGATGAACCTGCAAACAGGGTCTATCTGACTCCATTTGCCAATGCGGAAAAAATTATTGTCTATAACCTGGAGGGTGAAAACCTGTCACCTATTCCACTTATTTACAAGCAGACCAAGTGCAAGGTTTACATCGAAAACGATGTTGTAACTGTTTTGTCTATGCCTTTTAGCGATGAAATTCCTGTTGCTTATCAACAAACTGTTGGTGGGGAATTGATACAAAAACTACCGGTTATCGATCACCTGATTTTGAAACCTGATTTTAGCAGTGAAATATCATCTTCGCGAAATGCCGGTGCCTACGATCTGTTTATATTGGCTTTTGGTGGTAAATCCTTAGATACGTTATATTATTATAATACAGAAAAAAACAAACTTATCCCGAAATATGTCGCCTCGTTTTCTGATAAAAAACATGGCTCGTGGACCTATGAGTGGCGCAGTCATTTTCTTTCATGGATTTTTGGGGATAAGTATAAAGGCAGTAAAGTCATCGTGGATAAAAAGACACTTAAATCGGATTTTTTCAAAATCAAAAATGACTACTATGGAGATTTTGAAATTAAAAAATTTTACATGAGCAACAGCGGGATGTTTATTTCGGCAATCTCGCCGTTTGAGTTAATTACTGAGTTTAAAACAGTCCTCGCAAAAAGTGATTTAGATGCCAAAGCCCGTAAAAAAATCGAAGCCTTACAAAAAACGTTGAGCGAAAACGACAATGAAATTTTGTTTATCGGGGAGATGAAATAGCGGAACTGTCGTTCGGTTCTTATACGAATTTCATGAAAGAAGCCAGGTATCGCCTTCGGCTAGCTTATGGCGACCAAAGGAGAATACCGAAAACGGAAAGTTGAAAACTTACCTTGCCTTAGACTGACAAACTTCAATTTGAGTTCATCCCTTTGAATAAAAGCAATTTGAGCTTAACTGCTTTGAATCCGTCTATAAACTCTGTGTCTGATTCAGAAAGGTCGCTATCAAGGCTTGCACAGCTCGAAAAATGTGAGTTTACATTTCGTAAATGATCATTTTGAGAGCAAGCGTAACGCAGATAGAGGACTTTGTGGACAGACACTACTTAGTTATAAAACTAATATAATAGTTGTTTAACTAAATAAATAATGATAGATTTATAAACATGAATTTGAAGCTGGGATATCAATTATGAAAAAGCTGGTTTGGGTATCGTGTTTGTTGATTCTTTCTTTCTGCTCAGAAAAAAATGAACAAGAAAAAGAGATGTTTCCTGTTATAAAAGTTAAGGAGGCATTTGAAAAAAAAACTAAGGTAGGAATTAAGGAAATTTGCAATTCTATTGATTATATCCCGCTTGAAACAAATGATAAATGTTTGGTTGGTAGGAGAAGGGAAGTATTTGTTGATGAGCAAAATATCATTGTCATATCCTTCCGCCAAATTTTTGTCTTTGATAGGGAAACAGGCAAATTCATTAGAGAAGTTGGTGGTCATGGAAAGGGACCCGGAGAGTATAGCCATACAGTATTAGATGCTTTTAATCCTCGAAATAAATCTGTGAGTGCTAAGGGATGGGATAAAAATATTATCGAATACAATTTGAACGGACAGGTAAAACGAGTTGTTTCATTTCCAATTTACATTGGTACAGCCTTCATTGAAATGCAACCAGACATTTATACCGGTTATACGCCAAATACCACAGGAGAAGATGAGAACAAACTGCTGGTTTTCGATGCAAAGGGTAAGGAGTTATATCGGATAAAAAACAATGATTTTTACAAAAGGGAAGTCCCGGGAAGAGTAATAGTAGTTGGAAGTGATGCGCTATTTTATCAATTTGAAAAGCAAACCTATTTCAAAGAGATTTATAACGATACCCTTTATTCCATTTCAAACCAATCCTTGAAACCAGAATACGTTTTTGACGGGGGTGGATTATCTCCCTATTATGCTCTAAAAGGTGAGAAAGCAGTTTTTGAAAATTTGAGAAACTTGTACAAAATCGAAGATATGTTTGAGACTGAAAATTACCTCTTTTTCACTATCAATCATAGAAGGTTGAAATATGCAGGATACTTCGATAAGACCAAAGGAGAAGCAATAATCTCAAACTTTACCGAAGGAGAGGATAGCGGTTTTTATGATGATTTCAATGATTTCGTTTCTTTTGTGCCTCAACGAATAAATTTGAAAAATGAAATTGCCGGATACATTGATGGGCAGACCATTACAGCTTATTATTCAGCTTATCCTCAGAAGCGTAAAAACCTTCCTCCTCATCTACAAGGCATTGATATAAATGACAATCCGGTTGTTGTGGTTGCGAAATTGAAACAGTAATTGACAGATTTTAATACCATAAAAAAGCATGACTAAATACCTATTTTACCTGTTTTTTTGCCTGTTCGTCATATATGGCTGCAGACAAAAACCGGCTGAGGGAATTAAGTTAGTTAGTAAAGCAGAATTCACAGCGTTAGTCGATACGATATCGATAAAGATTAACGCAGAACAGTTGGGCAAATATGGGAGTTTTAAAATATCTGACGATAATTATTTAGGAGGATATAATCGCTTTATGTATTGTCTGGATTTTTTTAGTCTTGATCAAAGGTCATTTAGTCATTCCGTTCAACTCGAGAAAAGAGGGCCGAATGGAATATCTTCTGTTGTCGATTGGCATAAAATCGGAGATGAATATTTTATAAAGAGCGGCTATTTTTTAAATAGAATTTCAAAAGACGGTACGATTATTAGTAAAAAAGCGATTAAAGATTTAGAAGTTTCAAAAGACGGATATATGTTTTTTCAAAAAGGGCCTGGTATACGTAATTTTGATGAAAGATCATCAGACATGAAGAATTTTAGTATTTTTCAGCCCATCTATAAATATCAGGAAGATGGGAGTATTAATCTTTCATCTTATTTCATGTGTTCCATAGATGTAATCCATTGGACTACAAATCTGATCAAAGTGAATTTCCCTGAACTAGTTGTGGAGTCTTTCCCCAAGACAGGTTTTTTGGGTGATGCCAGTATGTTGAGAAAGGATCATGTATTGGTTTTTAATTTTCCGGGTGGCAATGAGGTATATACGTATGACACCATCAGAGAGCGCTTAACGATTCATGACCCAATAATAATTAATAGAAATGAAATGAAAATTGACATTGGGGATTATGGTAACGATTCTTTTAATGCAAGTGCTTATGGACAGATGTATTCACCCAGGTATTTTGGCGTAAAATATGATGCTAAAAACAACACGTATTATCGTATTCACAAAACGAAAGCCAGAGGTGAAAGTATGTTTGATGCAGATTTCTTCCTGATTAAAATGGACAGTAATTTCAACACCCTGGTCCAATACAATCTTGGAAGGCTGTTCAATCCAAAGTTCCAAATTCATAATGGTGACCTTTATTTCACCTCAAGCAGTGTTGATAAAGATGCTCTATATCATTTAAAATTGTATAGAATAAAAGGATGAATGAGAATGAATTTTTAGGATAATAATCTTTTGGCAAAGCAGTCACAAGAGCATCATTTAAAAAGAGCCTTTGTAAGGCCTGATAATAAAGAAATAAAAATATGAGTAAATACACCTTATACCTACTTTTTAGTCTTTTCGTCATATTCGGCTGTGGAAATAATTCAACAGAAAAGATACAGGTGTTTAGCAAAGAAGAATTCATCGATATGGTCGATACGATATCGATTGCAATCAATCCGGATTTGCTGGGCAAATATGGACGTTTTCATATCTCTGACGATAATTATTTAGTAGGATATAATCGCTTTTTACATCGCATAGATGTCTTCAACCTTGATCAACGATCATTTAGCCATTCCATTCAGCTTGACTACAAAGGTCCGAATGGGATACCCTCTGCCGGTGATGTATTCAAAATTGGGGATGAATATATTATAAGGAGTAATCCATTTCATTATAGAATTTCGGAAAATGGTTCAGTTATCGGTAAAATAACAATTAGGGATAGCGCCCTTATAAAAGACGGGTATAGGTCAGGCATGGGAGGAGCCAGGATTGTGAATTTTAGAGAAACTTCTGTGGATATTGAAAGACAATGCATATTCAAACAGTTGTACAAATTTCAAGAAGATATTCGAGAAGCTATAAATATTGATTCTACAGCTTATTTCATGTGTTCCATTGATCTTGTTAATTGGACTACAGATATTATCAAGTTAAAATATCCCAAGCCATATGTGGAATCTTTTCCTCAGGCCGGATATTTAGGTGACGGAAGTATGTTGAGGGTTGGTCAATTATTTGTTTTTAATTTCCCGGGTGGCAATGAGGTATATGCCTATGACACCATCACAAAGAGATTGAAAGTTCATAATCCGGTGATAACAAATAGAAGTGAGATGAAAATAGACATCAGTGACTATGGTAATAGTTATAGAAAAGCGAGATTTAATGGACAGAGATTTTCTCCCAGGTATTTAGGGATGAAATACGATGCGCTTAGCAATACCTACTACCGTGTGCATAAAACCAAAGCCAGAGAAAATATAGATGATGCGGATTTCTTCCTGATTAAAATGGATAGTAATTTCAATACAATAGCCCAATACAATATTGGGAACCTGTTCTACCTATTTCAGATTCATGATGGTTATATTTATTTTCCTGTAAAAGATGTAGATAAAGATGCTTTATATAATTTGAAATTGTGTAGAATAAAATGTAATTAAAACATAAACAAACTCATAATTTTATGACTTTTTTAAAGCCCAATTTTTTATTAGCCATTGCTGTAGTTTCAATGTTTGGCTGCTCGGAAAACATCAGGGAAGATCAAATATTTAGTGAAAATCCACTAGGTGACAGTTGGATTGATTGTGGTGATGGTACAATTTGGTGTATCGACAGTTAATATATTTTATGGTTGCCAACTGGATGATAAAAAAGTTAATAAATTTGAATTAAATCCTTCAGATTCAAGAGGAATCGCGCATTTTTACCTGTTAAATGATAGATCAGGTAATTAAAAATGAATTAAAACTTAAAACTATAAAATCATGAAAAATTTAAGATGTTTTGTCTCAGCAGTTTCATTATTTGTGCTTGGAACAATTCCAATAACAAATGCCGGTGCAGACTGTACTGCCGATGATCCTGGTGAATGTTCAGCCGAATGTTCAGATGGATCTCCTTGTTGTGTAGGATATAGTCCTAATTGTTAAGAAGATCCAATTCATGGCGATTGGATTGATTGTGGCGATGGTTATCTTTATTGTAGCGACAGTTAATATATTTTGTATTTATTGTTATAGAGGTTGATCTAATCCTATATCTAAATTGACCTCTATTTATTATTTTGAAATATTAAGGATGCATAATTTTACGACATTATTAAGCTTAGCAGTTATAACTATATTTTATGGTTGTCAACTGGATGATAAAAAAGTTAATAAATTTGAATTAAACCCATCAGGTTCAATAGGAAATGGTGATTCGATATACTTTTCAGATGATGTTTGGGAGATTATTTCTAATATTGATAAATTGACTGTATTTGATAACAAAACCCAGAAAGCTTATTGGTTTAATAAAAATCTAGAATTAGAAAAAGTTGTAAATAAATATGGAAAAGGACCTGGTGAGTATTTATTGGTTTATCAAGCTGTAAGCAAAAATGGGTATCTTATTCTTGCAGATGAAGGGAAAAAACAATTTCATATTTTTAATGATAATGGGGATTGGATAAGTAGCTTAACACCACCTTATCGAGACAATTTTCTAAATAATTTTGCAGTAGATGATAGCTTTAATTTTTATTTTTCCTCCCGTTTAGGAGATAGTCCAATAGTGAAAATAGATACTTTATCTAATTCTCATAAAGATTTCATTGTTTGTTCTGATTTAGAGGATTTTAAAAAAAATCATTTGAACAAATATAGAGTTTTTTTGAGCAAGGATGATCAGCTTTTAGCAGTTGGAGTTTCAAAACCTGTCATAAATCGTTTCAGATTAAATGGGGATCTCATAGAAACTCTCGATTTATCGGATTTTTTTAAATTTAGAACAGAAAGGAAGGAGCAGTTATTTGATGAAAATCCCCATTTGAGAAAAAGAATGGAATTTGCATATTTCAATGATGTAATTTATCATGATAATAAATTATATTTATTATACATTGGGGATTATGAAATTCCAAATAGTAATCAAATATTGGTGATTTCTGATGATAACTCATCATTATCAATTGATAGTAATATTGATTTACTATTAGAAGGTGCGTATTTTAAAAGAATTTGTATTTTTAATGATAAGTTAATTGCATTTGATAGAGCAGCTGCAGAGCTTATAGTATTTGATCTTAATAAAGTATTATATTAAGGGGATATCTAAAATTAACTTATTGAAATCCAGTCAGATGTGTCATCTTAGAGTCGAAATTTATTAGATGGCACAAACATACAAACCAACAGGCTTAAATAGCCTGTTTCCAGAAGATTTTAGGCTCAGAAAGTTGAGCAAACAAGGAGATCCACTTGAGCGACTAAACCAAGTGGTAGATTGGGGATATTTTCGTAAAACGGCAGAAAAAGTACTCAATACCAACAGAATGGTCAATGCAGGGCCAAAACCATACGATCCGCTATTGATGTTTAAAATTTTGATTCTTCAGCGCTATTACAATTTGAGCGATGAACAAATTGAATATACAATTTTGGACAGGCTTACCTTTTGTCGTTTTCTGGAGATATCACTCAAT
>JAJRQT010000099.1 GCA_024280115.1 Bacteroidota bacterium | reverse complement strand
TTATGAATTGAGGAAATTTTAGTTACCTTTAAAAAGAAGTCCACTTTACACTTGTTGGCATGTACTTAAAACTGGCTGATGCTTAAACTGGGTACGGATAAATATTTTCTCCCAGAGTATTAGCCAGTTTTTGTTAAATAGATTATCTGAAAACCTGGTATATCTATTAGATACTTCAGGTCAGAAAAGGAAGACCTGGTTTGTAACGGAAAGCGGGTTATATTATCTGGTTTTTTTCTTACCTAAATGAAAGAAGTTCATCCAAACCAACAAAAACCGATATCGCACCATCAATAAAGGCGAGCGGATCCACAAAAGAATTACCGAAATTGGGAGGAGCTGGACATTGGAACTGTGAGTACATCTCGGTTTTATTGTGATTATAATTCTCCTGCGGGTAACAGCATTTCTGCCGATACGGTCCGGCCAACACCATCTATTTAGGAGGTGACAGATCTCCTGCAGTAACAGTATTATTGGCGGTAGTGGCCATCGATCGAATTAACCCTAATCAGGGTTATTTAGGGATTATTTTCAAATCAAATATGATCTTTTTAATGTCAGAGTATTTATTGAGTTCGTTTAGCGCTCGATCAAGCCCTGGCGACTCCCATTATCCAGTTTCGTCACTCTGAAACCCCTGAGAATCGAACGTACAAAACCGATCTGACCTATTGTACAGTACATGGCAAGGAAAATGCCTTAAAATGGTGATTCAGATACATTTCTTTCTCAAAAGTACTTAATAGTGATGAAAAGCTGGTATATCTATTAGATACTTCAGGTCAGAAAAGGAAGACCTGGTTTCTTACGCAAAATCTATTTATCCACTTGGTCATGATATCGTTTAGCTTAAGAAAAGTATTCATGAGTATGATAAATACAAAATTATTCATAACTTATAAAAAGAGCCTCTTATCACACTTTTTTTTCAAAACAATTAATCTGTTTTACTTGCTATGAAAGTTACCGTAACACCCAATTTGTCCTTAATTATTTCATTGTTTTTAGCATTGTTTTTTGCCGGATGTACCAATGAAAAAGAAGACCCGGCCCCAATAGATGATGATCCTATCATAGAAGATCCTATCATAGAAGATCCTGTGATCACTGCGGCTGATGTAGATTTCGGAATCGGATATTACAGTCCTTTTAATAATACAATTTACCCATCTGTTATACTGGGTTTGGCAAGCAGTGTGGGGCAATCCGGTGAGGGGTTTGGATTATTTACTTATTCAGTAGAGCCGTGGGAAAAAGACTATGATTTAAAAATTACGATGTCTCAATCAAAAATCAATTCAGAATCCATATTCAGAAAAACTATTAAAGAAAAATCGGCGATTAATCTAAATAGAAGGCATTACGAACCTGAGGTCGCCTGGAATTACGACAATTTAAGGGCAATGGATCAGCCTGGCAATGTCGATCTCTCGTTTACGTGCAATATTAATGGCGAAGATATGGACAATGACATACTAAAATTGTCATACCGGTCTGTAAACGAGTGTGTGTTCGGATTTATAGATGAAAATAATGAATTTCAGGATTGGGGATGGATGTTTGCTGGTTATGTGAACGAAGATCATCTATTGATTGATAAGTTTTTAAAGGAGGCATTAGATCACAAAATTGTCAATTCTTTCAGTGGTTATCAACAAGATGAAGATGGAGTATTTAACCAAGTATTTGCAATTTGGTACAATTTGCATAAAAAAGGGACACAATATAGTTCTATCACAGATACAAGCAATCCTGATGATAGAGTTTTCACTCAGTATGTTCGTTTTTTTGATGAAGTATATGAAAATGAGCAAGCCAATTGCGTAGATGGAAGTGTATTTATTTGTTCTATACTTAAAAAAATTGGGATTTCACCAACGCTTATTATAATTCCTGGTCATATGTATATGGGTTATTATTTAAAGGATGATAAAAGTGTTTACAGGCTATTAGAAACTACTGCGATTGGCAATATTGATTTATCCAGAATTTATGAAAAGAATGAAAATCTATACTTAAAAAAGTCATATTTTGATGATGGCATTGTAACTCAAGAAATGGTAAATAAGTATTATTCTGGTGAATATAGTGTTGAAGATATCAGAAAATTAGTTTCATACAATCTTTTTGTGTATTCAACCAATTACAGAGTTGAAGATTTTAATTCATATAGCGATAAATTTGGTACGGACGTAAGGTATCAACACTATAAAGTAGATGAACTAAGAAAAAAAGTACAGCCAATCAAATGACTAAAATCCTTTCACCTTTCTAAAATGATCTGTTTTTCTGTACAAATCCAATTCTCTTTGACAATCCATTGTGCTGCAAAGTCTTGTGCCTGCATTGCATTTAAATGTCGATAGGCCCCAGTCCACGAAGAATCAGATTGATGTCAACGGTATGTTTCTAAGAATAGATTATTGAATCTGACAATAAATCCAAACCTACAAGACCGTAAGTGTCTTATTGACAATGATGAAAAGCTGATTCCCTTCTCATGGGAAACAGGTCAGAAAAGAAAGACCTGATTTGTGTCGGAATGTGAGTCTTTTCACCTGGTTCTTTTCTGAAGTAACAGTATTATTAGCGGTATTGGCCATCGATCGAATTAACAATATGTCCGGAAAAATTGTTTAGAGCTTATTTTAAAAACTAATTTGATTTTGTTAATGTCAGAGTATTGATCGAAATCGTTTAACGTTCAATTAAGCCATGGCAACCTCCTCCAAATTACCGTTACTCTGAACCCCCTGAGAATCGAACACACAAAACCGGGTTAGCCGATGCTCAGGCCAGGACAAAGAAAAGGGCTTTAAATAGTGATTTATATTCATTTTGCTATCAAAATTACTTGATAGTGATGAAAATCTACTTATGAAATTACCATCCTCATTTCAAAAAAAAGAAACACAAGGTTTGTAACGAAAAGTTGGTTTTTTCACCTGGTTGTTTATTACCAAAATGATAGAAGTTCATCTGAGCCAACCAGTGATTTAGGAATCACTCCTAACGGATAGTTGCATAATGAAAAACTGATGATTAGATTTAATATATGAAAAATAAATACTTCAATGATCTGGTTGAAATAATTGTCACTGAAAACCTTAAAGGAGATGTGCGTATCAAAGTGCCTCTTGAATTTGGATTTTTATTGAGGATTGAAGATGTATTGATATTCGGATCCTCTGAAGAAAATAAGCCCTCATGGGTTGTAGAATCAACTAATTACGGAAAATTGATTGCTGGGGCCATTAGGTTGAATCAACGAAATATTGATGGTGACAGGATGACTTTCTATGCTTCTTATGAATAATTAAAAATTTAACAATTATTCTGAGTGTGAGTACTTATTGTCAAAGATTATTTCATAGATTTGAAATTAAAGACTGTTTAAAACTTATTCGATGTATTTGTTCGGATCTTAAATTCAGGCTTCTAAAACAGTCTTTTTGGTGTAAAAAACGAAGTACATTTAACAAAATTTTAAATTCAACACTCAAGAACAAATCATTCTTTCAGCTATCTTTTTAGATGTTGAAGCCCTTGACAAAATAATCAACACCAAAGAAGATTTAATACTTGTCATACCTTATCAAGAAAAACAATCCAAACACGACATTCATTTGAATGTGACGGAAATTTTACGGATGAATTATGACTGCTGGTATAATCTAAAGCAAAAGACAAGACTAAGCACGAGCATCTCAATTAATCCAAGAAAGCTATTTGATAATACGATTAGGTGCATAAATAATTTAAATCAAAAATTGGGATATAGAGGATTACCGGATATTGAATATCAAAATTACAACCTTATTAATCATCATATTGATTATAGTTGGGAACATTACGATCATGATGAATTAAAAAAGGAAACACAAAAGGGATTCAGGGAGATTGATTTGAATCTAACAAACTATGCCGGAGTCAGAAATTTAAAGAAAGTCGAAGAATTACTTCACATGGGGGCTGATCCCTATATAGATCCGGAAGGAAATAGCGAAAGTGAAGTATTGAATATATTAAGTGCAGATGAATCATATCATTTTATAGAGTACATTAACTGCTACGAAATTGTATATAATAATCAGGATATGGTAATGTATAGGGGTAAGCTGTATGAAATGCTTGGTGAACTATGGGCTACGGCAAGTTCAGCAGCTATTTATGAAAAAATTAAGAACTTTGGTACCGAGCATCTAAAGTATTAGTGCTTAGAATAAATTATTACTATCTTTGAAAAGAAGTCCACGACTGGTTTAGACTTCGGGGAATTGGACCCCGAGCCCCTGAACCATCTACGGACTTTTTATTCAAATACCTCTATTTTCTTTCATTTCGTTGAATTTATAAAAACTTTTTTGAATATTTGAACGTTCTCATCATACCAGAAGTAAATACTTAATGCAAATTCATTTAACATATCAAGAATCAAATTATGATTACTACATAAAGAATCTGTTTGATTTTTTCGATGTCATTATTCGAATTCCTAAATATTTCTTAGGAATTGTTGGGTTGATTTTAGTAATTCCAATAATTGCCATTATTTCTTCATTTTCATTTATCATGGTTTTTTTAAAGAAACGGGCATTAAAAAGTATTATCACAGTCATGATTGATGAAATTGGTAACGCTACTGATAAAGAGTTGATTGATTCTCATTTAAACTTTGAAAGGCTCGCATTTTCTTTTCGGGATTTAATCAGTAGATCAAAAAACACTAAAGATTTTTTCTTGTACAAACCCATATATAACCAAGTATATCAAATGTTTGTCTTATTGAATGAAGCTGAATCTACATTAAAAAAAGCTGCTTATCCCGAACTTAACAACACAATTTCTAACGAACAAAAAGAGGAACTAACCAAAAAATTTCAATCCTTTAAGGATTGGGATGATGATGAACTTGATATTTATGATGAGGTGTTTTGCAAATAAAATAAATGCCTCGATACGATAAAGGTGATGTTGTTCTTGTTCATTTCCCGTGGATAGATGCAAAAGGGGATAGTCAAGCTAAATCAAGACCTGGTGTTGTGTTAAGCGTTGAGGCTGATCAGGTAAGGTTAATAATCCAAATAACTTCAAAAAACAGATCTAATAAATTACCAGGCAAATGGGTACTTGCAAAATCTCACTTAGGAATTCAAATGGGAATAAGGTTGGACTCTTTTATTAATTACACTGAACAAGCCCAGTTGCAAATAAGAGATATAAAAAGGAAAATTGGTTACTGTTCCATTATAGAACAAATTGAAGATGAAATCGAAAACCTCTCATGATTTTTGTCACAATCTTGATACACTTTCCCTAAAATGTACTAAAATGGCGCTGTAGAGGTAGGGGTTATATTCCTCTCGTGCGCACATTTCACTATATCATCTCCATTGAAATACACTGTTAATTATAATTTTTCCTATTGAATTCCATTTAGTCCAATGGTCATTTAATACAGCACGGGAAATTGACTATATTGGAAGTTCGTTAAACGTTTAGTAACATGCCAAAATTTAATACACCAGGAGTTTATACTGAAGAAATAAGCAGTAACCCAGCATCAGTTCTGCCTGTCGAAACCTCAATACCGGTCTTTATAGGTTATACCGAAAAACACGTGGACACACTGGGAAATGATTTGAATTTGGTACCTACTAAAATCAACTCAATCGCAGACTATACTGAATTATTTGGTACAGCTCCTGTTCAGCCTTTTAATATCAGTTTCCATCAGAAAAAAGACGCTACGGGCAAAATAATAAAATCGGAAGTATCCCTGGTTGGTAATCAAACCGTTTTGCCAGAAACTTTTCTCTATTATACAATGCAATTGTATTTTGCCAATGGAGGTGGGCAATGCTATGTCATTTCTATAGGTACATGGACGGGTATTTCTGATAAAAGTAAGTTTATTGATGCACTTAGAGTGTTAGATAATCATGAAGAACCATCTATTATAGTTTTTCCTGATGTTTGCAAAAGTTCTGAAGAACATTATGGCGACATTACAGATGCTGCTCTTTTTCACTGCAAAAATAAAGGCAACAGGGTAGTCATTGCGGATGTATTAAATGCATATATCGGTGAAACGGAAAAAAATTCTGACATCTCAGCACGATTCAGAGACAAAATCGTTTCCGATGTACGATACCTTAGATACGGCGCTGCCTATTTCCCATATCTGAAAACCACCATTCCTTTTGTAAGCGAAGATGAATCGATAATAATCATGGAGCATAAGATTACCCTGGTTGACAGTAATGGTGCTGAAAGCACAATTAGCGGCCCTTATCTCGGATTAAAATTATCAGATAATTTGATAAAAGTACAGGATCTGCCAAGCTACAATGAGATGAGATCATTTATCATAAATTGGGGGGTAACAATTCCTCCCAGTGGTGCAGTTGCCGGGGCCATTGTAAGAAATGATACAGACCGCGGAGTTTGGAAAGCTCCTGCAAATATAAGTTTATCCAATGTTCAGGCTCCGACAATAAAGATTTCCAATAAATTCCAGGATCAGCTAAATGTTGATAAGGCGACCGGAAAATCGGTGAATGCTATCAGGGACTTTTCCGCGAGGGGTTCACTCATTTGGGGAGCTCGTACACTCGCTGGAAATGATAATGAATGGCGGTATATACCGGTTGTACGATTTTGTTTATTCGTTGAGAAATCCGTTACACAAGCGCTCGAACAGTTTGTATTTGAGGCCAATGAAATCAATACCTGGAATAAGGTAAAAACCATGATCGAGAATTTTCTAATGCAATGTTGGCGCTCGGGGGCAATGTTAGGGCAAAAATCAGAAGAGGCTTATTTTGTAAAAATTGGATTGGGAGATACCATGACTTTTAATGACATCCAAAATGGTGATTTAAAGGTTTTGATCGGGCTGGCAGTTACCCGGCCTTCTGAATTTATTGTTGTAAAAGTTAATCTAAGAATACAAAAAGCGTAACCGGCCCAGTTGCCAGGTCTTTGTCTTTGCTGAAATGAATTAATGCTGCAATAATTTTTTACTTTTAAGATTAACCAGCTACCAGGCAGGTCCGTGTCAGATCCTGAAAATTAAATCAAATATTTTTCCTGATAATTTGCTCACCAAAAAAAGTACTGCAAAAGGCAATCCTCATAATTACATGTTATTTCTATTACATAAAAGAAATAATTTTGTATTTTTATTTCAAACCTGACCAATTATGGAAACCAAGTTTTTATTGCTGTCCACAGCTACAGCTACGTTTGGATTTATTATTTGGTATGCATTGTCGGCATCCTTAAGATTAACCAAAACGTTTCAGATCCAATACGATATCAATGGCCCATTTATCAATCGGATTTATAGAAGACGAATATTACTGTTCATTCTATTTGCGTTGATCCCATATTTATTGATTATTAAACGGGGCATTTTGGGCGATGTCACTCTCAATGACCTCGAAATCAATTTTTCCTGGAACAGCAAAGTGACCATGTGGATTGCCATACTAATTCCCATCACGATTGTTTACAATCTTATTTATAGCAGAAGAGATTCAAATTTAATTGAGTACCCGGAAATCAGGGTGACCATCTGGACGCCCAAAATTTTTATCATGAG